>JAOUMY010000003.1:0-300000 GCA_029881255.1 Gammaproteobacteria bacterium | reverse complement strand
AAGGAACAAAAGGAGGCTGCACATGGCTAAGGTGGCATATTATCCCGGCTGTGCATTGGAAGGTACCGGTGGGCCTTACGACAGATCTACGCGCGCGATTGTAGGTGAGTTAAAGCTGCAAATGGAAAACCTGCGCGACTATAACTGTTGCGGTGCTATGGAAGTAAAAAATGTGCACCCCATGTTGCAGACCTATTTGTCGGCACGTAATCTGGCGATCGCCACTGAGCAGATGGGTTTCGATACGGTGATGGCGCCATGCAACGGTTGCTATCACAATCTCAAAAAGGCTGAGTATGAACTGGCCACCTCGCCGGACGCATTGAACACGGTTCAGGACTTGGCCAAGAAGGCCAATGACCCGGTATATAAAGGCGATGTGCGCACCGTGCATTTACTCGAGTGGCTGATGGAGGAAATCGGCTCTGAGGGTATTAAGGAGCGCATGAAGAAATCGCTCAACGGAATTAAAATCGCCAATTACTACGGTTGTATGTATACGCGACCACGCCAGATCTTTCCCGAGAAAGATGCCGGCCCAGGATCGGAGTCTACTTATAAGCCACATTATATGGATGATTTGCTCGGTGCCGCCGGTGCTGAAAACGTGGATTATCCGCTCAAGACTGCCTGTTGTGGTGGTGCGCACACTTTGTCTGATGCAGACACGTCTACACAACTGGTTTTGAACCTCCTGCAAGCCGCAGAAGACTCCGGTGCGGAAGTGATTGCAACCGAATGTCCTACCTGTCACTCTGGCCTGGAAATGCATCAGGTGCGAGCGGAGAAGGTGTTTGGTATTAAAACCAACGTCAAGATACTCTATTTTACTCAATTGCTGGGGCTTTCCCTGGGGATGTCCGCACGCAAATTGGGTATACACGAGAATGTCAGCGATTCGATCGATTTCCTGAAGCAAAAAGGTGTGTTGTAATTACTCACTCTGGATTGCGCGCAGAGAGAGCGTTCTAGTTCTCTCTGTTTTGCCTGTCGAAAAGGGAACGTTTTAAATGATCGAATGCAACGGATGCGAATTTATTCCCGAACTTTACTATGATGATCAATACCAGATCTGGGTATCTGTCGATACTGACGGCACGCTCAAAGTTGGTATGACCGATATCTCCCAGTCTATTGCGGGAAGAATTCTGCATGTTCGGGTACGTAAACCTGGCACCCTCCGCCCCGCAGGAAAACCTGTAGCCACTGTGGAAAGTGGCAAGTGGGCAGGCCCCGTGCCCAATCTGATTGATTGCGAAATTCTTGAGGGCAATAGCGCAGTACTGGATGCTCCCGGCTTGTTGAACTCTGATCCTTATGGTGCCTGGATTGCCCGCGTTAAACCGGCGTCAGGTCAACAGGATTATCTGTCGGTTTTTAAAACCGGTGATGAAGCGAAACAGGGTTATTGCGCACGGGTGGCGAAGGAAGATATACAGTGTGAGAGAAAATAGCGATGGCTGACTCCCATTATATTGATAGCGATGAAGAACAAAGTGTCATGATTATGATGACGAGCGGACCAAGTACGCCGCATCGATGTGCGACGCCATTTTTTGTAGCGACAGTATTAGCGGCGATGGATGCGGAGGTTAAACTCTTCTTCACCATGGAAGGTGTGAATCTTTTGCGTAAAGGTATCGCCGATACGCTGGTCGCAATGGATGGTGGCAAGCTGATAATTGATTTTTTGCGCGACGCCAAGCAGGCCGGTGTTAAAATCGTTTGCTGCATGCCTGCGCTACCGGGTTATGAAATCGATCCTGATATTGATTTAATCGACGAAGTAGATGAAGTCGTTGGCGGCGGTGTGTTTGCGGACTTGATACTCAGTGCCGATAAGGTATTATCCTTCTGAACAGTAGACGCACGATCGAATAATTTGCTAAAGAAAAATAGCGAGGGGCGTGGAAATCATTTCTGCGCGGAAACGGGTTTTACCACATTTATTTTGTATATTAATCCGGGAGGAGTGCATCATGGGTGCAGTTCGAGGCTGTGAAATACCTGAAGATCTGAGTTACAACGTGGACAATAATGTATGGGCGCGCAAGGAAGATGACGGCACCATCACGGTGGGCATGACATCATATGCAGCGGCGCTTGCGGGTCAAATCGTTTCTTATACCCCGAAGAAAGTAGGTAAGGATGTCAAGAAAGACAAATCCTGTGCTACGGTCGAATCCGGCAAATGGGTAGGTCCGGCGAAGTCTCCTGTAGCGGGTGAAGTCGTTGCAATCAATGACGCGGTTTCTAGCACTCCCGGCTTAATCAATAGCGACCCGTATGGCGACGGTTGGCTGGTAAAGATCAAACCTGAAGATTGGGATGGCGATTCCTCCGATCTGGTTACCGGTGGCGCAGCCACAAGTGCTTTCGAATCGAAGATGAATTCGGAAGGTTTCGACGGTTGTAATTGATGCATTGTTGTCGTCTTGTGTCACTGGAAATGGTGGCACAAGACCGCAATATCTCTCCGCTGTTTTCAAGTCGTGATTAACGAGGTTGGGTATGTTTGACTGGATGGGCGCCGCGCAACGTGTCGAAGCCTTAGAAGATATCGAACTGGACTCGGATCTCATTCAATATATGGAATCACACTGGTCGGGATTACCTGATTCGGCCAAATTAAATGGCATAAATTTCTATACCCCGACGTTTAAAACCTATCTCAGCTCGGAACTCAGTGCATGCAGTAGCAGTAGTGCCTGGCCAGCGGTATCGATTACTGGAGCCAAGTGCAAACTGCAATGCGATCACTGCAAGGCGAAAATACTCGAGCCGATGATAGCGGCGGAAACGCCGGAAGAATTATGGCGCGTAGTCAATCGCGTGATTGAACAGGGTGGCCGGGGTATGTTGATAACCGGCGGTTCAAATCACCGTAATGAAGTCGAATACGACTCGTACTATTCCACAATACGACGCATAAAAGATGAATTTCCGTTTTTTAAAATAGCCATGCACACCGCCCTGGTGAATGATGATATCGCCTTGTCCATGGAGCAATCCGGCATAGACGCTGCGATGATGGATGTGATTGGCGCTCAGGAAACCATTACGCAGGTTTATCATTTAAAACGTACAGTTGATGATTTCGAAGCGACGCTGGCTTCACTGGTCAACACCAAAATGAAAGTCGTTCCCCATATCGTCATCGGGTTGCACTATGGACAATTGCTCGGTGAATGGCAGGCCCTAAAAATGTTGCAACGCTATACACCTGATGCGGTCGTGCTGGTGGTGGTCATGCCACAGTATGCGCCTGAAAAGCGTCCGTTTAAAACACCTGATACTACCGAGGTGGGTCGCTTTTTTATGGATGCTCGTGAGGCATTGCCAAATACACCCTTGTTACTGGGATGCGCACGTCCGCCAGGACTGGCCAAGGTTAAAATCGACAGCTATGCGGTTATGGCGGGAATGAGCGGTATTGCGCATCCAGCCGAAGGCGTTGTTGAACTGGCGGCACGTCTGGAACGACAGGTAAAGGTTACGCCGGCATGTTGTTCAATCGCGGTGGGCGAAGAAGTTATGTCCATGGACGAAACTGCGGATACGCTTGAACTCAATTTGGAGCAAGTGCTTGCACATGAGCGTGCGAATAAACGGCCTGCTTTTTTTAATCGCGGCCATGCACTACAAAATATAAAGATAGTCTCGGGATAACTCTTGGGCGCAACCCGAATAGATTTTGTATATTGCATCCAGCCGATGTTCACGGATGCGGACTAAAATTAGATGAGTATAAGGAGAGTAGGGATGAGAGATCAAAAACGCTGGAGACTCCTGGATACCGGCTTGCGTTCAGCGGCCGAAAACATGGCTTTAAATAAAACCTTATTGGAGTTGCATCAGGAAGGTTTTATACCCAATACACTGCGGTTCCTGCAATTTCCCCCCAGCGCCCTGATAGGCTTTCATCAAAGCGTCGAACAAGAATTGCGTGAAGATTATTGCAAAGAGAACGGTATCGAGATCCAGCGACGTATTACCGGAGGTGGCGCGATCTATTTCGATCAGACACAAATAGGCTGGGAGTTGTATCTCGATAAACAAACCCTCGGCACCGCCGATATGGGCGAAATTGCCAAAAAAATCTGCACAGCGGCAGCGAAGGGGATTAGCGCACTCGGTGTGAATGCGGAGTTTCGTCCGCGCAATGATATTGAGGTGGATGGTAAAAAGATCTCAGGAACTGGTGGCGCATTCGACGGTAATTCGATTCTTTACCAAGGTACCTTGCTGGTAGATTTCGATGTTGAGCGTATGCTGCGCGTTTTGAAAATCCCTGCAGAAAAACTCAATGACAAAATGATTGAATCCGCACGCGAGCGGGTTGCCAATCTCAAAGATTTGCTTGGTGAAGCGCCGGCTCTGGATAAAGTTAAGAGCGAAATGATGAAGGCCTTTGCTAAAGAACTCGACCTGGAATTCTTTGTAGCGGACGAATTGAGTGAAGTTGAAAAGAGACGTTTCGCCGAAAACCTGACTGATATCGATACGTCGGAATGGGTTTATCTGAATCAAAAACCTGCATCGGCTTCGGTCAATATGGACGGAATCAGTAAAACCGCAGGCGGCTTGATGCGCGTCACCGTCGGGTTAGACACGGAACGCAACCACATCAAACAGTTGTGGATTACGGGTGATTTTTTTGTAAATCCACGTCGCATGATCATAGATTTGGAAGCGGCATTGAAAGACACGCCCGTCGCGGATTTGCGTGTGAATGTGAATCGCTTTTTTGATAATTACCCGGTTGAAATGTTGATGTTGTCGCGCGCAGATTTTATTGCAGCGATCGAGTCAGCATTGCAGCTGGAAACCTTGGAAGAATCTGTTGGCTGAGACATTTGGTGTTCGCCTGGATCGTCGGCATATAGCCGTTGATGTATTAGTGGTTGGCTTGGGACCGGCAGGGAGTAGTGCGGCCTGGGCAGTAGCCAAGGCGGGCTTATCGGTTATTGGAATCGACAAAAAACGCCACCTGGGTGAGCCCGTACAATGCGCAGAGTTTATTCCCATGCCCTTAGGCGCTTATGCAGCATCGTCGCCGGTGCGCGTACAAACCGTTGAAGGTATGAAGACATACCTGCCCTCAGGCGCGGTAGAAGAGTCTCCCTTTCCTGGGATTATGATTGATCGCGCCCAGTTTGATCGCGCGCTCGCGGCCAAGGCTCGGCAGGCAGGTGCAACGTTATATGACGACACACGCTTAACCGATATTGATCCCGTTGGACATTCCGCAACGATATTGTTTCGCGATCACATGGCCGATGTACATTATCGCTATCTGGTTGCCGCCGACGGACCGCATTCGATTGTTGCGCGTTTTCTTGGTCTCGATGCATTGGACACGGTGAATACGCGCCAGTATACCGTGCCCTTGTTAAAGCCATACTTCGACACCGATATCTGGTTATCCGATAATTTTCCGGGCGGCTATGCCTGGTTGTTTCCCAAGGGCGATGTGGCCAATATCGGAATGGGTGCAGACAAACTTTTCCAACCGGATTTGAAAATTCCCTTGGATGATTTGCATCGCCAACTAGTGCTTGAAGGGGTGCTAGGTGAAACCATATTATCGCGCACAGGCGGTGCCATTCCTGTTGGCGGCATACGCAAAACCCTGGTGGAACAAGATGTGGTTTTCGTAGGAGATGCGGCAGGTTTAACTCACCCGATCACCGGGGCAGGTATTGCATCGGCAGTGCAATCCGGCGAGTGGGCAGGTAGTGCCATCGCCGACACCATTAATGGTGATACCGAAGCGTTAGGTGAGTATGTCGACGAGGTGTTTGAACAATACGGTACGACAATAGGCCGAGCGGTAGAGCGTCGACTATGGTTGAAACATTTCTGGCGCGGCGATCGGGCCAATGATGATGAAATCATGCGTCGTGGATGGATCGCCTTCGACGAGTATTTTGAAGAACAGCATCAGGAACTGGCGGCAGTTTTATAGACATACGGGTAAATCGTTTAAACAGAACGCCAAACAGAGCAACAGTGTTGAGTGAGGGTATCGAATGAGTACGACGGCGGAAAACGTTACAGCACCACTGAATTTTTACAAACCAGATTATTTTGTAAAAA
Organism: Gammaproteobacteria bacterium; assembly: GCA_029881255.1. NCBI lineage: Bacteria > Pseudomonadati > Pseudomonadota > Gammaproteobacteria > Gammaproteobacteria bacterium. The sequence goes on along the minus strand of JAOUMY010000003.1, from coordinate 293,901 downwards.
CTCCGAACATGCGCTCGCCAGAATATGTGCAAATGTCTACAGCGGCAGCCATAACCCTGGGCCTGGTGCCGGGTAATATGCACCGAACCTCGTGTACTCATTGTCTTAATTTGTTAGTTACCTATCCTGAGGGTTGTCGTGCCAATTGTTCTTACTGTGGTCTGGCGCGACATCGTGAGGAATCGCGAGACTACGCGGATAGAAATTTCATACGCGTTGATTGGCCGACCGCGAAATATGATGAAGTCATCGAAAGAGTAAAAGCCGGCCAGGACAAGGCCGCGTTTGAACGTATGTGTATTTCCATGATCACCCATCCGAACTCCGATGATGACTCGATGGAAATGTTGAAAAAGTGGGTCAAAGAAGTGCCGCATATTCCGGTATCGATATTGTCCAATCCCACTACCATGTCGTATGAATATATTCGCGAAATGAAAGAGGTCGGTGCGGATATTTTTACCGTTGCCCTTGATGCAGTCACGCCAGAGATATTTGAACGTACCCGAGGCAAAACCGTAGACAGTCCCCATACCTGGGAGCGTTATTGGCAGGCAATTGAGTGGGCCGCGGAGATATTTGGTCCCGAAAAATTCGGTGCACATTTAATCTGTGGTATGGGCGAAACCGAACAAGAGATTCTTGATATCTGCCAACGCATACGCGATATGGGCGGGCATAATCACATGTTTGCCTTTTTCCCCGAGCAAGGTTCGATGATGGAAGACTGGGAAGCGGTCTCTCCCGATCAGTGGCGACGTGTACAACTGGCGCGTTTTATTATCGATTATCGCGGCGGCAATGTGCGTAATATGACGTTTAATAGCGCCGGTCAGGTCGTCGACTACGGAATCGAAAGATCCGAGCTGGAAGAGCTAATCAGTACCGGCGTACCTTTTCAGACCTCGGGTTGTCCAGGTAAGGACGACGAAGTGTCGGCCTGTAATCGACCCTACGGTGATTCCTCACCTACCAATATCTATTCTTTTCCTTTCGCGCTAAATGACAAAGATGTCGATGTCGTTCGGCGACAAATGGCGGGAGAGCAAATCGGAACCTTTCACGAAGATCTCGATGATTAGTTGAAAAAAAAGGGCCTCTCAAAGGCCCTTATTAATTTGTTCGGCTGTATGCTTCGCGTTTATCGAGCGAGTAGGTTTGTTGGGGCGCTCGACAACTTCGAAAATTACTAGCCTTTAGACTTTAATTAAATCAGTTTAGTTAAAGTCGTAGCGGTTCTTCATATTGTCTTTGATGATATTTCCGATCGATGCAGACACGCTTTCACACTGCGTCCCTTCATCCAGGGTAATGTGATTTTTGCTATCCATCAAACCTGCTGAGGCAATACAACCTGTCAGATCAATCTTGGTGCCAGCGTTAGCTGCATCCGGATCTTCCAACCAGTCTGTAACATTAAATGTCAGCGTCACATTCGCGCCAGCATCGGTATCAACAACAATACCGTTCGTGGGCTCAAAGCGAATGTCTTCTGATACTTTTACCGTCAGCGTGAAGGTGCCATCGGTGACACCGTTGTAGTTGTGGGTTCCCTTTACCACCAGGGCATTGCCCAGTAATGCGTCGCCCGTCGTAACCACGCCATCTTCAATATTTGATTCGTCGAGGCGTATATCGACGCGTTTATAGTTGCCAGTTGGCGCGTCAAACGAAATATTTTGCGGTAAAGCAGTTCCGTCGATTAGATTCATGACATATGGGCCGCCGGGAACAGTGTAGTCTTCGGCGTTTCCAGCTGTCGTACTGGTATTGAATCGGATGTCGCGGATATTCATACGTGCTTCGGTAATGGTGAAAGTAGTGGCTCCATCACTGAATTCGATAGTGTGCGAAGTGCGCGGCTGTAACTTGGCACTAGCCGCACTGTCACTCAGCATCATCTTGAGTGATGAGGAACTACCTGTACCGGCGTCGTGTTTACAGGCAAGAAAAATACTCGAACAGGCAACGAGGGTAACCAGTCCTTTTGCGATGTTGTTCATTTCCAGTGAGCTCCTTGTATTGGGGTGTGAAAAGTTACCCAAAAATTATCGGTATCAGATCGGTATTCTTTATTTTCAAATCCACAGAGTCATAGTGGAAGAATGTAAAGGATGCTTGACATATCTGTATTGCCAACTATAATGTAAAGCATGCTTTACATTAAGGTTTGGGATGAAACTCGAAAACAGACTCAAGGAAGTGCGTAAGAACAAGGGTTTAACCCAACAGGACCTCGCTGAGCAGGTGGATGTGAGCCGGCAAACTATCATCGCGATTGAGAAAGGAAATTATGAGCCCTCAGTAAAACTAGCCTTACGCATTGGTGAGTCGCTGGGCTTGCACGTGGAAGAAGTCTTTTTCTTGGTGGTTTAGGGAGTAATCGGATGAATAAATCTTACCTTGTCAGAAATATTGTGATTGCACTGTGTCTAGTGGCAATAGTTAGCTTAGTTAGCAAGTCCTTGCTTGCTGGATTGGCCGTGGGATTGTTGCCACTGGTTATCGCGCTTGCATGGTATCCACGGCGTAATCGGCTTGATAATGAAGGTAGGCCAAAGTTTGATGAGCGGGAAATTCTCGTACACTATCGAGCGGCACGGATATCGTGGGCCTTTTTGTGTATCTCGCTGGCCTCAATTATTCTGTACCAGGATGTGTATATCCAGCAGAATCACGCACCAACGTCGGCATTGAGTGGGATACTGATGGCAAGTATCGGAATTTATACGGTTCTGAAATTTGTATTTAAAAGAACGTAAATTCACCCCGACAAACATTGAAATTCAAAAAATACATATTTTTTCTGGTTTCTAAACCTTTCTGAGTCCAGCAACTGCATCTGCTCCTGAAGATGTTTAATCTTTTTGCGAAATGCCCAATTAACCAGGCTATAAATGCGTGGATGCCGGCGTTTGGGCTTCTCCGTCAGAATTTCCAGCGCGATCTTTGCGCGGTCCGCAAACTGTCTACCAAGGTCGAGAGTCTTGATGGTGCTGTGGGTATAATCCAGCTCACGTAAAATTCGGAACCCGGTATTGTTGGCGCTCTCTACGAATTTTCGATAATTGTGGCCGCTTTTGGCAAAGATGCCCTGGGCATGGTCATTAATAAAATAGTCGAATACCAGTAGATGCCCGCCAGGAGCGAGGTGGGTTCGCGCATTATCGAAAAGCTGTTTTAACGGAATATATTGCGCCGATTCGCTCATAATCAGGCAATCATAGGTACGGTTGGTCGAGAAATTTTCGAAACGGGTGTGATGAAATGGCACCTCCAGCGTGGACGTGAAAAGGTCTTTCTGCGTCTGGTCCGGTGATAATCCCTCAACCTCTAGACCTCTATCCAGCAGGCGCTTGGTCAAGGCAGATGTGCCACAACCGACGTCCAGTATGGATTTGGCATTTGTCGGGATGTTGTCCACCAGAAAGTCTTCATACCGCTGTTGGGCGCGTTTCAAATTCTCGAACGTGAGGTCGTCATCATCGTTCCAAAGACCATAATGCAAATGATCTAATCCCAGGACCTCGTGATAGAAGCGCAGTGCGTGGTCATTTTCACGGGACATATGAAGACTCCATTATTGTTGTGGCCGTCTTCATCTTACCCTTATCAGGAAGCCATCTTCAAGCAATAGAACCCAGGTTGACGATGCCTTTTCCCAGGGCTTGTACAATCGCCTGAGATCGTGAGCTGACCCCCATCTTGCGATAGATGTTAGTAAAATGAAATTTGACTGTCCGCTCCGTAATACCGAGTATTGTGCCGATTTCCCATGCACTTTTTCCTTCCATAGCCCAGCGCAGAACGGTTTTCTCGCGAGAAGTCAGTAGTGATTTTGGCGTCTGTTGTTCCATGTGTTTGCAACCTCTGGCATAAAAGTATTTTTGCCAGGATTGTGCCAATGATTTGACTATTGCTTCACCGGATACAGAAACCTGTACTCTCGTTCAGTAAACGAAGTGTATTCACACAAAATGATCAATTTGAATAACTAGATAAACGGCAATAAGACGCGTAACGCGGCAAAACTTTTCCTAAGCTCGCGGTATGAAGCAAATCATGTTGAGTATGTCCGACAAATTGGATTCTATATATCCCGCAGTATTTTGCTATACACGCACCTGTACGTCCGAACATATTTTGATCAATTGGGAAGTGGTGTTGCATAAACCGTCTCCAGGCAAACCAGACAGGAGAAATTGTATGTCATCTGAAATGCACTGCTGTTGCGATATGAATAGTATGAGTGTTACTAAAACGCAGTATACTCATACCGTGGTGAGTACGCAGATATCTGTTTCCAGTTTTAACCAATCGCTTGCCACCGAGCTATTGAAACCTGAAGCCGATATGGATAGCGTTGCTCAAACAAACCGACAGATGAAATATCGTATTGGCGAGCACAAAGGAATGCTGGATTTGATTCCCGTAAGTTCATCGCCATGGGCAAAGCAGGGACTGGAGCGCTTTTTTCTTTTAGCCAGCATGAGCTCGGAATCTACCGCTGAAACCAAGGTAAATCATTTGGTTAAAAATAGCCATGCAAATTGCGTTCTTGAGTATCTTGCGCAAAGCGGACAAAAATGTCACGCAGAAGATGTATAAACGTGGTTTTTCACGCTGCGCATTGCGTGGCCAAAGACGCGTTGGGAGTGTAGCTTCAAATCATGTGGAGTGAACGGTAATGAAAGATATCAAGGTTACAGATATCGGCGCAATTAAGAATGAATTGCGCAAGTATAAAGCTGGGGCGAAGCTGGATATCAATCAATTTAACCAGGTGGCGAGAATTGCCTGGCTGGGCAAGTTAGTGATGCAGCCTTTAGACCCCATGGATGCTAACGCGAAGTCGTTTCTTGTTTATGTAGATGATAGCGGCGAATTTATCGAGCATTTTTTGCGGACAGATCAGGATTTGCTCGGGCGTATGCATATCGTTGATGGCGATCAGGCGCAGGCATTGATAAAGGTGATGGAGCAGGGCTTTGCGGAAAGAAGTTTGTTATATCAGGATCTCAAGCAGCGTGATTTTTATTTCGAACATTTCTACCAGCAGGATGCCGGGGATTCCGACGGTGCGTGAGCTATGCAGTATGGTCCAGCTTGAAGGTTCGAATAATAGTGTTGAAGTCCTCTATATGCCTGGTTAATGTTTTACTTTGATCCAGGGTTTCGTGACTGCCGGTATTTGTGGCTTCAAGTATGGCTTCAATTTCCTTGACCTTATCGAAGATGTGTAAAACGGCTGATTTTTGTCTGTTACGAGCGCTTTCCACGACTTGTTTCAATTTGGAAATATCATTTGTGTTGTCATCTTGATTGTGATTTTGTAGTGATGCCAGCGCATTTTCGGAATGCTTACTGAGAATCGCACTATTGCTGAGAACATCGTTTGTCGCTTGCTGGGTTTTACCGGCGAGTTGACGGATTTCTTCCGCCACTACCGAAAACCCACGCCCCTGTTCACCAGCGCGCGCCGATTCAATAGAGGCGTTAATTGCCAGGATATTGGTTTTACTTGTGATTCGAGTGATATTTTCCAGCATGTTTGAAATGTCTACGGTATGGGAAGCTAGCACCCCAACAGAGGAAGACATTTCGGACATTTTGCTTTCCAGAAAATTTGCGGATTGTTCGGCTGCCTCCAGCGAAGATTCCGATATAGCCTCTATACCACGGAGTTCCTGATTAATATCCTCAATTTCACGTAGCTGAGACGCCACGCCGTCACTGGTTAGCTTGGCTTTGTCTGCCAAGATGCTAGAGACCGATTGCAAGTTTTTAGAAAGCTCGTTGATTTCGGACACCACTTCATTCAGGCTATCCGCCATGCCATTCATGCTGTCGGCTATCGAGCCTATGATGTCGTCACTCTCAATGACGCAACGCTGGCTTATATCTCGTTGGCTTATGGAATTGGCAACGCTAGCAATACGCGCCAATTTCTTTATCAGAACTTGTTGGGTTATGGCGTAGCTGAACAGGCCAATGCTGGAACCGGCTACCAGACAGCCAACAACAAACCAGATCAGCATACCTGGCTTCCATTCCACAAAGAAATTGGCATAGAACGGAAAAACAATGCCCATAAACATGCCAAATCCAACAAATGATAGAAATAGTTGACGTAAGATACTTTTTTTCTTCATATATTCAGCGAACTATTGTTTATACTCAGCCAATTACCTTAAGAAATATCGACAGCGCCAGAAATTTCTGAAGTTCCAGCGCCTTATGGTCAACATGCAGGGAGCATAGAGGTGGTAGATGGTTTACCCAACGATTGAAAAGCGAATGGAAAAACGGATTATCATCATGTCTAACGACATGTCTATGATTTCCAGGATAAAAAATAGTATTCCCGAGGACTGGGTTGCCTCTTCTGTGACAGATCTTGAGGATCTTGGAGACTGGGGTGATCTTCTATTGTTTCGATTCCTGCTTCTGGACCTTGATGAAGTGGACGTATTTGATCCTCTCGACGTAATCCGCGACATCCGTATGCAACATCAGATTATGTTGCCGGTTTTTTGTTTCGGCGGTAGCGAGGAGTTACAAAACGAAATGCGCATGTCGCGAGCAGATCGCTTTTTTAGCCGGGATGAAATCATAGCGATCTTACCGCTTTTCATTAAGCAATATGACTGGGGTTAATACCAGTAAAGGCCAAGATGAAGATTCAACACATGTCCAGATCTGGAATGGCTAAGGAAATAATTGTTCAAGTCCGAGCCGAACGTTAGATGCATATGTCGGCTTAGCCGGCTAGCATATCCAAGACCTATCAAGGCGTTCAAGCCTAGCGTGGAGTTGTTGTTATGACTCGCATGGTATGGGTCGTATAAATCATCTGTTTGAATGTATTCCGTCAGGCCGCCGCCCGCGCGCCAGAACAGACCGCGTTTCTTCGGAAATAATGTGGTTACAAACGTAAGGTCACTAAAGTCTTCGAAGGTACTGACTTGTTTTTCATAACGGGAGATTAACATACTTCCAAAACGGACTCCCATAAGGGTATGGGGATTCAATGTCATACCGAATTCTAAAACCGGGTAAACCGAACTGGACGACGCGAGCCGGGTTATGCTGGTAGAGAGGCCGGAGGCAGGAGATTTTGCCCAGATGGGGCCCGTTTCCACGCCGACATAAAACTTACTACGTTCCCAGGGTATTTGATCTTCGCGGCTGTTTTCGGATGAGGTCGGTTTGCTGCTCTGTAAAAAAATGGTTTCGTGATAACCACCAAGAAATCCTATACCACCTCCGACCAAACCTAAACTAATGGCCGCTGGAGGAAACACAGATGCGAATGCGGAGCTCGTTAAGGTGGCCGTCAGCCCAGCAGCGCCTAGCGCGGCGTAGCCAGCGCCTCTCAACATGCCTTTTTTTCGATCTGTGTTTTCAATTGCCAGCACGTCGTCCCGGTCCAGTTCCACTTGCTCCCCGGTATTCGTGACCGCGATGACTTTTTGGGGTGTGACGTCGATGTGCTGCGCCCGAAAGTATGTTCCTGAACGTTTATACAACAAACTTTTTATCTTGATAGAGATGTTTTCTTCCGTGGTAAGTACGCGTGTGCTTGAACAGGCGCTTCCAAAAATCAGCAGCAGGCTCAGGATGCTTAGTAATAGGAGACGTGTATACATAGGGTATTCTTGTCTTTGGATCTCAGGGCAGTCGTCTTTGCAGCGATACTGCCGTAAGTTACAAATTGTGTTTGCGCATGTCAAAGAACTGCGCTTTTTGTCTATTCGCCCATATAGCGCCTTCATCTTACTATTTAAAACAATCAAAGAAAACTTGGTTGTTGAATGTCAGCCCATTGATATAAGCTAGAGGTATATTCTTGCATATAGCAAATTTGGCATAACATCGCGCAGCAAATTGCTATGCGGGAAAATAAAAAACAGAGGATCTATTGATGAAAAAACATCTTGTATTGGCGATCTGTATCGCATTGTTACCTGGTTTGGTAAGCGCTTCGGGAAGTTCAGCCCCTACACCGGAAAATCGGGCATCTGATGCGCTGGGCGTGAGTGTTGGATGGATTACCGGGAAAGGTATGATGTATCGTCGCTACATGGGCGATAACTATTTTCAGGCCGGTATGATCGCCTATTACAACAAAGACCAGGGTGATAAATACGGCGACTTGGCGTTAATGGTTGGCAGGTATATACACTATACCAATTTTTCTGAGCAGTTTTTTCCAGTTGCGTTAAAGGTTTTAATGGGCGCGGAAGTTGAGATTGGCGCAGAATATGAAGATCCTTTAACTTATTTGCAGGAAAAGAGCGACTATTTTCATATTGGAGCCGGAATCGGAATGGATATCGGCAATCCAGCGCAAAGAGGATTTGCCTTGTCTTTGGACTTGACCTACATCGCAAGTTTTCGTGATCTGCAGTTGAATGAGAAAGGCTTAGTCTTCGTGGAGCCCAGACCTGGCGTGAGCTTCTTCTATAACTTCTAAATTTTCTATTATATCGCTGCTGGTCTGACCTCTTGGTCAGGCCAGCACACTCGCTTCAGACTTCGCGAATAATTCTTCCAGTTTTTTGATAAGCTGTTCGTTTTCAATCGGTTTGTTCAAATAACAATATGCACCTACTTCTAGTGCTTTGGATTCATCAATTTCCTCGCTATAGCCTGAGCATAAAATTATTTTTTGACCTGGATTGATGGCGAGTAGTCTTTGTATAAGTTGTTTGCCCGTTAAGCGAGGCATGGTCTGGTCAGTGATAACGACATCGAAATCGCGAGTGTGGCTTTCATAATAACTCAAGGCCTCGAGACTTGAGTTGAATGTAGTCACTTGGTAACCCTTTAAATTAAGCAACTCCTGCATGAAATGGGTAATCGATAACTCATCGTCGACCAGTAGAATATGTCGGTTTTTTCCAGATGACGTCACCTTTTCGTCTTTTGAATGAACGAGACGAATTTTCTTCGTGGAATGATTTTCTTCGTAGGGCAGTAAAATCTCGAATTGGGTACCTTCGCCGTCGCTAGTAAGCCTGATGTGGCCATTATGTTTATGAACAATGCCATGCACCATGGGGAGCCCCATTCCTGTTCCCTTGCCAAGAGGTTTGGTGGTGAAAAAAGGGTCAAATATCCGCTCGCTCAAACTGCGTGGAATACCACCGCCTGTATCAGCTACTGTAAGAGATATGTAATTGCCTTCAAACGACTCATGACAAGAGTTGCAAACTCCCTGCACGTTATTAGCAATATGAGTTTCAATATTGATCGTTCCCTGTTCTTCGATAGCGTCGCGTGCATTGATGACAAGATTTGTTATACATTGATGAAGTTGAACGGGATTTCCGTTCAGCAACTTTCCTTCGTCGTGAGTACGAACCCGTATATCGATGCTACTGGGTATGGTTGCTCTTATCATTCTTGTGAGTTCTTTTAATATAGGATCAATAGACAGGAGCTCGCGTTCCAGAGTATCTGTGCGTGAAAACGTAAGTAATTGGCTGACTAGATCTCTGGCGCGATAAGCGGCATGATATATTTCATCGAGATAGCTTCTCATGGGTGGTTTTATATTGTTGCCTTCATCCTGCATTAGGCCGATGTACCCTATTATGATTGTAAGAATATTATTGAAGTCGTGTGCAATACCCCCGGTAAGCTGACCAACGGCTTCCATTTTTTGGGCTTGTTGTAATTGGTGTTGTACTTGTTCATATTCGCGCTTGGCGCGAAGCTCGTCTCCCAGATATCTTGCAATACCCGTTGCGCCAACGACGTTGCCGTCTGCATCATGAAAAATTCGACTTCTAAAATGAAACGGCAGTTTTTCATTGTCAGTATTGACAATGTTGAAACGATCGTCGCTTTCACCAGATGTGAAAACCGCGTGCAGTCGTTGTTCCGCCCAGTTTTCTTCGTCGTTTTCCAAAATGTCGATGAGATTTTTCTGCGCCAGTTCTACGGGGCCATAGCCGGTTATCTCCTGCAATTTGCGGTTCCATGAAATCAATTTTCCATCTTTGTCAATTTGATAAAGTATGTCGGGAATGGTCTCTGTCAGATTAGTAATATGTTCCAAGGTTGCCGTTAATTGACGCTTTGTTTCGTTTAGAGCCGAACGGTATCGTAAGGAAGTGATGCCAAAAGATAAGTCATCAGCTAGGTTCTCGAGCATCAAGATTTCTTTTTCTGAAAAAGCGTTTAGTTTTGACGAATATAAATTCAGCGCGCCGATCACTACGCCATCAATACGCAATGGCAGAGATGCCGACGACGAGAGTTGGAATTGCAAGGCTTTGGCTCGCCATGGGGCGAACAAAACATTTTTTGTCGACGCTTGATTAATCTGTGTCTTTCCAGAGCGAATGGCATTGCCAGTTGGGCCCTGGCCTTGTTCATTGTCGCCCCAGCCGACCTGTATCTTGTTTAGATATTGTTGAGAGTCTCCGGCATAGGCATTGATGGAAACTGAACGATCGACGTCTTCACGTTTAAAACCAACCCATGCTAATTGATAACCGCCGGCATCGACGAGATTCTTGCAAACTTGTTGTAATAATTCTTGTTCCGACTCAGCGCGCACGATAGCGCGAGTGCTGCCTCCCATAGTCTCCAGAACACGGTTGGTAGATTGTAAGGATTCTGCAATCAGTTTTCTTTGCGTAATATCTTCAGTGAGTCCGGTTATTCGTTGAAGATTGCCCTGCTTATCGCGAACGGGGTAGCAGCGCATCATTATCCATCGTACGCCGCCATCAGGTCGTAGAATACGAAATTCGGGAATTTCCAATACTTCAGCGATGCCGCTTTGGGAGTCGTTGAGTGCTTTTGACACCGACGCTTTATCATCAGGATGTATGCTTTCAAGCCAGGATTGTGGGCGAGCAATAAGGCTCTCGCGCGTTTTACCCCAAATACGTTCGTATGCGGGGCTAATATAAAGAATTTGCGTAAAGTCTGGAGACAAAACCCAGAAGGTCTCCCGTATATTTTCCGCCAGTTGTTGGAATAGCGTCGAGTCTTCGGTTTTGTGATCCTTTTTTCTGAGACGCCAGATGTAGTAGGAGAGTACGACTATAACACCGACGAGAGTCGGCAGAATTATTGATGATGCAGGAAGGTGTGTACTTACATCGGTCGTTGTGATCTGTGCCCGAACAGCTCCCGACGCTACGAGTAGTAGTAAGCCTACAGGCAAGCGAGAGTGAACCATATGCGTTCCCTCTTGAATATGATGTCTATAAAACATCACAATCTAGCATGTTTGCGAGGGAAGCATCACGCCTTTTTTATATTGAAATTCTATTCAAATGATTGCTCTATGGCGTGATAACGCCATCACTGAAGATGTCATCCCAGTCGTCGTCATCAATAGGAAAAAAGGTATGCCATATATCGATGTGTTCTGAGGGGGTTGCCTGTGATGATAAGTGATAGTCATTATCGTCCTCAAAATAGTTATTTTCCTCTACAAGATAAAGCTGTGTTTTCATGATGGCTACTCTCGCTGCTGTGACTGTTTTGTTTGTCCTGACTATTCATTTAACGGCAAAAGTCCGGCGTACGGCTGTGAGAAACATCACAGTGAAATAAAAAGTTATAAACGGCATAGCCGAAATGGGTTATTGACCACGTCGCCAGATTTTTCTCAAATGGAGGCGCTGCTGTTTCGTTACTGAAACAAGGATATAAAGAATCAAAAAACATCATGGAGGTTTTATGAGTGGACTAACCGTATTACTGATTGGGCTGTTATCAGTAATTGTTGTCTGGTTTGTCAAGGTCTGGCGTGAGGAACGCCGCGCAGCAATAGTTCGGCAAGCGGACTCGTTCAATCGATGACCGGAAAATATCAATGTAGATAAGTCTGGCGCTTATTTTTGTCTAGTGGGCTTACAGGGGTTGAAACAAAGCCTTCATGTGAACCACGTACTTGAAATTCATTACCCTGATGTATATATTAGCGTTTCATTAATTAGTTATATTCTAAATATGAGGCCAACTATGACGAGGGTAATACTCGACGTGCGTGAGCGCGACGAATATGAGCAGGAGCATGTAAAACATTCGATTAATGTGCCGCTTTCGGTTTTCACAACCGTCGCACCTGGCATACTTAATCAATTGAAAGATAAAGAAATTGTGCTTATGTGCCGTAGCGGTGCCAGAGCTGCTCAGGCATTGGCGCAGGCGCAAGGGCTTGGATATAACGATGCACATTCCTATTCGGTCTTCCCCGGGGGCATCGTGGCTTGGAAGGAGCAAGGCATGGAAGTGCAGGCCGCTGCCAAGGCGCCGTTGCCACTCATGCGCCAAATGCAAATCATTGTAGGTTGCCTGCTTGTAGTTTTTGCGGCCCTTGGTGCATTTGTGAATCAATGGTTTTCTGTTGCCACTATCGTATTTGGCGGTGGCTTGCTGATGGCTGGTTTGACTGGGAATTGCGCTGTCGCATCATTGTTGGCAAAGGCGCCGTGGAATCGCACAGATCCGTCTTTGAGGAAAGCATATTGCCAGGCTGCGGGTAATTGCGAGTGACTATAAGATTTATAACACAATTGTGTAGCAATAAGATTCACCTGTTTTTCCGAGGTTGACTTCCGAGTAAAGTGCATATACATTAATGCATATACACGAAGCGCGAGAGCTAGCTCATGTCCACTTTGACGCCTGATTCTGAACAACTGAAGTGTATGAATCTTCAAATGCTTCGAGCCAGCCATGTGGTGTTAAAGACGTATGACGATGCCTATCGGCCATTCGGTATTCGGGCAACTCAGTTACCGGTACTGAATCTGATAGCACAGCAAGGCAAATGTACCATTCGGGACATTGCTGATGAGACAGAGAGTGAACGTAGCGTACTGAGTCGTAAGCTACAGGTCATGGAAAAAAACGGATGGATAGGACGTGAAAGTATCGCGGGTACTCGGGAGCAGGCCTATATTCTGACGGACACAGGCCGACAATTGTTAGACAAGGTGAAGCCAGTGAGACTGGAAGTTCAGCAACAGTTGTTAGGTCGTCTTGATGAAAATGAACGCCATCTCCTGATCGGGTTGTGCGATAAGCTCAAAGCATAGACCACAATATTTTTGTTTTTACTTTTAGCGAATTGGAGGCAGAAAATGATGCGGATTATTTCAGGTTCAGAAGCTCGTCGCCTGGTTCAGGAGCACGGTGCGCAGATCGTAGATGTACGCAATCCTCAGGAATATGGCATGGGCGCGGTCCCAGGCGCGGTAAATATTCCAGTGAATATGATTCCCCACCTGGCAAACAAACTTGATATCACTAAGCCAGTGGTTGTGTATTGTTTGAGTGGTGGTCGTAGCGCCCAGGCGCAGATGATACTCAACAGCATGGGCTTTAGCAGTGTTCACAACGTAGGTTCGTTACAAAACTACATGCAAGGGTAAAATTTTTTGCCCTTTTATATTAGTAATAGATAATATTCTAACTAAGGAGGCTGTATGAAGATCCGTCAACTGTTTGATCAAGATACCTGGACTTACACCTATCTGATATGGGATGAGACCACAAAGGAAGCCGCGATTATCGACTCTGTGAAAGAACGCGTGGGGCGCGACGCGAAGTATATCAAAGACCTGGGTCTTACCTTGAAGTACGCGCTTGAAACGCATGTGCACGCCGATCACGTGACCGGCGCGGGTGAGTTGCGCAAGCAGCTGGGATGTAAAGTTGGAGTGCATGCCGAAGGTGGCGCGAAGTGCGCGGATATACAAATAGTCGATGATCAGGTGTTTTCTTTGGGTGATCAGAAAGTTGTCGCAATGCACACCCCTGGCCACACCAATGGTGATATCAGTTACTTAATAGATGGTGCCGTCTTTTCTGGAGACGCGCTTTTGATCCGTGCTTGCGGCCGTACAGATTTTCAACAAGGTAATTCCTCGACTTTGTATGAGTCTATACACGCAAAGTTATTTAACCTGCCGGATGAGACCGCGGTTTACCCGGGCCACGACTATGAAGGTTTTACTCAGTCCACAATAGGCGAAGAAAAGGCACTAAACCCTAGATTGGGTAATCACAAGCCAAAAGCCGATTTTATGCACATCATGGACACCATGAACCTGCCCAAGCCTAAGCGCATTGATGTCGCGGTACCGGGAAATCTGGTGTGTGGATTAAATGACGCAAATGCTGCGTAATTTGTAACAATTGTAAATAGTTAGAACGGAAGGCTTAGCCTTCCGTTTTTTTTTGTGCCCGAATTCCCATTTTTTGAGACCCCTTGGTATTAGTGAGTCAAGTTCCTCCCCTGATAAGACGATAGGAAAAAGCCGAGAGTAATAGATAATTTCAGGAGAGAAAATGATGAAATCCAAATTTTTGATGGCAGGCGTGTTGGCCTTATCAACAACAGCCTGTTTACACGAAACCGGAGTACTTGATGAGCTGCTGGCTGGGAATGACGTTTCCTCTGGTAGCGACATCGTCGCCGTAGACGGCAGCAAGTTCACTGAAGCGACAACTGTTGTTGAAGTTGATTCCACTACAGCTATGACTAACGTGCGCTACAACCTGGTGAACAAATTGGCTCCAGCAGTTGGTCATCTGATCGGTGGTACAGATACTGTACTAACGGCTCTGGATGATGGCTCGAACCAAAGCGGCGACCAAACAATGGCAAAAATGCTTAAGGGCGCTTCTTCAATGATGGGCAAACTTAGTGGTCGCGTAACTGGTGATGACCCAATAGGGATGTTTTTTGACGAAATCGTTTCTCATCTGGAGAAAGAGAGCCATGTAGGCAATGTCATCACTTGGAAAGTGAAAACAGCTTCCATCAGCGTAATCTGCGTTCGTGATGAATACAATCCGACTACAGATATGTACGATACTGTTCCAGACAAACCTTGTGAGGCCTTGGCAACTAACGCACGTTTAGTACACACCCTGGCAGCTGATAACGCGGGTGTGTTCGTGCTTACATATAAAGACCTAAAGCCCATCGGATTCGGATATAGTCCGGACGAATGGTATCTCCAGGGTGAGCTTTCTGGTTTCAAGAGTATGGTCACCGATGTTGAGACGACCGCAGGTCTCACCGTAGAGCAAAGCATGAGACTGCCTGCCAATATGCACGGTGTGGTTCGTCTTGGTCTTAAAGACAATGCGGATGGTACTTATGGCGCAGGATTCGGTGTTATCGAAGACGTAATTGTGACAGACGCGACGACTGGAACTGATGTTCATATCGCAAAAGCGCCTTTGGTTAAAGTATTGCTCGATACCAATAACAGCACCATCAAAACAACATTGGGTGTAGCGGCTGTCAATTTCATGGGTACTGACCACTATATGGATGGCCACTATGACGATACAAGCGTGTGGCATGAAACTGAAATTGAGTCCACATTCAAGCTGGTTTTGGCTAAGTTGACGGGCGAAGTCGTTATCAATAGTACCCTAGGTAGCGAATCTATCAAGGTGACAGGTCTGAGTGTTGGTCCTACGGGCATAGCGGTAGACAGTACCTGGAAACAGACTTTTGTTGCTGATCCTACTAATGTTTCCAACAGTAGCGATTCCATCAAAATTAGTGCAGCTGATATCACGGGTCTTGCCCAAATCGGTACCAAAACCATTACTACCGATGTTGCTCTGGATGTGAAGGTAGATTTTGCGAACTCTGGTACCGATCACAATGGTCCATGGGATAACGCAGGTTCATTCCACGTGACTGCGGCGGCTGGTACAGCGGTTAGCATGGATAATAGCTATGATGAGTTGATAACAGAAACTGATGGTAGTACTTGGAATAAGCACCATGAGATCTTCGAAATCAAGGCTGCTGGTCCGCTAAATATCACCGCAGTTGAAATTGGTGCGGCAGCTGATGGCACAGACATAACTCACGAAGTGTCACTGGCAGCGCCTAACTGCTATGACATGGACGGTACAGATGGTCCAGTACAAGTTGACTGTGCTAATCCAGCAGTACTAGTTCCATAGTCAATATTTGGTTTGTAACGTGAAGGCCGACACTCTGTGTCGGCCTTTTTTATTTTCTTCTTGTGGTTCTACCGTTACACTTTGCGCTTGAAGAAATGAATGTTAATGTGCTCAAAGTCATCGGCACGGTGCGTGCTGGGAATAATATTTGGTTGTTTGTAAGGGCTCAGGATTTGACAGAATGACGGAATCCATCAAAAAAAAGAGTGTTATCTATATTGAGGACAATCTTGCCAACCTGAAACTGGTCGAGCAGATTCTGGCTAAACTCGATAATGTGGAATTTCATTCCGCGCCAAACGGTGTTTTGGGAATTAATCTCGCTCAAACCTATAAACCCAGCCTGTTGATTGTGGATATCAACCTTCCGGGTATGAGCGGTTTGGAAATTGTAAAAGCGATTAAAGAGTCGCCTGAATTGCGTCATATCCCATGCGTGGCCTTGAGCGCGAACGTGATGCCGACGGATATGGAAAAGGGGCGCGAAGCGGGATTCGATGACTACCTGACTAAGCCTGTGGACGTCATAAGACTATTGGAGGTCGTGCAGCGTTACACGACCATGAGCGAATAGGAATCCGCTAAACCCGCCAATGCTCTTCCAAGGTATCGAGTCTCAATGTGTATTCCAGTTTTTCGTTATCTTTTTGGATCTGAACGATTCCCGTCCGGCTTCCCTCGCTGCCAAAGCTGAAACGATAGTCAAATT
Organism: Gammaproteobacteria bacterium; assembly: GCA_029881255.1. Lineage (NCBI taxonomy): Bacteria > Pseudomonadati > Pseudomonadota > Gammaproteobacteria > Gammaproteobacteria bacterium. The sequence goes on along the minus strand of JAOUMY010000003.1, from coordinate 277,223 downwards.
TTCCCGGAAGCTGAAATTTTTGCTGTTCGTTCTTGCCGTCCACAAAAAAACTCACTTGCGCCTCACCACTCCCGTCTAACATCACCGTGAGCCGAAATTCCTGATTGATCAATCGGCGATAGATCTGAGGATCTCTATTGACGTTGTATTCAAGGTTGTTGAGTCGAATACTGCGTACCAGCTTAGACATGATGATCTCCTGGAAGTGGTTTGTATCTGTTTCGGAATAGTAGCAGAAAAATAAAGAGGGGAATCTCGATAGGCGATTTGAATTTACGTTTCTTAATTGTTGCTATTAAGGCTGATGACATGGATTATCTTGAATTCGCCAAGTCGATTAGAATGAGATTGTTTTCAGTTGGGTAGGGGAAACCGGGAGAAAGTAATGGCATTTCTTTTGGAAAAGAAACCGCAAAAAAACCTCAGTCATGGATCTAAAGGAGCAATGTCGGTGGCAAGCCGGCGTGCCGTGTTTATCGCCGCAGAGCGCTACCGTAAGCATAGTTATGGGGCAAATCACCCTCTGGGTATTCCACGAGTCTCCTTGACCTATGACTTGATTAAGGCGCTTAACGCGATTGGCTCAGATGAGTTTGTACCATCGCGTATGGCTAGCGAAGATGAGTTATTGATGTTCCACACGGCGCCTTATCTTCAGGCAATGCGACTAAGTGAAGAGCAGGGGAGGGTGAGTCGAGAATACCGCCAACGGTTTAATATCGGGACTGCGGAGAATCCCTGGTTTCCGGGATTTTATACCACGCCGGCTACGGCCACTGGTGGTAGCATTCAGGCGGCAGAATATGCGCTTCGAGGAATACCGGCTTTCAGTCCTGCTGGAGGTATGCATCACGCCTTGCCTGACAAAGCCTGCGGCTTCTGTTTTTTTAATGACCCAGCGTTGGCGATTTTAAGGCTGCGCGGGGAGGGCTTGCGTGTGTTGTACCTCGATATCGACGCACATCATGGTGATGGTGTCGAATATGCGTTTTGGAATGATGATTCAGTGCTGACGTTTTCGATTCATATGGATACGGGTAAGGCCTATCCGTTTAGCGGTGGTCATTGGGATCAATGGGGAGAGAACGGCTTGGCGCTCAATGTTCCTCTTCCCGAAAAGACCAATGATAGTGAATACCGCTATGTGTTTACTCAGCTTTGGCAGCCAATGTTACAAAGTTTTAAACCGCAGGCGATAGTGTTGCAGGCCGGAACAGATATTCTGATGCCAGACCCATTAGGAAAATTTTCCATATCGACACAGTTATTTCTCGAGGTGCTTGAGCAGGTTTTGAAAACGGCGCCGCTAGCCGAGTCCGGCGGGCCGCGCTTAGCAGTGCTTGGCGGTGGAGGTTATCATCCTCTTGCTTTGGCGCGTTGCTGGGCAGGTGTGTGGGCGGTGCTGAGCGGACGAGAGTTGAGTGATGAGCTACCCTCGCAAGCAGGAGATTTACTGCGCGCGGTCGAATGGGATCTGGATGAGGATGAAGACTATTTTTCGACATTTTTCCAGCGGCGATTTGATGCTGCGCAGGAAGGCGAAATTCGATCTGAGATTCGGGAGTTAATACAGCGGATAGGGGAACACCATCCACTATTTCGATAGCGAGGCGGGACATTGTTGATTGAAGGTTTTGCCACAGCACAGGGCACGAAACACTATGCGGAGTTGTGTGCAGGGTTTACTGCCGTAGGACATTTTAGTGAATTTCTCAAAACACGCATGCGACTCAGTAGTCTCGGCATCGGTACTTTTCCTGGTCTTGCGGATGGGCAGGTAGATCGCGCGATTGCCGATATCGTGGCGAGAGCCGTGGGTGGCGGAATCAATGTGATTGATACCGCTACACACTATCGCTATGGACGATCGTTAAAGGCTGTCGGTTTAGGCTTGCAGAAAGCGTTCGATCAAGGCGTCGCGCGAGAGGCGGTATATATTGTTTCAAAGGGAGGCTTTCTGTGTTTTCCCGATGGACCGCCTGCTGATTTTAACAATTGGTTTGAATCAGAGATTGTTGCACAAGGGCTAGGAAGTTTGGAAGATCTTGCGGCGAGTTGCCACTTACTGACACCGGCCCATATTCGTCATCAGCTGGATCAATCACGCACACAGATAGGCGTAAATACGCTGGATGCGTTTTTGATAGATCAGCCGGAAATACATATCGCCGAAATTGGAAAAGAAAATTTAAATCGAAAACTTTTACCGGTTTTTGTCGAATTGGAAAAGGCTGTAGCGGAAGGTGTTTTGCGTGGTTACGGAATTTCAACTTTTAATGGATTTCGTGTAGCCACTGACGATGTGATGTTTCAGTCGTTGACCTCACTCCTGGGTCTGGCGGAAAAAGCCGCAAAACAAGTACTCGGTGGAAACGGGCAACACCATTTTCAGCTTATACAAATGCCATTTAATCAGGTGATGACGGAAGGCTTTACGCGTTTTAGTCAGGCCACTGGTCAGGATAATATTGCATCGACCGTACAGGCGGCCTATCAGCTCAATCTGTATGTAATGTCGAGTCACAGTCTGATGAAGGGCAAACTCGCGCAGCAGAGTCTGGACATCGTGACTAAGATGACCTCCGACCTGGAAAATCCCGCGCAACGAGCGATGCAGTTCAATCGTTCAACGCCAGGTATCGGTACGGCTTTAGTCGGTATGAGTCAGGAGCGTCACCTTGACGATATGTTAAAGGTAGCGGCAACAGTGCCACTTGAGCGTAAGACCTATTTGCAGATGTATCAACGCACAGAGGAATAGGAAACGCTATTTTTCTGTCCTCGCCTGTTTTTGGCGCGCCAATTCACGTAATAGTGCCTCTTGCTCGGCAAAGGAGGGTGTATAAGATTTGCCGCGTTTATCCTGTCCTACGCGCTTGTCCGCAGGGATTTCCGAATTTTTAATATCCGTATAGTCACGTAGATAATCATCGTGATCGGGGCTGTATTTTCCTCGAAAATTTGCGTCAGGCATGGTGTCCTTGTCTTGTTGTAAGTAGATAGCGCTACGCAGTTCTTTGTTAATCTGAATTATGCGTCGGTCTATCCAAACAAGATCGACAACAGCCAGCACGCCCATGCTCAACAGTGGCAGCCAGGCGAAAGTAGTCTCGGTGAGGTATAGAATAAGACTGATAGCACTGAGAGAGCTGTATATTGCTGCGAATAGCGCGCTTTGAAGATAAATTCGGTGCGCGCCGAGTGGAAATAAGAACCAGAGAAGATAGGCGAAAAGAGGGCGTTTGCGCGCGCGTATGAAGCGCTTGTTAACGCTCTGTACCCCTTTACCGTGGAGATCGATTTCTTCCCAGGCGCTGCTCATGTTATCCCAACAGAATTGAGTGAAAGTATTTCAATTCTAGAGTATTAGCTGATATTATCCATCCCTAAAAGCGAATTTATATTGAAGGTGAGATGGCTGATCGAAGATTACAAGTATTCCACACCGTAGCCAAGCTGCTGAGTTTTACCAAGGCTGCGGAAACCCTACATATGACCCAACCGGCGGTCACCTTTCAGGTACGCCAGCTCGAAGAATATTTTAATACCCGCCTGTTTGATCGTACCCATAACCGCATAAGTCTCACCGAAGCCGGAAAGCGGGTGTATGAGCATGCGGGCAAGATTTTCGAACAATATGCGGCAATGGAAAATGCGGTTAGAGAATTGACCGGCGAGGTCAGCGGCGTCCTGATTATCGGCGCCAGTACCACCATCGCGGAATACATGCTGCCTTCTCTGCTGGGTGATTTTAAACACAAATATCCTGATGTAAACGTGCGACTCAAAGTCTCCAACACCGAGGGTATTGTGTCGATGGTTGAGAATAATGTCATCGATCTGGGTGTGGTTGAGGCGCCAGTACAGAACAAGAATCTCGCGGTTGAGTTGTGTAAGAAAGACCAGCTTGTGGTGATCGTTCCGCCTAAGCACCCACTTGCAGGTGAGTCGAGAATTACGCCGGCGCAATTGCTTGAACATCCCTATATATGTCGTGAAGAAGGTTCAGGCACGCGCGAGGTGATTTTGGAATATCTCCATGGGATAGGTATCAATCCTAATGAGCTTGATGTGATTATGGAACTCGGTAGTCCTGAAGCCATTAAAGGCGCGGTTGAGGCAAATATCGGTATGACCGTATTGTCACGCGCCACATTGAGTAAGGAGCTCTCCTTGGGTACTCTGGTTGCGATCAAACTGGATCCGCCGATAGAGAGACCATTTTCTTTTGTTCACCAGAAACAGAAATTCCGTCAACGCGCCATGGACGAGTTGCTCGAGTTTGCACGTCAGTATTGCAAGGACCATCCTGGGCTCGAATAGGTGTACCCGTTTTAGCTGGCTGAAGCAGTGTGTGGGACTAAATCCTGCAAGTGCTGTTTCCGTCGCTAATCACATATGCACATATGAAAAACTACGCCATTATCCAGCATAACTATAGTGAGTTTTTAGGTTTGATCGAATCGCAATTAGAAAAACGCGATATCGGTTTCAACTATTTTCGTCCGTTTGTCGGTCAGGATTTGCCGGGATCAGCGCTGCAGTTTGATGCAATGTTTCTATTGGGTGGCCATATACCTAGCCAGGACAGGGAAAACATGCCTTGGCTTGAATCTGAGAAGAATCTCATCGGCATTTTCGAAAAATCCAAACGACCTGTGGTGGGCATCGGTATGGGTGGTTTGTTGGTGGCCGAATTTTATGGCGCAACACCTGTTTCAGAGCCATTGCACAACGCGTATTGGACTACAGCGCATATCACCTCAGCGGGCAAACAGGATTTACTCGCGCAATCCGTAGACGGAAAAAAGGTCTTAGTGATGTTTAATGGCGACGCATCATTACCTGAAGGATTAGAGCCGCTGTTAGTGGATGACTATGGACACTGGATCGCGATAAGGCCAAACGAGTTGGTATATGGTTTGCTTTTCCGTCCTGAGTTAAAACCGGGGATGATTGAAGATATGATCATGGAAGCGGGTCGATCGACACCGGATCACATCGGCGACATCTTGCAGCAGGCGCGCGACGAATGGGAGACATCTCAAAGAACAACCGATGCGGTAATCGTCGCTCTGGTGAAAGCGCTGGACTTGATGACAGAACGTAAGAAACCTCCCGTATTTCGAATCAATGTTGAATCCTAGTGAATAAAACCGAAAAACAATTGCTCGAAATCTTTCGTCAGCTGGATGGGCAGGGCCGTAATTCCTTGCTCGACTTTGGGTTGTTCCTGCAAGGCAGGCACGCGGCAACATCTTTGCCAGTATCGGAGCCGAATGTAATTTCAGCGAAAGAAGGCGAGACGGTGGTAGGGGCGCTTAAGCGTTTGTCACAGTCCTATCCTATGCTGGATAAATCGAAAATGTTGAATGAAACATCGGTGTTAGTCACCCAGCATGTGATGCAGGGACGCGGTAGGACAGAAGTCATTGAGGAACTCGAACTTGTATTTAAGAAGCACTATCAGCGATTAAAGGAAGGCCAGTCATGATTGATATGCTCAAGACCTGGTACTACCGGCATTTTTCGAACCCGCAGGCCGTCATACTTGCGCTGATACTCGTCTCCATGTTCGCGATTGTGATCTATATGGGAGAAATTCTATTACCCTTGTTGATCGCTATCGTGATTGCCTATCTATTGGAGGCCCTCGTTTGGCAGCTTACACGGCGCAAAATTAAACGTAAGTTTGCCATGCCCATCGTATTCGCGCTGTTTCTCGTCTGTTTAGTCGTAGGCATTGTTGGATTGGTACCGCTGTTAGTTGAGCAGATCGTACAATTTATCGAAGAGTTGCCTAAGATGATATCGAGCACGCAAAAGGCGCTGTTACAGTTGCCCGAGCAGTTTCCGCATTTGATATCTGAGGAACAGGTTCGCGACATCATGAAAAGTATCGCCGCCGAAGTTGCGAAGGTAAGCCAGGCAGTTCTGTCGTATTCCCTGGCATCCTTGCGTGGCGTGATTACGTGGATGGTGTATTTGATTCTGATCGTGTTGCTGGTGTTCTTTTTTCTCAAAGATAAGTATCAAATCGTATTGTGGTCGACTCGCTATTTGCCACGGGATCGTGGTCTGGTTACCCAGGTGTGGCGGGAAATGGACGAACAAATCGGTAACTATATTCGAGGAAAAATAGTCGAAATTATCATCGTTGGTTTTGTTACCTATCTGGTTTTTGCGTTGATGGGTATGAACTACTCGGTGCTGCTCGGCTTGCTTGTCGGCTTGTCTGTGTTGGTGCCGTTTGTGGGCGCAACGGTGGTAACGATTCCGGTTGCCTTAGTGGCGTTTTTTCAATGGGGCTGGACGCCAGAGTTTTTCTATCTGATTATTGCCTACGGCATAGTCCAGGCACTGGACGGAAATGTGTTAGTACCGCTCTTATTTTCTGAAGCGGTGAATCTACACCCGGTTGCGATTATCGTCGCGATAATTTTCTTTGGCGGCGTCTGGGGTTTTTGGGGTATTTTCTTTGCGATACCTTTGGCCACACTGGTCAAAGCGGTACTCAATGCCTGGCCCAAGAATCAGGACGAGAACAAAGAGTCCGCAGCGACCTAAGTGTTCGTTTGAATAATGCCTACCTACAGTACCGCTGATGCGTAATCTGCGAGGCGCGAGCGTTCGCCGCGTTGCAGGGTAATGTGCGCACTGTGCTCCCAGTTCTTGAAGCGATCGACCACATAGGTTAAGCCTGACGTGGTTTCGGTAAGATATGGCGTATCGATCTGCGCAACATTGCCGAGACAAACGATTTTGGTGCCGGGACCGGCGCGAGTAATCAGCGTTTTCATTTGTTTCGACGTCAGGTTTTGCGCCTCGTCGATAATCACGTAGCGGTTCAGGAACGTTCGTCCACGCATAAAGTTCAATGAACGAATCTTGATGCGTTTTTGAAGCAGATCGCTGGTGGCGGCGCGTTCCCATTCCCCGGCGTCAGGTGGCGAGGTCAAGACTTCGAGATTGTCCATGAGTGCGCCCATCCACGGCGTCATTTTTTCCTCTTCCGTACCAGGTAAAAAACCAATGTCCTCACCAACCGGGACGGTTACGCGGGTCATGATGATTTCCTGGTAACGTTTCATATCCAGGGTCTGTACCAGACCGGCTGCCAAGGTCAGCAATGTTTTACCGGTACCCGCTTGCCCAAGCAATGAAACAAAATCGATAGACGGGTCCATTAATACGTTCAGCGCAAAATTCTGTTCACGATTGCGTGCATGGATTCCCCAGACATTGTGAGTGGTGCTGGCAAAGTCGGTAAGCGTTTGAAGCTTGGCCGTGGTGTCTTGCGTTTCACGTACAATGGCTTGGAATTCTTCATCCTCAGAATAAATAAACTGGTTCGGATACCACTGCTGGATGTCTTTGCCAGAAACGCGATAAAAACTGCTGTGACTTTCCTTCCATGATTCGATATTGTCGCCGTGAGTATCCCAGAAATCTTTTTCGAGTTTGCAGGCGCCACTATACAGAATATTGATGTCATCAATGACCTGGTCGGTGCTGTAGTCTTCGGCTCGGACCCCTAGTGCAGCGGCCTTGATTCGAAGATTGATATCCTTGGTGACCAGTATGATGTGTTTTTCACTGTGCTGGTCCTGCAGCGCGATCGATATCCCCAATATGTTGTTGTCCGGGACATTGCCAGGGATACCTTGAGGGAGCTCATAGGTTAATTCGCGAGTCTGCAGAAACAGTCGACCGCTTTTGTAATCTGTGTTCTTGGGTTCGGGTAGTTTGAGGCCATTTTCGATCTCTTCGCGGGAAGAAAAGCCAATGACCTCTTCGAGAAATCGGCTGGCCTGGCGTGCATTGCGCGCGACCTCCGAATGCCCACGCTTATTTTTGTCCAGCTCTTCGAGGACAACCATGGGAAGAAAGATATCGTGTTCCTGGAAACGAAACAGACAGCTGGGATCATGCATCAATACGTTGGTGTCGAGTACGAATAACTTGTTTTCTTCATTCATTCTGGTGACTCCTATAAAGACTTAACTGCAGCCAATACCTCATCAACGTGACCAGGTACCTTCACCTTGCGCCATTCATGCCGTAAAACGCCTTTCTCGTCGATCAGAAAGGTGCTGCGTTCTATGCCCATCACCTTTTTGCCGTACATGTTTTTTTCCTTGATGACATCAAAAAGCCGACACAGGGTTTCTTCTTTGTCGGATAATAATTCAAACGGGAATTCCTGTTTGGATTTAAAATTTTCGTGTGACTTTATACTGTCTCGGGAAACGCCAAGTATTACTGCACCGGCACGCTTGAATTTTGAGTGGTTGTCGCGAAAGTTTTGACCTTCAGTTGTGCAACCAGGAGTGCTGTCTTTGGGGTAAAAATAGATGACAACTTTTTTACCCTTGAGCTGACTAAGTTTTATGGTTTGTTCGCCGGTGGCGGGAAGTTCGAAGTTCGGTACCTTTTTGTTGAGTTCGACTGTGCTCATCCTGACTCCTTGAACGATTGGCGACTGGTTGGGTCATATTCACAAGTTCAAGGGCATGATATCACGCCCTGCAAATTTAAGGCTTGTCCCTTGCTATTAACCCATGGGCTAAGTACCATTCGCATTTCATTTTTACGTGGAGATCGGCATGTTTCGAGGCAGTATCGTCGCTCTGGTTACTCCAATGGCGGAAAACGGGGAGTTGGATTTTGCCGCTCTGGACGCGTTGGTGGACTGGCATGTCGAGTCGGGCACTGATGCTATTGTCGCTGTTGGCACTACTGGTGAATCAGCGACCCTGGACGAAGAAGAACACTGCGAGGTTATCCGTCGTGTTGTACAACGCGCTGCCGGGAAAATTCCAGTCATCGCTGGTACGGGCGCAAATTCCACAACAGAAGCTATTGATCTGACCCGTTGCGCCAAGGAAGCTGGCGCCGACGCCTGTCTGCTTGTTACTCCATACTACAATAAGCCAACCCAGCAAGGGCTCTATGAACACTATAAGGCGATTGCCGAAGCTGTTGATATTCCACAGATTCTTTACAATGTTCCTGGGCGTACTGCCGTCGATATGAAGCCCGAGACGGTAGCCCGTCTGGCTAAAATTACCAATATTATCGGTATTAAAGAAGCCTCTGGCAGTCTTGAGCGTGTTGAAGCTTTGATCAGTGCTTGTGGACCGTCATTTCTCGTACTCAGTGGAGACGACGATTTGTCCCTAGATGTCATGGCCGCTGGCGGTCATGGCGTGATCTCCGTTACGGCGAATGTCGCGCCGGCGCGCATGCATCAAATGTGTGAGGCAGTCTTGTCTGGCGATATCACGTCTGCCAGGGAAATCAATCAGGGGTTGATGGGACTGCACAAGAAGTTGTTTCTGGAATCCAATCCTATACCCGTAAAGTGGGCATTGTGCGAAATGGGTCGAATACCACCTGGAATTCGGCTACCAATGACAGTCTTGTCAGAGCAACACAGAGAGGCCGTGCGTGAAGCGATGCGGCAAGCAGGAGCGCTCTAGGTCGTGAGCAATCATCTGATGACGAAATTGGCTTTGTTCGCGCTTGCGACCATTCTTACGGCATGCGCGACGCAGGATACGGGATTTTATAAACGTAGTCCCAGCATACCCATACTTGAAATTCCACCTGATTTAACTCAGCCTGGTTATGAAGAAGGATTCAAGATTCCGCAAATTGGTAAGTTGCTGGAGGAAAAACTGACCTTGTCGCATGGCGGTAAGGTTGAATTGCATCGTGACGGCCGGCTTCGCTGGATCGAAATAGGCAGCAAAAGCGATATTGTGTGGGAACATGTGCGCGATTTCTTTATACACAACGGTATCCCCCTGGACTGGCAGAATACCCGTTTGGGTATCATGGAAACCGACTGGATAAAATTACCTGGCAGTGATTTTTTCAGAGACAGGTATCGTGTAAGGATCGAACCAGATGGTCCAGAAAAAACGCTGATTTTTGTCGCGCATAGGGGTAGTCAACTGAATTTTGCTGCGGGCTCGATGCATCAGGTGTGGGGCACGCGGTTTTCTGACGAAGAGCTCGAAATTGAGGTTATGGGTTTGATGCTGGATTATTTCAGCGTTGAGCCGCGCCTCAAGCAACAGATGATCAATCAGGCCAAGCGTGAGAGCCCGGATTCTGTGCTCAAACTGGACAACCAGCCACCTGCGCTGGAGATTCATACCGGTTTTGGTCGCGCCTGGCAGTTAGTCGCGTCAGCAGTAGATCGCATGGGGCATTTGCAGGCAGATCGTAACAAGGACGCAGGCAAGTTGGTGGTGCGCTTGAGTGAAGAAGCCGATATCTCTATCGCCGGGGCGTTATTTAACAAACGGGAAAATGTCACTGTGCGTTTCAAAGAGCTGAGTGAGCAAAAGACGCTGGTCTGGTTAGAAGATGGTGAAGGCCGTCCTGATCTGACCGAGGAAGCCAAGAATATGTTGATACGCCTGAAAGACAATCTGAGATAAATCCTATGAAAGTCACTAAAGGTAAAGAGCTGTATAAAGGTAAAGCGAAATCCGTCTACGAAAGTGATGACCCCGATGCGCTAATACTCGAATACCGCAATGATACTTCCGCATTTGATGGTGAAAAAATCGCGCAGCTCGATCGTAAAGGAATGGTCAACAACCACTTCAATGCGTTCATCATGGATAAGCTTGCCAAGGCCGGTATCCCAACACACCAGATTCAATTGCTATCAGACCAGGAGTCGCTGGTAAAACGTTTGGAAATGATTCCAGTCGAGTGCGTGGTACGCAATACTGCTGCTGGAAGTCTGGTTCGTCGACTGGGTGTGAAAGAGGGTATAGATCTTGATCCACCGGTTTTTGAGTTTTTCCTCAAGAATGATGCACTCCATGACCCAATGATTAACGACTATCACATCTTTGCATTTGGTTGGGCCACTGAGGCCGAAGTAGCAGAGATGAAACGCCTGACTTTTGAAGTGAATACCGTGCTGAAAAAACTGTTCGCGGATGCTGGACTGATGCTGGTGGATTACAAGCTGGAATTCGGTCGATTCAAAGGCAAGTTGATGCTAGGTGACGAATTTTCTCCAGATGGGTGTCGGCTATGGGATGCCAATACACGGGAGAAAATGGACAAGGATCGTTTTCGTCAGGGACTCGGCGGCGTGGTAGAGGCCTATGAGGCTGTCGCCCAGCGACTTGGGGTTGTACTCCCAAGCTAACTTTACCAGCCTCGGCGGGCAGAAAACTCCCTACTGGTTCTTTTTGTATTCTATTTCAGACACTTTATCTGATCTCCTCAATGTGTGACGAACCCGTCAAATTCCAATATTGACGCCTGTAAGGGTGTGAAATCTTTCACAAAACCACTGTAAAGAGGGTAATTGTAATATTCTGTTATCCGATGAAGAGTTCAGTGTCGACAACAATTCGATCTGAAAGGGTGTAAGGTGAAACTAAAAATGGGTAATAAGTGGAATGTCCAGAAACAAGGTGGTTTTACGTTAGTAAATCTGGCTGGCCTGGTGGTGAGTTCTGGCATTGCGTTTGGCGTGGCTGTGCAAGGCGTAGACTACGTTGGGAACCTGGAGAAAGAAAATTTTTATAAGGATTTAACCCAACTGGAAAGCCATCTCTGGGCGCACAGGGAAATCCGTCATGTATGGCCCGGTGACTGCGATGGTAACGGTGTTATCAGTTATCATCCGGATCGTGTCAGCAACCCTGAAAGTGTACGCATTATTGCCAATAGCCAATTGCCTGCGAGTTGTCGAAACAGCGCCGAAGAATCTATAACTGCGACGTTCGATGCCTTGCGCCAGATGGGTATTGTGGATGCGGAAACAACAAATTTTAAATTGAGCCAGCATCGTCAAAATGGGCATTTCCAGGTGGGACATGGCGTGCCAAATGGAAAGCCAGCGAATGTTGTCGTGGCATACAATGTATCAGTAGACGTCGCTCGCTGGGTGGATGAAACTGTTGATGGTCAGGTTGATGGTGGCCAAGGCCGTGTACGTCGTTGGGACGAAAAAGATGCCGGTTCCGATTGGGACCAGACCTATGATGGATTGGTTACCTTAGCCTATTACTTCGAACGCAAAATCAAATAAGTTGAACAATGTACGCGCGAAGGCAGATTTTCCGCTGCCTTCGCGCCTAAGCTCACACCTTATAGAATTCTCTATACCATTTTACAAAGCGTGAAATTCCTTCCTCGATAGACATGTCAGGTTTAAACCCTACATCTTTGGTGAGTGCTTCCACATTGGCATAGGTTGCGGGAACATCACCTGCCTGCAGTGGCAGGAAATTTTTCTTGGCTTCTTTTCCTAAACATTTCTCAAGGGTTTCGATGAAGTACATCAATTCCACCGGCTGATTATTGCCAATATTGTAGACGCGGTAGGGCGCATTACTGGTTGCCGTGTCGGGATTGTCACTATTCCAGTCCGGATTGGGAGTGGCGATCTTGTCCAGTGTGCGAATAACGCCTTCGACGATGTCATCAATATAGGTAAAGTCGCGGCGGTGTTTACCGTGATTGAAAACATCTATGGGGCGTCCTTCGAGTATGGCCTTGGTAAACAGGAATAGCGACATGTCTGGACGACCCCAGGGGCCATATACCGTGAAAAAGCGTAGGCCGGTTGTTGGCAATCGATACAGATGACTGTAAGTATGGGCCATGAGTTCGTTGCTTTTTTTGCTCGCGGCGTAAAGACTGACGGGGTGATCAACATTGTCGTGTACAGAGAAAGGCATATTGGTGTTTGAGCCATATACCGAACTACTGGATGCGTACACCAGGTGCTCGACGTCGTTGTGTCGACAGCCTTCGAGTAAATTGACGAATCCAACGATATTGGAGTCGACGTAGGCGTGAGGATTCTCCAGGGAATAACGTACTCCAGCTTGCGCTGCAAGGTTTACTACCCGATTGGGTTTGTGTTTTTTAAACACTTCCTCGATAGCGGCGCGATCTTCGATACTGACGCGGCAATCGGTAAAACCAGGGTGATCAGCAATGCGTGCCAGGCGCGCCTTTTTGAGATTGACGTCGTAGTAATCGTTGAGATTATCCACTCCAATCACTTCGTCACCACGATCGAGTAATCTGCGCGCGAGCTCGTTGCCGATGAATCCAGCGGTACCAGTAATTAAAACTTTCATTATTTAGCCTTATAAACGTGCGTCTACCTTGTCTTTCGGTAGTATGGATTTAACATCAAACAGTATCGCATTGTTCTTACCGAGTGCGCGGATGGCTTCCGCACCCATCGCAAGAAACTGTTGATGAGCGACTGCAAGTACAACAGCGTCGTACGCACCGGTTTCGAGTTTCTGTATCGGCGTGATGTTGTATTCGTGCTGTGCTTCTTCAGCACTGACCCAGGGATCATAGACGTCGACTTGCGCATGGTATTCCCCAAACGCCTTGATAATGTCAACGACACGGGTATTACGCAGATCAGGGCAGTTTTCTTTAAAGGTCAGACCCATAATCAGTATTTTGCTGCCAGCCACAGGCAATTGCTTGCGGATCATCATCTTTACGACGGTATCGGTAATATATTGCCCCATGCCATCGTTGATGCGACGACCGGACAATATGACCTCAGGGTGATAGCCGATAGCCGTTGCCTTGTGTGTCAGATAATAAGGGTCGACGCCGATGCAGTGTCCGCCGACCAGGCCTGGACGGAATGGCAGGAAGTTCCACTTGGTGCCGGCGGCTTCCAGCACTTCCAGGGTATCGATACCCATTTTGTTAAATATGAGCGCCAGCTCATTAATGAGTGCGATATTGACATCACGCTGAGTGTTTTCGATGACTTTTGCAGCTTCCGCAACGCGGATACTGCTGGCCTTGTGAGTGCCAGCAGTAATGATGCTGCGATACAGTTTGTCGACATAGTCGGCAATTTCCGGTGTAGAGCCGGATGTCACTTTTAGAATATTGGTAACGCGGTGCTCTTTGTCACCGGGATTGATGCGTTCCGGGCTATAGCCTGCGTAAAAGTCGGTATTGTATTTCAGGCCTGACTGGGCTTCGATGATAGGGATGCACACTTCTTCGGTTGCGCCTGGGTATACCGTCGATTCATAAATAACGATATCGCCTTTTTTGATGATTTTTCCCAGCATCTCAGACGCCTTTTCCAGCGGCGTTAAGTCGGGACTTTTAAATTCATCAATTGGTGTTGGTACCGTGACAACGAAGACATTGCAGTTGGCAATGTCGCTGACCTGGTCTGTATACTGAAGCTTGGTGGCCTGTTTGAGTAATTCAGGTTCTACTTCAAGTGTGTTGTCACGGCCATTTTTTAGTTCGGCAACTCGGGCCTTGTTGATATCGAAGCCCACGGTTTGCATTTTCTTGCCGAACTCAACCGCTAGCGGCAAGCCGACGTAGCCGAGTCCGACGATGGCCAGTTTGGTGCTGTCTAATGTCATCATATTTCGTCCTTTGTCTGTGTTCTATTCTGCTTTTATTTATTTTTAATACTTGCGCCACGTCCTATGCCGTAATAGGTTATATCTATGTTTTCGAGCTGTTTAGGATCGTAGATGTTACGGCCATCGAAAATCACCGGGTTCTTAAGCGCTTTTCTGATACGCTGAAAATCCGGGCTTCTGAAAGGTTTCCACTCTGTGATTACCACGAGCGCGTCGGCACCCTCTAATGATTCATACATGGTATCGCAAAGTTTCAGCTCTACTCTATCACCATATATGCGTTGTGTTTCTTCCATTGCCTCGGGGTCATGGGCTTGCACTCGAGCACCTGCCTTCCACAATGCTTCCATCAGGGACCGGCTTGGTGCTTCGCGCATATCGTCAGTGTTCGGTTTGAAAGAAAGTCCCCAAAGTGCGATAGTCTTTCCTTCCAGTTCACCCTTGAAGTGTTTGCTAATCATGGTGAACAATTTATCTTTCTGACGCTTGTTCACAGACTCTACGGAAACCAGTAGTTCCGCATTATAGCCTACGCCCGCAGCGGTTCTTTCCAGCGCCTGAACATCTTTGGGGAAACATGATCCGCCATAGCCGGCGCCTGGATAGATAAAATGGTAGCCGATACGTGGATCAGATCCGATGCCAAGTCGTACGTGTTCTATATCGGCACCGAGCAACTCGGCCAGGTTGGACAATTCGTTCATGAAGCTGATCTTGGTCGCCAACATGGCATTGGCTGCATATTTGGTCAGTTCCGCAGAACGGATATCCATCAGGATGACGCGTTCGTGATTGCGATTGAAAGGTGCGTACAGCGCGCGCAACAGTTCACCGGTACGGGGATTATCCGTACCCACTACGATTCGGTCGGGTTTCATGAAGTCATCAATCGCTGCGCCCTCTTTGAGGAATTCGGGATTGGATACCACATCGAATTCCAGATCTGCACCGCGTTTTTGCAAGACGGCCAACATCTCCGCTTTGACTTTGTCCGCCGTACCGACAGGGACTGTCGATTTGTCGATGACCACGCGATAGTCTTGCATGTTTTCGGCGATACTGCGTGCGACAGCGACCACATATTGTAAATCGGCAGAGCCGTCTTCATCTGGCGGAGTGCCCACTGCAATAAACTGGAATAATCCGTGGTCAACAGCCATTTTTACATCGGCGGTGAAACGTAATCTACCCGCCTCGGCATTACGTATAACCATGGTTTCGAGACCTGGCTCAAAGATAGGGATATCGCCTTTTTGCAGGCGCGCTATTTTTTCTTCGTCAACATCGATACATATCACATCATTACCAACTTCGGCGAGACAGGCCCCTGTGACAAGACCGACATATCCACTACCAAATATTGTTACGTTCATGAGAGCCTATATTCTCTTCAGTGACAGAATTTGTGCGGAATTTTAACAAACTTGGGCGGGATAAACATGCGGAAAGTCACTGAGTTGGGCTCAATTTTTTGTCGCAGCGACACGATATAGTACAAAAGCGTTACATTTTGAGGCTAATTACATGAACCTGGATGAATTGATCGCCGAAATAATATCTAACCCTGATTTTCCTGAGGGTGTAAATTGGCGTCGTGACCATGTGCCGACGGGTACGGAAATTATACGTCAGGGGACTGAGAGTCGATCGCTGTATTGGCTTGAAAAAGGCGCAGTGAGAGTTGTGGGACGGGTGGAGTTAGAAGGACAGCGACAGCTCAATCCGGGTGTATGCGACCTGAATGCGGGTGAAATTTTCGGCGAGTTGGTGCTATTTGATGACGAGCCTCGGTCAACCTCTGTCATGGCGATCAGCGATGCCGATCTCGTAGTGATTGATGGAGATCGCTTAATGGAATTTCTCGAGCAGTATCCGCAGCTGGGTTTTAGATTTATCAAGGCCTTGACGGCGCGCATGGTGTCGCGTCTACGCAAAACCAACGATAAGATATTCTCGCTATTCGCCTGGGGTATCAAGGCACATAATATGGATCAACACTTATAGATGACCGCAAATTCCCTTAGTTAGACTCTGTCCGGCGATATGGACAAATTGTGTAATTTTCTTCACTTCCTTTTTTTTCAAGATAAGTTGTAATTGGCCTTTACAAATAGTACGTTGAAAGCTTATTAACCCATTTGGGTTATGGAATTCTTCGGCTTGGGCTGGCAGACTCCCCGGGCCCATCCAGTAAAGGAAACGGTAGCGGCATTTCTCTCAAATGATTCGAATTTTCAAGCACTACATCCCCAAATCTCTCATCTGGCTCAGTCTATCTGAAGTCATTGGCGCTGCCTTGGCTGTTTACTTAGGCTTATTGTTTCGTTTTGGAACGATTAGCAATATCGAAGATGTCGCCGTCATTTGGCCTAGGGCGTTGGTATTTGCACTCGTCGTATTCTCATGCTTTACCGCGATGGGTTTGTACCAGCGACACATGCGCGATGGTCTGCGAGGTATGTTTTTTCGCCTGCTTGCGGCACTGGCCAGCGCCTTCGCTCTGATGGGCTTGTTATTCTATATTTTTCCTGAGTTGTTTCTCGGGCGTGGTGCGTTTGCCTGGTCGGCGGCTGTCACTGTAGTGCTGGTAGTGGTGAGCCGTTTGTTGTTCATCAAGCTGGTTCATCGCGAAAGTTGGCAAAAACGCATTTTGATTCTTGGTGCAGGCAGTAAGGCGAGCATTATAGAGAAAAGATTAAAGCGCAAAACCGATCGAAGAGGTTTTCACATTGTCGGTTATGTTTCGTTGCCGGAAGAGAGCCAGCAGATCCCTGATAGTCTGATTGTTAAGCCGGAAACGGCACTTGTCGATTATTGCAAGGAGCATGATATTGATGAGCTGGTTGTTGCAATAACAGATAGAAGAAAACATTTCCCGGTAGATGAATTGTTGGATTGCAAGTTGTCCGGTATCGAAGTAGTCGAGTTGCAAACTTTTTTTGAGCGTCAGGCTGGCAGGGTTTTGCTCGAAATTCTTAATCCGAGCTGGATGATTTTTTCTGACGGTTTTACCCATGGATTCATGCGAGACTTTGTTAAGCGCGTTTTTGACCTTGTAGCCAGCGTAGCGCTACTTATACCCGTACTTCCGATCATGCTGATAACGGCCGTCTTGGTAAAGCTGGAAGATAGGGGGCCGGTTTTTTATAAACAGGTGCGAGTGGGCAGAAATTGGCGCCTCTTTCAGGTATATAAATTTCGTTCAATGCGGGTTGACGCGGAGAAGCATGGCGCCCAGTTTGCGCAGAAAAATGACGATCGAGTGACTCGAATTGGTAGATTTATTCGTAAGACACGTATCGATGAATTGCCGCAACTATTCAATGTGTTAAGTGGTGATATGAGTTTCGTTGGACCTCGTCCGGAGCGACCGCAATTTGTTGAAGAATTTTCTCGTTCGATTCCGCATTATTCAGAAAGACATCGTGTCAAACCCGGAGTTACTGGCTGGGCGCAAATATGTTATCCCTATGGTTCGACAGAAAAAGACACCGTCGAGAAACTGCAATTTGATCTGTATTATGTAAAAAATTACAGCATTTTTCTCGATCTGACGGTGTTGTTTCAGACCGCAGAGGTAATCCTATGGGGCAAAGGTGCCCGCTAGTCAGGGGCGAACACAATGTTTAGCATAGGCGTGATCAGTTATGGTCTCGCTGGCCTGAGCTTTCTGACTATTTTTGTTCTGCTATTGACGATGTGGAGGCAGCGCACCGCCAGTATCGAACTTGCGGTGGCCATGCTGGCGGGGCTTTTATGGGCAATCGCCAGCGCGCATTCCGCATATCATTCGTTTGCATCGAATATCTGGGCGGTGAGCCTGGAGATTATCAGGAATCTTTTGTGGTCCTACCTGTTATTGAAGTTGATAAGAACCCTATCCCAGAGTCGTGGTACGTGGTACGCCGTACTTGAACGAATTTCCTATGTGATTCCGCTGTTGTTGCTGGCGCTACTGTTGTTTGTGGCGAGCGGCAATACGAATATGGGTTCTTGGCTTGGTTTCGAAGTTCGGATTATCGGTCATTTAGTTCTTGCTCTGTTAGGTCTGATCCTGGTTGAGCAGGTTTTTCGCAGTAGTCGTGAGCAACGTTGGGCATTCAAGTTTCTCTGTATCGGATTTGGCGCAGTTTACATACATGATTTTTATCTCTATAGCGAAGCCCTGTTGTTTCAACGTGTAGACATTGACAACTGGAGTTCGAGGGGGGTGGTGTCTGTATTTGCCATGGTTCTGTTGGGTTTGGGTATTCGGCGATTCCCCGATGCCACGCTAAGCATCACCGTGTCACGTCAGGTTATATTCTATTCTTCAGCGGTGTTGGCGGCGGGCGTGTATTTACTTATCGTCGCGGGTGGCGGGTATTACCTAAGAGAATATGGTGGTGACTGGGGTACGATCATCCGCAATGCCTTCGTGTTTGGCGCGTTAATGGTGCTGTTGGCTGTGGTGTCTTCCGGCGGGATGCGGGGACGACTAAGAGTTTTTATCGACAAACATTTCCTTAATTACCGATATGACTATCGTGAGGAGTGGTTGCGTCTGATCCGACAGCTCTCGTCAGAGCACAAGGTAGAGCGTCTGGAAGAAAAAGCGATTGTTGCACTGGCCGATATGGTCGACAGTCCTGGCGGCGTGTTGTGGATAAATCAGAAAAATCGGGGCTATGAAGCTGTTGCTCACATGAGTATGTCGGATCTAAACGGCATGTCGGAAGCGGCGGATGCATCTTTGCCAAGATTCCTCGAGCAATGGCAGTGGGTCATCAATCTACACGAGTATCGGGATGGCTCAGTACTATATGCTGACCTGCAATTGCCTCAATGGCTGAAGGATCAGGATAGCGCCTGGCTGGTAGTGCCACTAATGTTGCAAACCCAATTATACGGATTCATTATTCTCGCTAACCCAAGAGCACCTAGACAGTTTAACTGGGAAGATATTGATTTACTCAAAACCGCTGGTCGGCAGGTGGCGATTCATCTCGCGCAGGCGCGTTCCGCCCTGGCCCTGGCGGAATCGCGGCAGTTTGAAGCATTTAATCGTCTTTCTGCCTATGTTATGCACGATTTAAAGAATTTAATGTCGCAGTTGGGTCTGGTGGTGAAAAACGCGGAGAAGCATAAACATAATCCTGCTTTCGTTGATGACGCGATTAACACCGTTGAGAATGCCGTCGCGCGCATGAATCGCTTGTTGGCTCAACTGAAGACTGGCACCCTGTCTTCGGAAAAGGCTGAGCGAGTTCCGTTAAGCGAGATATTGTCTACCGTAGTAAAAGACAAGGCGACATCACGCCCCGTGCCCGAACTTAACGGAGGCGTTGAGGAATTATTTGTCATCGCGGATAAAGACAGGTTGGTATCGAATATTGGTCACCTCGTACAGAATGCCCAGGATGCAACCCCACCCAATGGAAAAATAACGGTTTCAATAGCCAGAGAAAGTGGAAATGCAGTGATTTGTGTAACAGACACTGGAAGCGGAATGGATGAAAATTTTATTCGTAACCGGCTATTCAAACCGTTTGACAGCACGAAAGGGCTGACGGGGATGGGGATAGGCGCCCATGAAGTTCGTCAATTTATTGAGGATATGGGGGGGAGCGTAAGCGTTCGCAGTACCCTGGGTGAGGGTACAACCTTTAGGTTAGAGCTTCCATTGGCATAAGACGGTAAAATTACTGGCAAAAACATGTTATTGTGTTTGGTCCACGAGTGGCATTAAGTCGTGATGCCTTCCCAGATAGAATAGTTCATGTCAGACGTAGAATTTATGCAAGGAGTCCAGATTTGAGCAAACGCGGTACGCTGCTCATCGTAGAAGACGACCCGGGGATTCAGAGCCAGCTCCGGTGGTGTTTTGACGACTATGACACCGTAATTGCCGGTGATCGTGAGGAGGCAATTAGCGCTTTGCGACGCCATATGCCCCAGGTAGTCACTCTGGATATGGGGCTCCCGCCTGATCCGGGCGGGACGAGTGAAGGACTTGCTACTCTCGAACAAATTCTTTCCTTATTGCCAGATACCAAGGTCATAGTCGTAACCGGAAACGATGACCGCGATAGCGCCGTGCGTGCTATTGGAATAGGTGCCTATGATTTCTATTTGAAACCCATCGAAGCAGAAGTTCTTGGCCTCATTGTTAATCGCGCTTTTCGCGTGCGTGAATTGGAGCTGGAAAATAAGCGACTTATAGAGTCAGGCCATTCTCCACTGGATGGTTTGATTGCCAATAGCCCGCAAATGTTGAAGATTGTACGCACAATTGAGCGAGTGTCGCCTACTGATGTAACAACCTTATTGCTCGGCGAGAGCGGGACAGGGAAAGAAGTGCTCGCCCGAGCCGTGCATGACTTGAGTCCCCGTAGATCGCAACGCTTCGTCGCCATTAATTGCGCAGCTATCCCGGAAAATTTACTCGAAAGTGAATTGTTCGGGTATGAAAAAGGGGCTTTTACCGGCGCGGCCAAACAAACGCCCGGAAAAATCGAATACGCCCATGAGGGCACCTTGTTTCTTGATGAGATAGGTGACTTGCCCATGCCGTTACAGGCGAAATTACTGCGCTTTTTGCAGGAACGGGTGATCGAGCGTGTCGGTGGGCGCCAGGAAATTCCTGTGAACGTGCGGGTGGTATGTGCAACCCATCGCAACATTGCAGACATGATTAAGTCAGGTGAGTTTAGAGAAGATCTCTATTATCGTCTGAGTGAAATAACGGTCACAATACCTCCCATGCGTGAGAGGGAGGGTGATGTAGTGTTACTGGCGCGGGCATTTCTTGATCGTTTCGCAAAAGAACACAATCGTAAAATAAAAGGGTTTGCAAAAGATGCGTTGGTGGCATTGGAAAACTATTCATGGCCAGGGAATGTGCGGGAACTGGAGAACAAACTCAAACGAGCAGTCATCATGGCTGACGGCAGCCAAATTCATGCTGAAGAATTGGAGCTTGATGAAGTTGGACAAGCGACTATGCCGTTTAATTTACGTGAAGTTCGCGAGGACGCAGAACGAAAGGCCGTTTTGCGTGCATTGAGTCACGTCAACAATAATATCGCCCAGGCGGCGGAACTGTTGGGCGTCAGTAGACCAACGCTTTATGATTTGATAAAGAAATTGGGCATCGAAGTGTAGACCGCTCGTTCGAGCGATAGCCAAGAGTGTGTAGTCAAATATGACATTATTTAGAAATATATTGCTAGTTTTTGTCTGGAGTTTTTTAGGAATTTCTTATGCGGCAACGGCGGCAACAGACGTAAGCCAATTTATCAGTGACGCAGAACAGAAATTCGAAGCGAAAGAATATCGCGCAGCGATTATCCATTTGAAAAACGCGCTACAGAAAAATCCGGATAGTCATAAAGCAAGATTGTTACTGGGTAAAGTCTATTTGGAAGTCGGCGATACGCCATCGGCAGAAAAAGAACTGCGCCGCGCTCGCAGTTTGGGTGCCGCAGACGTTGACTGGCTCGATCCCCTTGCGGAAACCTATCTGTCTCAAGGACGTGCCAATGATCTCCTGGATGAAATAAAGGACGATCAGCAATTACCCGCAGATGTGCGAGGCCGTGTTCTTTATCGTCGTGGTGATGCGCACATGGTGTTAGGTCAGTTCGATAAGGCGGAAAAACAATATAAGACGGCACTTGAAGTAGATCCGACAACCGCCGGAGCGCTTGTTGGTATGGCGCGAATCGCACTGAGCAATCGAGAAGTGGCGAGTGCGAAATCCTATATTGAAAAAGCGATTAATGCAGACAAGACGTTTGTTCCCGCTTTGTCGCTAAAGGCAGAGTTAGCGCGTCTGGATAAGGATTTGGAATCGGCAGAGAAGTCATACAAAGAAGCTTTGAAGTACAAGCCCGAAAATATGAACGTTAAGCTCGGGCTCATTTCAATATACATCGCAAAGAATAAACCAACCGAGGCAAGAGCCTTGATTGATGATGTGCTTAAGCGCATGCCCTCTCATCCAATGGCAAATTATTTTAGCGCATTTGTCTTCTTTGCGGAAAAAAAGCTTGATGAAGCGCAAGCCGCTTTGGAAAAAGTTATCGCCAATGTTCGCGATCACATGCCCAGCATATTGTTAATGGGTAATATCCAATTCCAGAAAGGTAACCTCGAGCAGGCGTCTGATTACTTATCCCGGTTCAATAAAGCGAACCCTGGTCATCTCCAGGGAGCTAGAATGTATGCCGGGGTGTTGATGAAACAGGGGCGTTTTGATGACGCAATTAAAGTTTTGTCGCGTTGGGAAAAAGATGAGTCTGCGGATGCCAATACACTGACCTTGCTCGGGTCAGCATATCTGCGCTCTGGCAACTCTATCCGTGGTACTCAATTGCTGGAAGCCGCGGTAGAACTTGATCCGGATCAGGCTGGTATTCGCACTCAGCTCGGTTTGGGTTATCTGGTCAGCGGCGATCTCGATCAAGCAGTCTCAACGTTAGAAATGGCGTCAGGTCTGGACAAAGATGTGGTGCAGGCGGACGTGATGCTAATCACTGCACACATAAAGAATAAGAAATACGACGAGGCATTAAAAGCAGCAAATGCCATGTTGAAAAAGAGGCCAAAAGATCCTGTCACATACAATTTTCGTGGCGTTGCTTCTATGGGAAAAAAGGATTTCAAGGCATCAAAAAGTGATTTTGAAAAGGCGTTGAAACTGGATAATACGTTTTCGCCAGCTCGCCTGAATTTGGCCCGAATTGCACTTACCGAAAACAAACCCACAGAAGCAAAAACTATATACGAAGAAACCATCAGGCATGACAAAACTAATGAGCAAGCCTTATTGGGGTTAGCCAGAATCGCCGCTATTGAACGGGATAGTAAAGGTGTTGAGCGATGGTTGTCGGAGGCACAAAAAGCCAACCCTGAAAGTGTTCGTGCGGTTACCACGATGGCAAGATTCTATATTACGCAGAATGAACCCCTTAATGCACTAGAGGTGCTAAGAGCGCCATTGGAAAAAATGCCGAGCAATCCAATGTTGATTGAAACCCAGGCGATGGCATATTTGGCGAACAAGGAATTTACGAGTGCAATTGATCGGTATCGTTTTCTCAAAGATAAGTTTCCGAGTTCTGCGAATGTCATTCTTGGGCTAGCGAGATCTTTGATTGCCAGTAAACAGGAAAGTGCAGCAATAAAGGCGCTGGAAGAGTCCGGGAAGTTATTTGGTGACAATTTAGCTATTAATCTTCTTCTGGGCGAATTGTATTTGAAACAAGGTGCTTTCGACAAAGCACTAGGAGTAGCCAGATCCCTTCAAAAAATGGATGAAACAAACGCCGCAGGCTGGGTGTTGTCCGGTGATATAGCAATGAAGAAAAAACAGTTTAAAAATGCAATTACTCCATATCGCGAAGCGTTAATAAAGTCAGCTCACCATGCAATTGTTCAGAAACTCTCACTAGCACATAAAGAGTCAGGCGATGCACAAACCGCTATAAAGGTGTTGCAGGATTGGCAAAAGAAAAACGAACCCAATGTGGCCGTATTGATGGCTCTAGGAACTGAATACCAATCTGCTGGGCGGGATGACGACGCTATAAAGACTTATCAGGAAGTTGTAAAAATGCAATCTGATAATGTTGCCGCGTTAAATAATCTGGCCTGGATCTATGCAGAGAAAGCGGACAAACGTGGAATCGAATTTGGTAAAAAGGCATTTGATCTGGCGCCCAAGAATCCAGCTGTAATGGATACATATGGTTGGTCTCTTATAAAAGCAGGAGACGTGAACAGTGGTGTCAATATCGTGAAGGAAGCGAGCGTTATTGCGCCTCATATTTTAGAAATCAAGTACCACCTGGCATATGGTTTGGCTAAACAGGGAAATAAAAGACAGGCGAAAGCCGAAGTCGATCGCTTGCTCGCAAACAGTGATTTTACTATGCGGGAAGAAGCGAAGGCATTGCTTAGGGAGTTGAATTAATGGTCAGTTCTTTCGGGAATATTACTAAGCTAATTGTTTTAACTTTTCTAGTGGGAACGCTTTTCAGTTGCGCTGAGAAGGTGTTGACAGAACAAGAATATATTGAAAGTGCAAAGGTCTCTACGGATAAGGGCGATTATCGTGAGGCCACTATCTTTCTCAAGAATGCATTGGCTCACTATCCGAATAGCGCCGAGGCGAGATATTTGTTAGGTGATATATATACGCGAATTGGCATGGGTGGAGGAGCAGAGAAAGAGCTACGAAGGGCCGCAGAACTAGGGGTTAGTCCTGAAGCGATTGTCTCAAGACTTGGTGACGCAATGTTGATGCAGGGGCGCGCACATGAGGCACTAGCCTATATGGAGCTTAGTGATAGGGACTCCGAGTTGTTACGAGGAGGCAAATTGGTTGCACGGGGCGACGCATATTTCCAACTAAAGGATATTAAACAGGCTGAAGCTGCGTACAAGAGCGCTGCGAATATTTCGGCCGTTAAAACGAGGGCAAATCTAGGATTAGCTAGAGTGTCGCTAATAAACAAAAGAAACGAAGAGGCGATAGAAATCGTTGAAGAATCGATCCGAGAGAATGCCAACGATGTTTTAGCCTGGCTTACTAGGGCGGATGTCTATCGAAGCGTAAAAGATTCTGCTCAAGTAATAGCTTCATACGAGAAAGCGGCTTCTTTATCGACTAGCCTACAGGACTATTACTACTTTGTTGCGGTAAAGGGGCAGATTGAACAATACCTTGAAGAAAACAGTACTGAAAAGAGTGAAAATCTATTAAATAGTTTAAGAGATACATTCCACAAACGTAGCTTTCCGGATCGGTCTGATTTAAATCAAATTCGCAGCGTGTTAGCGTTTCAGAAAAAGGAGTATTCCAAGTCAAAAGATTTGGCGGAAAAAGTTGTAAAAGCAGACTCCGGCCATCAAGGCGCTATTTTGATTCTGGGGGCTATCAATACAATAGAAGGGAATTTTGAGCAAGCAGAAGACCACTTGCAACGGTTTTTGTCTTTGGTACCTGGTAATCAGATTGCGAGAGAGATGCTTGCATTTACTCAATTATCCAGAAACGAGGCTAATGCTGCTGTGGAGACGTTGAAGCCACTGGAAAAAAGAAAAGAGCTTACACCCAAAACATTGGCGCTTATCGCTTCTGCCTCTTTAAGTGCGGGAGACGCTGAACGTGGAGTTGCCTACTTTAGAAAGGCACTTCAACAGGTTCCCGAAGATAAAAAGATACGCGGTGGTCTCGCCCAAAGTTTAGTGGGAATGGGCGAGTATGATCAAGCGATTGCGGAATTTACCAGAATGAGTGACGGAGCGGATGATATTTCTGCAAATCTCGCAATAGTACAAACCCATATTAAAGCAAAAAACTATGTGAATGCGATCAACGAATTAAAGCGCCTTGAAGCGCTGGATAAAAATAGTCCACTTTTGGTTAGCATGCAGGGTACGGTGCATTTATTGTCGGGTAATGAGGGTGCTGCTCGAGATGCTTTCTTGCGTGCCTTTGAATTAACGCCTGGTTATCCGCCAGCAGGGCGGAATCTAGCTGCGCTCGAGGTAAAAAAGGGCGATTTTGGGCAAGCCGAAGTGTATTTTGAAGCAGTTTTGAAAGAGAATCCGGATCATGTAACAACACTGTATGATTTTGCGCAGTTTCAAATGAGACAGCGAAAATTTGATGGTGCAGCCGAAATGATCAAAAAGGCTCAAAAGAAAGACAGTGATGAAATTAGCGGAGCGGTACTGCTCGCCAGGATTTATCTACAACAGCAAAAGGCTTCTCAGGCTCTGGCCGAGCTTAGAAATATAAAGCGACAGGTGGGTAAAAACTCAGCTGTTTTGGCCGAAATGGGTAACGCTCAGATGATGCTTGGAGAGTACACGAACGCCTTGGAGTCTTATAGAAGTCTTGCTCGTTTAGAAGAAGAGTCCGCACTAGCGCATTATTTGGTGTATACAGCATATTTTGCACTAAATAATAAGGCTGAGGCAGTAAAGGCTCTGGATCGTTCTTTAGATAGAGGCCCGAACTTTGTTCCTGCTGTGATTGCAAAAGTCAATATCTATTTTGCTGAAAAAAATTACCGGATGGCATCTCAGTGGATTGATAAACTGCAGAAAGCTGGAACCACCAATCATGTCGCTGAAAGATTATTGCGAGCCCAATTGGCGATGTTTGAAAATAAGCCAAAGATAGCGGTTGAGATCTATGAAGAGCTTGCAAAGCAAAATATTGATGCTGATGTTGTGCAGAAGCTGGCACAAGCATATTGGTCTATGGGTAAAAAGACAGAAGCAATGAATGTCCTTGACGACGCAAAGCGTAAGAATCCGGAAGATGCTCAGTTGCAATATGTACTTGCGACGGCTTATGACGCGATGGGGGAAAAAAATAGAGCTATAGGCGCTTATAAGAAGGCCGTTGAATTAAATGGAGAGCATGTTCTTGCGCTAAATAATTTGGCGTGGCTGCTTAAAGATACAGATAGCAAACTAGCTCTGTCCTATGCTGAAAAAGCAACTGAGCTCGCACCCAATAACAAGGCCATATTGGATACACTTGAAACGATTAAGGCCAAGTAACCTGGTAATTGTTATTGTGAAAAGAGTTTGAGTAATGTGCCCTGATCCGGAAGGCCACTTTGATTTTGATTGATGTTCTTCTGAAATTGTTTTAATGATTTCTGAAGGTCTGAGGTGTATTCCCCATTCACAGGTCCAGTATATAATCCTTTGTTCTTGAGCGCCTGTTTTATTCGTTCGATGACCTCTTCCTGGAATATGTAGTTTCGTTTTCCGTCGATATCAACAAACTTCCCCCCTTTAGCAATACGTTGTCTACTCATATCGGCGCTTATTCGGGCCAGTACCTGATGAAGGTTTTGCTCTGTATTTTGAGTGCAGACAGACTCGATAATCTTCAGTAATAACTGGGTCGATTGCCAGGGCGCGAGATCAAACGTTTGGTCAAGGTGTTGGTTAGAAGCCGTAATATACCCCTCCACCCAGCCGCCATAGACTAAATAGAGATCTTTTTTATTCTTTGCCGCACTTACAAATTTTCCACAGCTAGAAATGCCTGCACCTTTAACCGCATATGAGCCGTCGGAGTCTGCGGCAAAAGCGCTGGATATGAGTGAAAGACAGCAAAGCACAATAGTCAGGCGAATCTTGGATGGCGACATAGAAAACTTTCCTTTGTAAATATTTTCTCAATAAAAAAAGGGCTGTACATAGTGTACAGCCCTTCTAGTTTCGGTGTATCTCGGACTAGGCAGCAATTTTACGGCGACGAACCGCAGTAGCGCCAAGACCGATCAGACCAGCGCCAAACAACGCAAGCATGCCAGGCTCAGGAATGGAGTCGGCATAGATGTCGTTTGATCCGAACAGGTTATTCCCTTCAGGACATGTAGGTGAGCATGTACGTGGCTGATAGGATGATGTGAATCTGAAATCAGAGCCACCAACCTGGGAATCAGTGTCGAAGTTAGCGTTGGCTAGACCGCCAGTAACATCGAAGTTACCGAATCCATTTCCGCCTTCAGTTCCGGTACCCAAAGTTCCCGTAGTGATAGTTGAAAACAATGTACCGCTGATGCTGTTTGCACCATAAGTAGCAGTTTGAGTATTGCCTGCAAGGCTCAACCATAGGTTGTTTGCGCCACCTTCGTCACCAGCAGAAGCGGAGCTAACATTGTTGAAGTCAGGGGTGAAATCAACGTAAAAATTAACCCAGCCACCAGTAAAGGAAATATGGTCACCGGCGTCAACACTACCGTCACCATCAACGTCGATCCACTGGTTCAGGTATAGGCCACCGAATTGATAGGTAAGCTCACAACCAGGACAGAAAGTAGTAGTATCACCATTGATGTTTGTAATTTTACCGTAACCTTTAAGTTCATTAGATCCAGTAAAATCATAAACATTGGCAACGCCAGTACTCATAGCGCCAGTAGGGATGGCAACAGATTCATACATAGTGTCAGTGGCAAAGTAGTCATCCAGGCTGGCCGGATCCCAAACAACACCACCAACGTTAACTGGAGAAGCAGATACAGAGCCAGCTACGAGAGCTGTTCCGATCGCTAACACAGTAGCTAGTTTTTTCATTTTGAACTCCCAATTGTTAATCAAATTGTTCGATTGGTTTGCAATCTATCTCTTAGTTTGCAGGAACTGAGCCAAGTGCGTGGCGGTAAGCTAACTCAATGTAATTAAAGGGAAATAATATGGAGTGAAGTATGTTCTCAGAGATAATCATCTATCACCAGTAGATCTTGTAAATAATTTCGACTCTTCAGATAGCGTGTACCCAATATAAGTTTGAAATATCGACGCGTAATTTTTCCAAACGGATGTAATGCATTGAAATAAAAGAATAATATCTGATGTTAATTTTGCCGACAGCCTAGAAGTCGGAAAGACCCCGTCTCAAAGAGGTATGACCAGGCTTGGGTGTCGATGAAAGACCAGCCCGCAACAGAATCAAAATACTCATATTGGGGTTAAGTGCAGCAAGTTTTTCTTTTATCTTCGAAGACTTGTTTTCGGAAACAGGTATTTCTTTAGCCAGGTAAATTACGCTCGGAGCGGCAAACGGCTGAATTGAAAGGCCTTTTTTATTCGCGAGTAACCAGAATCGCTGCATTGTACGTGCACCACAAATTATTGCCTGGCGCGAGTCACCACTAGTGCAGATGGCAACAAGTTCGGGGCTTAACAGATTTGGCAAATATGCCGAGCGGAATCCAAATCCTTTTGCGGCGCCAATCAAATTAAGCATTCTCATCAGGCTCCAACGCCTGCAGGCGCTGAATACCGGGCGTGCAAACCATTCCACATTCAGCGAAGCAGGGGCCAAACCCTCTTTCGTACTGTTTTTCCACCCGATGTCAAAGCGTATGGACGAAAACAGCTCACTGTGAAGTTCTTTGGTAGAGAATCTCAACGATTCCGCCTGCCACATAGCCTGGCGGGCAGTCTTTTTTTCCTGTCGATTTAACCAAATGATATCCGTGCCTGGAATGTCCTCGCACAATGAAGCGAGACTCTCTTTGGTCTCGGCAGGGATCTCTTTCCAGGGAAAGCTTCGGTCGGTATGTCGATCTCTTATGAACTGTAGTCGATCTCTAGCGGCCTGGAGGTCGATGTCGGCTTGATCGTCCTTGTGAAATTCGATTTGCGCGGTGTAAAAAGGTGCTTCGATTACCCCTCGAGGGAATAACGTGATCTTGTCCTTATACCCTAAAATAAATGAGGTTTGAGAGATGTTTTCTATAAGCGCTCCAATCGACATATCGCTCAGTAAAAATGACTTGTCTGACGGCCCGCCACTCCGCGTTTCGTCGATATGTATCTCTAAAATTTCTCCATTCCAGTGAAATTTCCACGGCTGGGAATTATCGGCTGAGGGTGCAGAGATGGCGTGTTCGAGAATTAAATCCTTTATTTCGTCTTGCATCAATATGGGTGGCTCCACTATTCATCGTTAATTCCATAGCCTGGAAACTTTCATGTAAATGTTACAGGAAAACCTGTCGATACTATCGAAGTAAGACGTCCTAATTATCGCGAGTATCACTCAGGTTATAACTTATGGCAACGATACTAAAAGTTGCTCGTTCAGAGAAGGAGCTGGATGACGTATTCTGGCTCCGTCACGAAGTATATGTCGTTGAAGATGGCAAGTTTGGCGGTAGTCCCTTACCAACACAACGCATTGTTGATCGCTATGATGCGTTGCCAAGTACAACCAACATCATCGCCTATGATTCTAACGAACCGGTAGGCACTATTCGCATTACCCGGGATTCTGAAGTTGGCCTGCCCCCTGACTCGATTTTTCCGTTTTTAGAATTGCGCCAAATAAAACACAAGGAATGGAGGCTTGAAACAGGGAGTGATTCCATTTTCGCAAGCGCAGGAATGCTGGCGATACGATCAAACTGGCGCCGTCGACGAGATGTTTTGCAGGCTTTGTTGAAAATGGCCACCGGGGTATGCGCAGGCTGGGGCGTGACCCATGTGATCGCAACCTCTAACCATGAAACCACAAAAGTGTATGAGCATCTAGGCTTCGCAGCGCTTGCTGAAAAGGTATGGGTTGAAGAATACACTAATCATATAGTCCCGATGTTTACGAAATTTTCTGATGTTTATCAATGGGCGTTTGGACAGCTCTTAGATAGCAATCTTGACACGTTCTGGCTAGACAATTTCGCGCAACACTTCGAAAGGATGCTTTTTGCACCGGGTGAAACGCTTTTTTCTGAAGGGGATCTAGGGGGGGAGGCCTATATTCTGGACAGCGGTTGGGTGGCTATTGCACGAAAAGATGATGATGGACGAGAGTTAACGTTGGCAACGCTTGCTCGAGGCGCATTGTTCGGAGAGCTTTCGTTAATTGACGACAGTAGTAGATCGGCTAGTGCAGTTGCCAATACACATGTAGAGGTAATCAGGATTGATAAAAAAGTATTTCAGAAAATTATTAATTTTGATTCGCCTTTAGTGGAGAAACTTTTTGCCGTGTTTGCTGACCGAATCAGGCGAACTGACGATCTGGCAATGGTAATGGCCTTCGCGCCACAGACCGGCAGAGTTGAATATGCCTTAAATGATTTGCTAAAGAAGTCTTTGCCCGACACGAAGGTTCCAGGTGCGAAGGTTGTACGTATTGGGCCAAAAGATCTGGCGAAGTCTGCAGGAGTGAGGGAATACGAAGTTCGACGGGTGCTTGAAATCAAGAAATTTGCCGGTAATCTTGATTACGGCGAGAAGTTGATTAGGTTTTTAGTACAAAAAAACAAGGCTTCCTAGGTGTCTTGTCTGCTAAAGCCGACAGTTTTTATTGGCGTCACTAATCGCCGTAATAAATTGCTAATCTTGATCATTTTTCTCACTAATTTAGCCTAACACGATCAAAACATAGTGTCTTCTTCAAATACATTGTCCATCGCATTTCGTTTTAAGAGTCCTTGTTTGTTGATGGACTAGTCCTTGCATTTTCAAAAAATGGGGTTTGGGGCCTAATAAGGATAATTCCTGTACGTTTTACCAGTATGAAATAAGGGCTATGTTATTCGACGATCAATATGAAGTATTTCTATGCGACACCGCTGCATCAAAAAGATTAAATTATTCGATTCGTTATAAAGTCTACTGTTTAGAAACAGGATATGAGCGATGTGAAAAATTTAACGAGGAGTTGGAATGGGATAGGTATGACTACAGATCCGCCCATTTTGTCGTAAGGTGTAAGAAGACTGAAAGTTGGGTTGCTGCAATGCGGCTCGTGCTTGATGCGCCGACGAGAATGCCAATTTGGGCCCATAGTGAGGTTGAGTCTCCGGAGTATTATGGCGGTCTGGACCAGTGTGCTGAAATATCTCGTGCATGTATTCTGAGCTCCCATCGCCGAAGTCAACTTAGATCGGAAGGCGTTGATTCTAACAACACGAACATAGTTAAAGTGGTGCCTCGCAGAAGAGAGCCGGAGATTTTGTTTGGATTGCTACGAGCGATGTATCAATACAGCGTTGATGTTGGTGTAAAACACTGGTTCGCCATGCAGTCGTTGCCTTTGGCTCGCGTGGCTAGGTCGTTGGGATTTAATTTAACTGAGATTGGGCCGGAAGTAGACTTCAGGGGAATCCGTAAACCTTATTATTGTAAGGTGGACGATTTCGTGAAGGATTTGGAAACAGGTAGATCGCAACACAGTCGGTTATTTAATCAGTCGTGGTATCAGAGCTTTTTGAGCAGGGAAAGAGTGCTGGATTTGGCAAACTTATGATTCCTTGTAGGGAAGATTCATATGTTGTCGATATGGTAAGAGTTCAAATTACATTCCGTATAGCCGATACTAAAATTAGTCTATAAACACTAATTCAAATAGGTGGCACGGATGTCTCAACATAGCCGATTTAGTATTTCGGAAGCATTTGGCCGGAATCTTGGTCTCATATCGAAAGAAGAACAGCAACGATTGTTTGGTTCTTTGGCCTCAATAGTTGGTTGTGGCGGGGTAGGTGGTTATCACGCGCTTACTCTTGCGCGTCTGGGTATTGGTCGATTTCGATTGACTGATCCTGATGAATTCTCTGTGGCAAACTTCAATCGCCAAATCGGCGCTACCATAGAAAGCGTAGACAAGAACAAAGCAGAAATTACAGCGGCTCAAATCAAGTCAATTAACCCCGACGCTCAAGTTGAAATATACCCTGGAGGATTGAGCAAAGACAATGTAGAGGCTTTTGTAAAGGGCGCTGACATTGCGATTGATGGAGTGGACTTTTTCTCGATTGGCGTGAGGCGATTGTTTTTTGCCGAAGCCAGAAGGCAGCAAGTGACGAGTCTGACTGCAGCGCCTTTGGGCTTTTCCGGATCTTTATTGGTGTTTTCTCACGGCTCCATGTCGTTTGATGAATACTTTTCTCTTAGTGATGGTCAATCATACGCGGACCAAATAATAAATTTCTTGATAGGTTTGGCCCCGTCAGCCTTACACTTACCATATATGGACTTTTCTTCGGTGGACCCGGCATCCGGGCGTGGCCCATCTTCGGTGATTGGTGTGCAGCAGGCCGCGAGTTTGTTATCAGCACAAGCCTTAAAAGTATTGCTGGGTAGAGGTGGGATGCGGTACGCGCCTCACTATATTCAATTTGATGCCTATAGACAAAAGTTAGCAACAGGCTATCTCCGCAGCGGGAACAGGAATTGGAAACAACGGCTCAAACGCCAGTTGGTAGTGAAAAAGTTTTCCGCTATTGGCTTGCTAGACCAGTTAAAACAAATGGGTTGACAGGTCTCTTATCCTCAGTTTTGTGTTAATATCCTCGCTCTTCTCAAGGCTACCACCTGGGTCGAATGTTTGTAGTACAACCCTTGTGAATTAACTAACATCAATCACAGTGTCAGATAGCATAAAATCGCCGCAATAATCGCGCGATGTAACAAAAGGTATGATCGTGAAATACTTGAATTTCCTGGTTGTATGGGCGTTGGCTATGCCAGTTTGGGCGGCAGAGCAACCGTCCACAATAACCCCGAACACTAAAAGTCCTCTCTATGTAGTTGGCCCTGGTGACAATATCAACATTTTCGTCTGGCGAAATCCGGACCTGTCAATCACTGTTCCCATTCGACCTGATGGCAGGGTGTCGATCCCCCTGGTGGAGGACCTTCAGGTGAGTGGCAAAACACCAACACAATTGGCCAGAGAAATAGAAAAGGCATTGGGGGCTTATGTCAAAGACCCTTTAGTAACTGTCATTGTGACAGGATTTGTTGGCCCATATTTTCAGCAGGTTAGAGTCGTTGGCGAGGCCGCAAAACCTCAGGCATTACCCTATAGAGAGCACATGACAGCCCTTGATGTGATGATTGCTGTCGGTGGTTTAACCGAATTTGCTGCGGGCAATCGCGCCAAGATTGTGCGTGTTGTTGACGGTAAGCAAAAGGAAATTCGCGTTTATTTGGATGATCTGATCAAGGATGGCGAAATAGAGCAAAATGTGAACATTTTGCCCGGAGATATACTCATTATTCCAGAATCCTGGTTTTAAAGGATAGTCTAAGAAGCAAGGGCTAAGATTCTCCAGGTTTGATGAAAGGGCTAAGCCTTTTGCTCTATTCCAAATAGTGGAAATTTAAGATAAAAAGCCAATATGCACGAGATATTTGAACAAGTCATGCACTATGCCCGGGCGATATGGCGTTATCGCTGGTATGTGCATTTGATTGCCTGGCCTATCGCTATTGCAGGGTGGTTGTTTGTAGCCAGTCTTCCTGATCAATTCGAGTCTTCAGCACGAGTCTATGTTGATACCAAGTCTGTATTGCGACCATTATTGCGTGGATTGGCAGTTCAATCTGACGTAGAAGACGAAGTCCAGATTATGACCCGTACACTGTTAAGTCGGCCCAACCTTGAAAAAATTGCCCGCATGACGGACATGGACCTCAAGGTGAAAGATGAAGCAGATATGGAGTTATTGATTGAGCGTCTAAAGAAAACCATAAAATTCCAAGGCGGCCGAGATAATATTTACAGTATTTCCTATGTTGATGACGAGCCTCATTTGGCGAAAAACGTTGTTCAGTCATTATTGACATTATTTGTGGAATCCTCATTAGGAGATTCGAGAAAAGACAGTTCCTCTGCACAGCGTTTTCTTGAGGAGCAGATTAAAGAATATGAAAAGCGTCTGTTTGACGCAGAAGAGCGAGTAAAAGAATTCAAACAGAAGAACGTAGCCTTTCTGCCCGGTCGGGGAGGGGACTATTTTACGCAGATGCAATCCAAGAGCGCTGAATTGTCCCGTAGCCGTGCGGAGCTGGAAGAAATTTCGCGCCGTAGAGATGAGTTCAAGCGCCAGATGGCGGGCGAGGAACCTACCTTTGGCATCGCGCCCTCAACGAACATATTCTCTGGTGGCTTGAGTCATCCCTTAGATGCTCGAATTTCTGATATGGAAAAGCGACGCGATGATTTGTTGTTAAAGTATACCGATAAGCATCCAGATGTTGTAGCGCTGGAAGAAACGGTGAAACGTTTGAAATCCCAGCGAGATAAAGAACTGGAAGAGGCCAAGGCTGATTTACCTGAAGGCACAAAAATTGCCCCACTTGCTCAAAATCCCGTTTATCAACAATTAAAAATTTCTTTTGCTCAGGCTGAAGCCGAAGTGGTGACATTAGCTGCGCGAGTCGAACGTCTACAGAAAGAGGTCGTTCAGCTTGAAAAGGCTGTGGATACGACTCCACAGATTGAAGCCGAAATGCAGCGCCTGAACAGAGACTACGACATAACAAAGCGCAATTATGATCAGCTTCTTGCTCGACGTGAATCCGCAAAACTGGCGCAATCAGCAGACCAATCTGCTGATGATGTGCAATTCAAGGTGCTCGATCCACCGAAGACTCCTCTTGAAGCGGCTGGTCCCAATCGCTTGTTATTTAATATCGTGGTATTAACAGGCGGATTGGCTGGTGGTCTTATTTTTGCGTTTTTCTTGTCCCAAGTTAAACCTACGTTTGATTCGTCGCGTAGATTAACCTTGGCTACTGGTTTGCCTGTGTTCGGTGTGGTAAGCAAGGTCAGAACGGAAAAAGAAATTCGAACTCGCCTTGTTGAGGTAAGTTCTTTTGTGCTCATGGCAGCCTTGTTGGTTGTTGCACTTGGTATCGTCGTACTTATGCAAGCAAAGTTGCGCGGCTTATTCGCTGCTTCAGGATTGGGGATTTGATATGAACACCATTGAAAAAGCTCTCCAAAAAAATCGTCAGAATAAGGTGCAAGGAGCTCAAACAGGCGAGAGCGAGAGTAACAGTATTGTTTCTCGTCAGTCAGCCGTCGCGACAGGGAAACGGCAGACGAAAAAAGAAGTTCAAATTGATCTTGAGCGGCTTGAAGCAGCGGGAATGCTGACAACCAAGAACGGTCGTAGTCGTATAGCGGAAGAGATGCGGGCAATCAAGCGCCCACTTTTGCGCAATGCGTTTAGTAATTCAGGTAAAGTAAATGACCGCGGTAATCTGATAATGGTAACCAGCGCGGTACCTGGCGAAGGCAAATCGTTTAACTCTATAAACCTCGCTATGAGTATATCGATGGAGTTAGATCGCAAGGTTCTTTTAATTGACGCAGATGTTGCCAAACCCTCAGCCATGAAATATCTTGGGCTGGATACCGATGTTGGTTTGGTCGACTATCTGCTCGACGACGACCTCGAATTGTCCGATGTTTTGCTCAATACGAATGTTGAAAACCTCCGATTGCTTCCCGCTGGCCGTTTGCATTCTCATGCAACTGAGGTGCTTGCCAGCGAATCAATGTATAACCTGACTATGGAATTATCAGAGCGTTATCCCGATCGAGTTGTGATATTTGATTCGCCACCATTGCTTGCGACCAGTGAGGCCAGGGTTCTTGCTGGATTGATGGGGCAAATTCTCGTAGTGGTTGAATCGGTAAAAACCGCTGAACCGGTTATCAAGGAAGCGCTCTCCTATCTAAATACCGATCAACAAACCGTAGGCCTGGTGCTTAACAAGTTTCGCGGCAAATCGTCAGGGAACTACTATGGTTCATACTATGGCTATGGTGCTTATGGAGCAAAGGACAAGGAATAGTCTGTGCCCATGTTAAAAAAAAAACACTTCTGAAACACGTCGTCGGTTTTCTCATCTTTACCTTTGTGATACTTGAGGCTGGTTTCGTGCATGCAAACGAGTTAACACTTGCTCCAAGCCTGAATGTTTCTCAAACCGCTGCTCATTTAATATTTAGTTCCAGACGTGAACGTAACTTAATTACCGAATTCTCTCCTGGCGTCGATTTAGAATTAAAGACGCCAAGAACCCAGACCGATGTGGAATATTCTTATGTTCAGCGCATGTTGCTACGAAACTATGAACAGTTTGATGAAGAGCATCAGTATAGGATTGCTTCAAATCTTGAATTAATCGAGAAACGTGCGAACATAAAGTTACTAGGGAATCAGGAGCGACGGTATTACAGTCCACTGAATACGATAACCTTAAAAAATGAATTAACGTTTAATGAATTATATTCTGACTACGAAGCTTATGCAGCATCGATTGACTGGAAACAGCCTGTCGCACATCTGCTAGTTGGCGAATTACAAGGAAGAGTCGCGCAAAACAAGTATAATTCTATCCGAGCCACTGATAACGAAAGTCACCAAATAGAAGCAGTGTTGCGTAGTGGTGATTTATTCCAGCGAATGTTTTGGCGCTTTGATGCTAAACAGGATCGTATTCGTTACACAAATTCTGCAAGGCCGTATACACGAACCGCTCAAGCTGCCATGGGTGTGCGTTTAATTCGCCGCTTGAGTTTGAGTGCGAAAGGCGGCTACGAGCAAAATCCCCAAATGGCGAGTTCAAACAAGTTTGCGACCAGCGGATATTTTGCGGAAGCAATGCTATCTGCACTATTGGGTCGTGACATGAAATTGGATGCATTGTACGGTCGGCGGTCGTATGGCGAAACGTATCGAGTCAGTGGTAGTTGGGAAATCGGTTCTAGGACTGAGGCCCTCGCATCTATCGGAAAAAGCGTAATCGGAAAAACTTGGACGACATTTCTTAAACACGAATTCCGAAAGTCAAGTATCGAGCTGATACATTCGGAAGACCTGACTTCAAGGACATATATTGATACGCAGAGCGTTTTTGAGAATGTGGGCGACGAACTAACCGCTTCAGTCTTTACTGGAGAGGTTGCGAATATTAAGCGCCGAGTATTGCAAACAATTGAAGACGGCGTTTTTGTGAAAAAACTTTCGACTGCGAAATACTCTATTCGAGGAAAGCGAAATCTAGGTGTGTTGCAACTCCATAAAGAGCATCGCGTGTTTCAGGAACAGAACTTCTTTGAGGAATCGTATGGTGTTAACTTTTCGTGGACGTTGAAGGTTTTCTCTGCAGGAAGTATCGCTACGTCGGCACTATTCGAACACGGCGGATATGGTCGAGTTAGTAAAGATGACAATATCTACGAAGGAAGTGCAAGTTACACTCATAGGCTCTCAAAAAGAGTTAAGGCAAAACTTGAGTACTATTATCTGAAGCGGGATTCATCTAATGAGATTGCAAATCAACGCCATCACCTGGTAACCGCTTCTATACAGTTAAAATATTAGACCGGAGTAATAATGAGTAAGGAAAAAATCGTTTTATGTGTCGTAGGGGCACGTCCTAATTTCATGAAGATTGCCCCAATTATGCGGGCATTTAAGGCGCAGGGTAAGGCAAAGGCTGTACTTGTGCATACGGGGCAGCACTATGATAAAGCGATGAAACATCAGTTTTTTGACCAACTAGGTATTCCGGAGCCGGATATTGATCTGGAGGTCGGGTCTGGTTCACACGCGGTGCAAACCGCGGAGGTTATGAAGCGATTTGAGCCTGTGATTGATGAGCAGAAACCGTCTGCCATATTAGTTGTTGGAGACGTGAACTCGACCATTGCGTGCGCGCTGGTTGCTTCCAAGAAAAATATTCCGGTTATACATGTTGAATCAGGTCTACGTAGCTACGATAGGCAAATGCCGGAAGAGGTTAACAGAGTTCTTACGGACCAGATTTCTGATTGGCTGTATACGACGGAAAAATCGGCAGAAGATAATCTGGCACGAGAGGGTATTGATCGCGCGCGGGTCATATTTGCTGGCAATGTCATGATTGATACACTGATGTACAATTTAGGCAATTCAGTATCATCCAAAACGACACTCACTGCTTTTGAAAAAGGAAGAAAATTCCTCGAGCAGAATGGACAATATGCCGTAGTCACTATGCATAGACCCTCTAATGTCGATAATCAGGAAATCTTGACGCGTTTACTGAGCACTTTGACTACGGTTAGCAAAGATATTCCCATCGTTTTTCCTGTTCATCCCCGAACACAAAAACAGATTGAATCCTTCGGTTTGGAAGAATTCTTTGAAAATGACAATGTTTTGAAGATGACACCACTTGGTTACCTTGAATTGCTCGGTTTGGTATCGGATGCCAAGGTTGTGCTAACCGATTCCGGCGGTATTCAGGAGGAAACGACTGCTTTGGGTGTACCGTGCATCACGCTAAGAGAGAACACTGAGCGTCCGATCACCGTAACTGAAGGTACGAATACTGTTGTCGGAACAGATCCAGACAAAATACTCACTGCCTTTGCTGACGTGATGAAAAATGGCGGTAAGGCCGGCAGAAAGCCGGACTTGTGGGATGGTAAAGCGGCAGAGCGTATTGTTGAACATATCAATTCCTGGATTTAAAACATCCTCGTTACACATAATTTGAGTTAAGTATGAACGACAATAAAATTACGAACGCTATGACCTGTGATGTCGAGGACTATTTCCAGGTTTCCGCATTTGAACCATTTGTGTCGAGGAATGACTGGGATAAATGGGAACTGCGTGTAGAACGAAATACCAACAAGGTCATGGATATCTTTGCCTCAGCGGATATAAATGCTACTTTTTTTACACTTGGCTGGGTGGCTGAGCGATTTCCCGCTTTGATTAGGCGCATGATTGCGGAGGGCCATGAAGTGGCGAGTCATGGATATTCTCATGTGCGCGCTACGACACAAACCCCTGATCAATTTCGCGAGGACGTAGTCAAGACCAAAGCTATACTGGAAGATTTGTCAGGCGAGCGAGTTACAGGTTATCGCGCCGCTAGTTACTCCATTAGTACGAGCAATTTGTGGGCGCTGGATATCCTGGCGGAGACGGGGCATGAATACAGTTCAAGCATCTACCCTGTTAAACATGATCTGTATGGTATTCCCGATGCGCCAAGGTTTATGTACAAACCTATCGAGTCTAGTTCATTCAGAGAAGTACCTGTGACCACGTTCGATTGGTTAGGAAAACGTTGGCCCGCAGGTGGCGGCGGTTTTTTCAGAGCCTACCCCTATGCTTTTTCACGTTATGCATTGCGTAGTATTAATGAAAAGGAAGGTAAATCAGGCATGTTTTATTTCCATCCATGGGAAATAGATCCCGGTCAACCACGACCTCAGCAATTGAGTTCGAAGGCGCGCTTTAGGCATTATTTGAACTTGGGGAAAATGGAGGCAAGGTTGAATCACTTGCTGCAGGACTTTCGCTGGGATCGCATGGATAAGGTTTTTAAGAAGGATTAGCATGCTAGTAAAGGAACTCGATTCAAAAAACGCAGCAGCGTGGAATAAATTCGTTTTTGAACATCCAGAGGCGACGTTTTTTCACCGTGCTGAGTGGAAGGAAGTTATCCAGCGTACATATGGCCATCCAATGTATTTTCTCTATGCTGAAGAGCAGGGCGAAATCAAAGGTGTGCTGCCCTTGGGGCAAGTGAAGAGCCGTGTTTTTGGGAACGCGCTGATATCATTACCGTTTTATGTGCACGGTGGAATACTTTCCAGCTCAACAGAAGCTTTCGACGCCTTGACCCAGAAATCCATAGCGCTGGCGAAACAGCTGAATGTTGATTACATGGAATTCAGGACCATCCGCCAGCAACATTCTGATTGGGCAGTAAAGTCTGATCTGTACGCGCGTTTCCGAAAGGAAATTGATCCTGATGTCGAAACGAATATGACGAATATTCCACGCAAACAGCGTGCTGTTGTGCGTAAAGGTATTTCTGCGGGGTTAAATAGCGAATGGGATACGGACATCGATCGTTTTTACGAATCCTATGCCTATAGTCTACACGGGCTTGGTACTCCGGCTTTCCCGCGTAAGCTATTTCATATTTTGAAAGAAGTATTCAAAGACGACTGCGATGTACTGTCTATATTCAAAGATGGCCAACTGGTATCCAGTGTCATGAATTTTTACTTTCGCGGTGAAGTATTGCCATATTATGCCGGTGCCAGTGACCTCGCCCGACAATATAAAGCGCATGATTTCATGTACTGGGAATTGATGCGTCGTTCCTGTGAACGCGGATTGAAGTGGTTTGACTACGGACGTAGCAAGGTTGGTACGGGGCCATACAGTTTCAAGAAGAACTGGGGTTTCGAGCCAGAGCCGCTTGAATATGAGTATTTTCTGGTGAACGCGGCTGAGGTTCCCAATGTAAGTCCGACCAACCCAAAGTATGCGGTGTTTATCAATACCTGGAAAAAGCTGCCTTTTTGGGCAACAAAAGTGATTGGGCCAAAGATCAATCGCTACCTGGGATAGTCGAATGGAAAAGTTACTTTATCTTGTTCATCGAATTCCCTTTCCGCCTAACAAGGGAGACAAGATCCGGTCCTTCCATTGGCTGAAAGGCTTGGCGCGACAATATGAGATTTATCTCGGATGTTTCGTCGATGAACCGGAAGACATGCAATACATCGAACAATTAAAACCGTATTGTGCTGATGTCTATATTGAACAAATGAATACGCGTCTTGCAAAATTGAAATCGGCAAAAGGTCTATTGTCCAATTCACCTTTGACGCTTTCATATTACTATTCGAAGAAAATGCAACATTGGGTAGAACAAGTGGTTCATGTCAATGCTGTTGAGAAGTGTTTGATATTTTCCTCATCGATGGCGCAATACGTCGAAGGCGATCATTTATTGGACATGACTCGAGTGATCGATTTTGTCGATATGGACTCAGATAAGTGGCTGCAATATGCCACAAATAAATCCTGGCCCATGAGCTATGTATACGCAAGAGAAGGTCGCTTGCTTGGCAAATATGAGCAGAAGGTATCAAAAGAATTTGATTGCTCGCTCTTTGTTTCTTCAGCCGAAGCCGAATCATTCTCTGGCAAGCTTAATGACACTAGTGTAGATATTGGGTTTGTGAATAATGGTGTGGATGCCGATTATTTCTCGCCACAACATGAATTGAAAAGTCCGTATGCGGAGGGTGTGAGACCCATAGTCTTCACTGGGGCGATGGATTACTGGGCAAATGTGGATGCTGTTGTGTGGTTTGTAAAAGAGGTACTGCCATCAATTAAAGCCAGCGACCAGAAATTCGAGTTTTTTATCGTCGGATCGAAGCCAACTGTCGAGGTACAGTCTCTAGACAGTCCCGGAATAGTAACCGTAACAGGGCGGGTTGCTGATGTGCGACCTTATATCGCATATGCAGAATTTTCTGTCGCGCCTATGCGCATTGCACGTGGCATACAAAACAAAGTGCTTGAAGCCATGGCAATGGCAAAACCGGTAATTACGTCGTCACTCGGTTTTGAAGGCATTAAGGCTCGAGTTGATGAAGAACTCTTTGTTGCTGATACCGTGGAACAGTTTTTGGCCGTGTTAGAGGTTCTGGGTCGAGATCGAAATACCGGAAGTTCAATTGGCCAGGCTGCTCGGCGTCGAGTGATGGCAGACTATAGTTGGTCATCAAATATTCAGAAACTGGATAGCATTTTGTCGGGACATAAGGCTCAGCAGGAGATGAAAATATGAATAACACAACTGCCTTGAATTGGATGCAGATAAGTGTACTAGCTCTCGCCAGCGTCATTTTTCTTCTTGTGCTCTACTATCCGACGACCGCCTCGATGGTGGATATCTGGATACGCTCGGAAACATTTGCGCATGGATTCTTGATATTTCCGATTGCTTTCTGGCTGATTTGGCAAAGACGTGATGACGTAATATCTAAATCACCCAATCCGATATTGTGGCCCCAGTTTATTCTCTTTCTACTCAGTTTGTTGTGGTTGCTGGCCTATCTTGTTGATGTACTAGTCATTCAACAATTAGCCCTGGTTTCGATGATTCCGTTTCTGGTGCTTTCACTATTGGGTTGGCAGGCGACGCGAGAAATATCGTTTGCACTATTCTTTCTATTGTTTGCTGTGCCCATGGGAGAAGGCTTGGTTCCCTCGATGATAGAGTTTACTGCTGATTTTACCGTGGCTATGGTGAAATTTGTGGGTATTCCAATATTTCGTGAGGGAACTTATTTTGAATTACCCACGGGAAATTGGTCGGTTGTTGAAGCCTGTAGCGGCGTGAGATATCTAATAGCATCGATAACATTGGGTTTTCTATATGCCTACCTAACCTATCGAACACTTTGGAAACGCGTGTTATTTGTTTTGGTTTCTATTCTTGTTCCAGTAATCGCTAATGGCCTGCGGGCATTCATGATAGTCATGATAGGTCATTATAGCGATATGCAGTTAGCCACCGGTGTAGATCATTTGATATATGGCTGGCTGTTTTTCGGTGTAGTAATTGCGATTATGTTTTATATCGGTTCGTTTTGGCGCGAGGACTTGGATCAGAAAAAAGCAGCGGAACACAAGCAACATTCTCTTGATACGATAAAAGTACCGAGGAAACAGGTTTTGTATGCATTGGTTCTAGCAGTAGTGTCTGTTGGGATTGCACCTTTGTTCGCATATTCCGAATCTCAGGTTTCTAAAGGCACGCTGTCGATCTCCCTAAAGTCACCGGTACCAGTGGGCTGGCATGCCGCTGGGGGCCAGAGTGAATGGAGGCCGACTTATCTTGGTGTTGATGCGGAGATTGATCAAGTATATCAACAGGAAGAAAAATCCTTATTTCTCTATGTAGGCTACTATGTACAACAGAGGCAAGGCGCCGAATTAATCACCTCAACAAACCTTCTTGTGCCGGCAGAGGAAAAAAATTGGCGCGTGGTAGATAAGGGGAGAGTTACATTCGGCAACAACGAAGTCAGAGTTTCAGAAGTGAAATCACCGACCGTCAGATTAATAGTAGCGCATTATTTCATCGTTGACGGCGAGATTACGATTAATGACTATATTGCAAAATTGCGCGAAGCCAAGACCCGCATAGTTGGCGGTGACAAGACGGCGAGCATTGTTACGATTGCAATGCCTATGAGTGAGCATTTCGAGGACTCTTACAATGCGTTACAGATGGAGTTGGAAAGTATACATGGCGCAGTTATGACAAGTTTGAAATCCGCTAACCTGAAATAATATGCAGGGACGACCACTCATTGTTCACGTGTTGTACCGACTGGCGATTGGCGGGCTGGAGAACGGTTTGATCAACCTGATAAATCGCATGCCAGAAGATTGCTATAGGCATGTAATTATCTGCGCGTCTGATTACACTGATTTTCGCAAACGTATTCAGCGAGATGACGTCGAAGTATATGCCTTACACAAGCGACCTGGAAACGATATCCGCGCCCAGTACCGTTTCTGGAAACTTATGCGCAAACTAAAACCGCAAATTGTGCACACACGTAACCTTGGCACAATTGAGTACACATTGCCCGCAGCATTTGCAGGTGTAAAATATCGAATTCATGGCGAACACGGGCGCGACATGAGTGACATCGACGGTAGCAATAGTAAATATCGTATATTGCGACGTGCCTATAATCCTCTGATTGCCCGTTTTATTGCACTATCAAAAGATCTCGACAGTTGGCTAAAAGAGCAGGTGAGAATCTCGCCTCGCAAAATTGTTCAAATTTACAATGGCGTGGATATGCAGCGCTTTTCTCAATCAGAGAAAAGTCGCCAGGAGATTCGTAAGGAACTTGGAATTGGCAAAAGCGAAATTTTAGTCGGTTCGGTTGGCAGGCTGCAGGCGGAAAAAGATCAGGCGACTTTGCTTCGGGCTTATGCACTACTTGAAAAAAATGAAAACACCAGACTTGTTCTGATTGGTGATGGTCCAGATCGTCAGAAGCTTGAAGCGCTTGCAATACAACTAGCGATATCGAACCGTGTTATTTTCGCGGGCGCAAGAAATGATGTACCGGCGATGCTAAATGCGCTCGACCTATTCGTGTTGCCATCTTTAGGTGAGGGAATCTCCAACACCATACTCGAAGCCATGGCGAGTGGACTCCCCATCGTAGCGACTTCAGTGGGAGGAAATCCGGAGTTGATCGACGATGGAAATACCGGGCTGCTGGTGCCGTCAAACAATCCGTCGGCTATGACGGCTGCTATTGACTCCTATCTAAAAGATAAGGCTCTACTAAAACAGCATGGCAAGGCCGGCAGAGCGAGAGTGGAACGCT
This sequence comes from Gammaproteobacteria bacterium, assembly GCA_029881255.1. NCBI lineage: Bacteria > Pseudomonadati > Pseudomonadota > Gammaproteobacteria > Gammaproteobacteria bacterium. Next base: position 232,304 of record JAOUMY010000003.1, on the reverse strand, counting down.
TGTTTAGTATGGACGCGATGATAGCGAACTATATGAAAGTTTATGACGAGTTATGCGGGCGAGGTAGCTAGTGTTTGAGATACGCCATCATGGAGCGGTAAACGGTGTAACAGGGTCATGTCATGAACTAGTCCTCGACGCGAACAATTCTTTGCTTATCGATTGCGGGCTGTTTCAAGGCGCCGAGACCTCGGGTGCGGGTGCTAGTTTTGAGCATTTGCAGATTGAATTCCCAATCGAAAAAATTCGCGCATTACTCGTGACTCATTGCCATATCGACCACGTTGGTCGTATACCTTATTTATTCGCTGCGGGATTTAACGGACCGATATTCTGCAGCAAACCGAGCGCATATTTATTACCTAAAGTTCTGGAAGATGCGATTAAGGTCGGCTTTACTCGCAACCAGGCTCTAGTCCAAAAGACTGTCAATGCTCTGTCTAGCAAAATTATAGGCGTCGATTATAACGTCCTGGTTGATTTGACCGATCTAATTGAGGGTGGTGAAAATAGCGCACAAGTCAGTTTTTCACCTGCTGGTCATATCCTTGGGTCGGCATATATTAGTATCGACACAGAAATCAAGGGTGACTCAAGACGCCTTGTTTTTTCTGGGGACCTTGGGGCGCCAGATACTCCCTTGTTACCTGATCCGACGTCGCCAGCAAGTGCCGATATATTGGTGATAGAAAGTACCTATGGCGATAGTATTCATCCCGATCGACGTGCGCGAACTCAGCAGCTAAAGTCTGTTGTCGAACGCTGTTTGCTCAATAGCGGTGTCATTTTGGTGCCCGCCTTCAGTATCGGAAGAACACAGGAATTGCTATACGAGCTTGAGCAAATTATTCATCAACACGGGGACAAGAAAGCCGCTGATGGTTTGTTATGGCAGGATATAGAAATTATCGTAGACTCGCCCCTAGCGGCGCAATTTACCGAATCCTATCGTGAGCTAAAAGAATACTGGGATACTGAGGCGAAGCAACGTGTGGAGCAGGGTCGTCATCCACTCGCGTTTGAGCAACTATACTGTGTGGACACACACCAAGAGCACATGCAAACAGTAGAATATCTTTCCAGGAAACATAAACCGGCGATAGTCATTGCGGCGAGCGGCATGTGCGCAGGTGGGCGTATCGTCAACTATCTCAAGGCTCTCATCGGTGATGAACGTACCGATATTGTGTTTGTAGGCTATCAGGCGGCAGGGACACCGGGGCGCGATATACAACGTTACGCGCCTGCCAATGGTTATGTGATGCTGGATGATCAACGCTACGATATCAAGGCAGCAGTACACACCCTGTCGGGTTATTCGGCACACGCGGATCAACAAAATTTGATAGATTTTGTAATGGGTATGCAGAATCGCCCCCAAGAAATACGTATTGTCCACGGCGACACGCAAGCGAAGAAAACACTTCAGTCTAAGTTACAAGATTTGTTGCCAGACAGTCGTGTAGTTGTCCCGACGGAATAGATATGGTGAATTCAGTGAATAATTATTTTGTGTTCAATGGTGATGCTGACGGGATTTGTGCCTTACAACAGCTTCAACTCGAAACGCCACAAATAGAAGCGCGCTTGATAACTGGTGTTAAAAGGGACATCAGTCTGTTAAAACGTGTAAATGCAAACGCAGGCGATAGTATTACAGTGCTGGATATCTCCCTGGACAAGAATCGCGACGATGCGAATCGTTTGCTTGATGTCGGTTGTAAGCTGCGTTATTTCGATCATCACTACGCAGGTGAAATTCCTGAGCACGAGAATTTTTCGGCATTTATCGATACCGCCAAAGATACCTGTACCAGTCTGATAGTCGATAAATATCTTGAAGGCCGACATCGTCTATGGGCGATTACCGGTGCCTTTGGCGACAATTTCGCGGAATCGGCAACCGTATTGGCAAAGTCATCAGGTTTAAGCGAAAAGCAGACGACACTACTCAAAACGCTGGGTGAGGCGATTAACTACAATGGTTACGGGGCAACACTAGACGATTTGCATATCACGCCAGAAGACCTTGCGCTAAGTATTCGACCATATACCAGTCCATTTGAATTTATCGAGAACGAAGACAGTTTTCGTATTTTGGAGATGGGCTATGAAAACGATATCGCCATGGTTAAATCGCTAAAGCCTGAATTGGAAACGGAAACGCGTGCAATCTATATTCTGCCGTGTGAGGCATGGGCCCGTCGTGTATCCGGCGTCTACGCGAATGACCTGGCAAACAAATCACCACAACGGGCTCACGCCATTTTGACTGCAAAAGAAGATGGTAACTTCTTGGTGAGCGTACGTGCGCCACTGAGTACGAGAACGGGGGCCGACGAATTATGCCGACAGTTCCCCAGTGGCGGTGGGCGTCAGGCGGCGGCAGGAATAAATGACTTGGCCGTGTCCGCGTTTGATGAGTTCAAGCAAGCGTTTCTCAACACACCTTTCGCTTGAATCAAAACGAAAGGTGTGTGATTTAAAATCCTGCGCTAATTTCAGCTATTGAAGATTAAGATAAGACTCGATTTTCGCGATAACTTCGTCTGCCGCCTCTTCTGCAGTACGGTTAGCCATGTGTAGATGTATCTCTGGCGTCTCTGGTGCTTCGTATGGGCTGTCCAAACCGGTGAAGTTCTTGATCTGACCAGCGCGCGCCTTCTTATACAGTCCTTTGGGGTCACGTTGCTCACAGATTTCAATCGGTGTATCGACGAAGACTTCGACAAACTCATGCTCACCGAGCAATTCTCTCACCATGCGCCGTTCTGCTTTGAAGGGCGAAATAAACGCAGTTAACACAATCAACCCAGCATCCACCATAAGCTTCGCGACCTCACCGACACGACGGATGTTTTCCACGCGATCGGCCTCTACGAAGCCAAGGTCTCGATTCAGACCATGACGCACATTATCGCCATCGAGCAAATAGGTGTGCTTACCGAGAACCTGGAGTTTCTTCTCAATGAGATTGGCTATGGTGGATTTGCCCGAGGCACTTAAACCAGTAAACCATAATACGGTTGGCTTTTGTCTTTTTTGTGCGGAACGGGTTGCTTTGTCCACATCCACTGCCTGCCAGTGAATATTGGTGGCGCGACGTAGTCCGTATTCAATCACCCCGAAAGCAACGGTCGCCTTGCTTTGTTTGTCGACCATGGTAAACGAGCCAAGCGTCTTGTCATTCTTATAGGCGTCATAAACAATGGACTTGTCGAGGCCGACGTTACCCACCCCGATTTCACCCTGTTCGAGAACTTTGGCTGCATCATGCTCGAAGGAATTCACATTGATTTTGTGTCTTAACTCGGTCACCTCGCCGGTGACAGTTTTATTGCAGGTTTGAAACAAATACGGGCGTCCTGGAAATAATGGTTTGTCGTGCAACCAGACGATATGGGCACGGAACTGATCGGTGACCTCGGGGCGATGTTCGGTCGACGTGATGACATCACCAGGAGAAATATCGATGCTCTGTTCCAATGCGATCGTTACTGGTCGATTAGACGCTCCCTCCGATAGAGCACTGGAAGTGGATGAAATGGACTTTACCTTGCCCGTCTTTGCTGCGGGAAGAACGACGATATCGAATCCGGGCGAAACAGCGCCGCTGGCAATCGTCCCGGAAATGCGAGGGAAATCTGGATCAGATTTGTCGACTTCCTGCACTGGCAGTCGAAAAGGTTTATTGTTTCTGTCATTCGAGTATTCGATTTTCTTCAGTGCAGAGGCTAAAGGCAGTCCTTGGTACCAGCGAGTATTAGGGCTGCTTTCCATTATGTTGTCGTGCTTGTGTGATGATATTGGCAGCACGGTAATGGTTGAAAAATCCAGACGGGAGGCAAGCGCGCGGAAATCTGCTTCGGTGGCTTTAAACATGTCCTCGGAATATCCAGCATTTTCCATGTTGTCTACGGCGACAATGATGTGCCGAATTCCCAACAGGTTGACAATATAGCTACCACGGCAGGCCACGGTGTCTACGCCGGTCGAGGCGTCAATCAGAATAATGGCGACATCAGCACTGCTCTCGATTACAGGGAAATTTTGATCGTATTCGGATAGTGAAGACTTACTGGCCTCACTGAATATCTCAGTGATCTGGATTAAAGAATCGACACGCATGCTCTTGAGCAACGCGGTCCTGTCGCCGCTGTTTCCCCCGCATACCATCAACCGAAACAGACGCGTCGATTTCTGACCAAAAACTTCATACAAATTTCCATACATCACTAACTCTCCTCTTGTCATTTCGCGCGATCCTTGCGCTTTCAGGCCTGTAAAGGCAATTTCGCATCTCTCCTATCCCTTATATCGTGTCTTTCGAGCATTTAGATCCAGTCCATGGTAGTTATTGCGTCGGGGTTCAGCTTTAGGGAGGGATACTTCCAAGTTCAGTGCCGATATGGTCCTGTGGGATACCGGATTTTGGTGAAGAAGACTGCCATGTTCCTGATAATTTTTCCATAACCAATTACGGTTAATATTTAACAGCGTCGTCTAGCATTATGCTGATAGAAATATAGATAAGCGCTTTAATACGAGCTTGTAGGCTGAAACAGGCAGTCTACGCCATAGGTGTTAATGCTAAAAATGGCCAAACAAGGTATCATTTCGGGCTGAAAAACATATAAATATCAATCAATTTAACATGGAACTCCTCTATAAATGTGCGGCATAGTCGGCATCTTTGACACCCGTGGTGCAGGCCCCATAGACCGCGAGCTTCTCCACAAAATGAATGAAACACAGTTTCACCGCGGACCAGACGCCGGTGGGCTACATATCGAGCCTGGCATTGGTCTGGGGCATCGTCGTCTGTCAATAATTGACCTCTCTACGGGCAAACAACCCATGCATAACGAAGACGAGTCGGTATGGGTGACCTTTAATGGAGAGATATACAATTTCCCGGCACTCAGCGAGGAGTTGAAGGCTTCTGGGCATGTGTTTAAGACCCATTCTGATACCGAAGTCATCGTCCATGCCTGGGAAGAATGGGGTGAAAAATGCGTAACGCGCTTTCGCGGTATGTTTGCCTTTGCGGTATGGGATAGAAATCGCCAGACGCTGTTTTTAGCCAGAGACCGTTTGGGTAAAAAGCCGCTGCACTACGCCTTACTGAAAAACGGACACTTTATTTTTGGTTCTGAGCTCAAAGCTCTCTATGCCCATCCGCAACTAACTAGGACGATTGAACACCAGGCTATCGAAGAGTATTTTGCGCTGGGCTATGTTGCTGAGCCGCGCTCGATCTTTAAGGAAATCCTGAAATTGCCTCCTGCCCATAGCCTGCTTTTGAAAGTTGGGAATAGCAATTTGCCAGAACCCAGAGAATACTGGGATTTTCCGTTCGAGCATGAACAGTCGATTTCTGAGACTGTCGCTATTCAGGAGTTGGTTGAAAGAGTGAAGGAATCGGTCTCGGTGCGCATGATGGCTGAAGTACCACTTGGTGCATTCCTGTCCGGCGGAGTGGATTCCAGTGCAGTTGTTGCAATGATGTCCCAGCTCTCTGACAAACCGGTGAATACATGCTCGATTTCGTTTACCAGCCCTAAATTTAACGAAGCGGAATTTGCCAAGATGGTAGCGGATCGTTACCACACCAATCACTTTGTTGAAACAGTTGACCCTGACGATTTCAGCCTCGTCGATAAGTTGGCCAATATCTACGACGAACCCTATGCAGACAGTTCCGCTATTCCAACGTACCGCGTTTGCGAATTGGCGAAAAAGAGGGTGACGGTTGCATTGTCCGGTGATGGTGCCGATGAATATTTTTCAGGCTACCGTCGTCATCGCTGGCATATGAATGAGGAGAAAGTGCGTTCGGTTCTGCCTTATTCTATCAGAGGACCAATATTCGGCCTGCTAGGCAAGGTCTATCCAAAATTGGATTGGGCACCTCGCTTTTTGCGCGCCAAAACCACATTCCAGTCGATAGGTCGGGACAGTGTTGCGGCCTATCTTCATACGGTGTCGATACTCGACAACGATATGCGGAATAAATTATTTTCGAAAGAATTCAAGGAATCTCTTCAGGGCTATAACGCCGTTGAAGTGTTTCGACGTCATGCAGCGAAAGCACCATCAAAACATCCGCTCTCGCTGATTCAATACCTGGATCTGAAAACCTATTTGGTTGGCGACATTCACACCAAGGTTGATCGAGCGAGTATGGCGAATTCGTTGGAGGTGCGTGCACCTTTGCTTGATCACGAATTAATTGAGTGGGTGACCGGGCTTGATCCAAATCTGAAGTTACGCGGACAGCAAGGGAAGTACATACTCAAAAAGGCGATGGAGCCGTTTTTGCCGCATGACGTCTTGTATCGAAGCAAGATGGGGTTTGCAGTGCCTTTAGCGGAATGGTTTAGGGGGCCACTGAAACAGCGAGTAAGAGATGCTTTGCTGGGACAATCTATTGAGGAAAGCGGATTTTTTAATATGAAGTACATAGAACATCTTGTGAATCAACATCAATCCGGTATGCGTGACTATAGTGCTTCAATATGGACGTTAATGATGTTTGAAGCCTTTCAACGCAAGGTGTATGTGTAATGAAGGATCAAAAAGTTTTGTTGCTATTTGGAATGCCTAGATCGGGAACGACCTGGGTAGGAAAAATAATCGATAGTAATCCCGATACGTTGTATTTACATGAACCGGATTCATGGAACCGACTTGACCGAATTCCCCTGTTTGTTGAATCAATGGATGTAGAATACGGCGACGAACTTAAGCATTTTGTTGAAAGCCTTCCATTAATGAGAAAGGCGCAGGTTACCTCAAAGTTGCCAATTTTCAAAAAGAACTATCAATCTAGTTTAAGGCATAGTGCTTATAAGGGATCACTCTATGCCACCAAGCTTGCAGGTAAGATTGGTTTTACTGCGAACCCCATTTCCAGAATATCTCGAAACAAGAATCAGTTTTACATAGCCTGGAAATCGATCGAATCACTCGGTAGGTTGTCGTTGTTTTCACAACTGATCGAAGGCTCTCAATGTCTGCACATTGTTAGAAATCCTGCCGGCTATATATCGTCAGTTCTTAGCGGGGAGTCAAAAAACTCCTTTCAGAGTTCAACTCCCAGCAGTGACGATTTTCAAATTTTTGAAATGTTGCTGAATACTGCTTGTGGAAAAGATATTGGGATAGGTCTTGATGAATTGAAGATGCTGGATCCAGTAGAACGGCTTGCCATTCGGTGGAGACTTTATAACGAGATTGCTTTTGCGGGTTGTAAGGATCTACACAACTATCACCGCTTGATTTACGAAGACCTGTGTCGAAATCCATTGGATATCGCCAAAAGAGTAATAAATGAATTGGGTTTGCAGTGGAGTACACAAACCGAAGCATTCGTCAAATTGAGTACATCGCAAGACAAAAAGGCATACTACTCGGTCTACAAAAACCCTCTCGAAGCCGCATATAAGTGGCAGACAAAACTCTCAGCCACCGATATCGATAAGATAAAAAATATTTTGCGAGGTAGCGTCGCATTTTCCTGGTACGAAGCAGATTTCTAGAAGGGGGGCGCGTGAAGATATTACATGTATTTGATCACTCGATTCCACTTCATAGCGGTTATACATTTCGATCTCGCTCGATTCTTGAACAACAAAGGAAGCTTGGTTGGGAAACTGAGCACCTCACTAGTCCCAAGCACAATATGGCAACAGACCCTAGCGGGGCGGAAGAGATTATTGATGGACTGCATTTTTTTCGGACGCCTCCACTTAAGGGGAAAATTTGGCGCTTGCCTGTAATGAATCAATTGGCGGCAATTCCGGCGATAGAAAAAAGGCTGAATGAAGTCATACCGAAGATAAAGCCCGATATTATCCATGCTCACTCTCCGGCATTGAACGGATGGGCAGCAATAAATTCAGCAAGGAAATTTGGTATTCCTGTTGTTTATGAAATTAGAGCATTTTGGGAAGACGCAGCAGTAGACCACGGCACGACTAAAGAAGGAAGCATCCGGTACCGTCTAACTCGTGCAATGGAAACCAGAGTTATCAACAAAGCTGACGCGGTGACAACAATTTGTGAGGGATTGCGCAGTGACATAATTTCCAGAGGAGTGTCGCCAGAGAAGATTACCGTCATTCCAAACGCTGTGGATATTCAGAAATTTAGTGAGATATCGAAGAAAGATGTAGAGTTGGAGGCAAAACACAGCCTGTCCGGAAAAACTGTGATAGGTTTTATTGGGTCTTACTATGCCTACGAAGGCCTGCCAGTGCTCGTCGAAGCTCTAGGCAAGCTTGTTACTCGGCGAAAAGATGTGGTTTTGCTTCTTGTTGGTGGCGGTCCTCAGGAAGGGCACATTAAGGCACTTGTTCAATCGAAAAACCTATCCGAACATGTCCGAATTATTGGTCGAGTACCTCATGACACTGTGCAGCGATACTATAGCCTAGTAGATATTCTTGCGTACCCCCGTCTCCCAATGCGATTAACAGAGTTAGTAACTCCTCTAAAGCCCCTGGAGGCGATGGCCCAGAAGAAATTGTTGGTGGCATCTGATGTCGGGGGGCATCGTGAATTAATAGAAAATGGCAAAACCGGTTTTCTTTTTTCGGCTGGTAACGCTGGTGCACTGGCTGATGTGTTGAATTCACTCATTGATAAAAGAGAGGCATGGGGCGACGTTCATACGGCGGGAAGGTCATACGTTGAAAATGTACGCAATTGGAAAAATAGTGTTGAAAGATATGAAAAGATTTATCTTTGCCTAACGGGGAAAGAAACGTGAAGACGCTTCTATTTTCTACGCTATTCCCGAATTGTGTTCAGCCTCAGCATGGAGGTTTTGTAGAAAACAGACTCAGACATTTATTATCAAGTGGCGAGGTTGAAACGAGAGTTGTTGCGCCTGTGGCGTGGTTTCCGTTTAAAAATGGCATATTCGGAAAATATGCCACGGCTGCGAAAATTCCCCACTATGAGGTTCGCGATGACCTGAACGTATATCATCCCCGCTATATGCTTATTCCAAAAGTGGGTATGAACATGGCGCCAGAAGCTATCTTTCGTGCTGTTCTACCACATATAAAAAAGCTAATGGCTAATGGTTTTGAATTTGACTTAATTGATGCTCACTACTTCTATCCAGACGGCGTGGCTGCTGTAATGCTTGCTGATGCAATCGGTAAACCAGTCGTTATAACTGCGCGAGGATCTGACCTAAGCCTGATCCCCTCCTTTAATAAGCCTCGACAAAAAATTATTTGGGCCGCCCAGCGAGCTAACGCGATAATTACTGTGTGTCAGGCATTGAAAAATGTTTTGCTTGAGTTAGGAATTCCCGATGAGAAGATTACTGTTTTGCGCAATGGAGTTGACTTAGAAAAATTCAGACCCCCAGAAAACAGAGAGCAGCTTCGGCGGAGACTAGGATTCAGCGGTAAAACGGTTTTGAGTGTTGGCAATTTGGTAGAGCTGAAAGGCCATCACCTTATCATTGAAGCATTACTCGAACTAAAAGATGTGTCTCTTGTAGTCGCTGGGAGTGGAGAAAGGCAAGAGTTCTTACAACGGCTAGTGAGCAGCCTGGGGCTTGAGGATCGAGTTCGATTCCTGGGCTCGGTGAAACATACAGAATTGAAAGACTACTATGGTGCAGCAGATATGTTGGTGTTGGCATCTAGTAGAGAAGGGTGGGCAAATGTTCTGCTTGAGTCTATGGCTTGTGGAACGCCGGTCGTTGCAACAAAGCTGTGGGGCACTCCCGAAGTTGTTACTGCCCCTGAGTCAGGTCTTTTAATAGACGAGCGTAGTGTAGGCGCGATTGCGAAAGGTATTTCTGCTCTTTATAGTTCCTATCCTGACCGAGTGAAAACAAGACTCTACGCAGAGCAATACAGTTGGGAAGAAACGACGTCAGGTCAGTTAAAGTTGTTTCAGGAGATGATTAATGCGTGATCTGATTATTACGCTAGTCGTCTTCGGAGCCGTTCCATTTGTGCTAATGCGACCATATATTGGGATTTACCTATGGTCCTGGTTGTCGTATATGAATCCACATCGGTTTTCCTGGGGCTTCGCCTATAACATGCCCTTTGCTGCAGTGGTTGCAGTTGCGTTATTGATAGGGCTTTTCACTTCCAAAGAAAAAAACAGATTGCCGATGAATGCAGTCACTATGACGTGGGTTCTATTTGTGTTCTGGATTACACTTTCGACATTTATTTCTCTTGATGTTGATACCGCGCTAATAGAGTGGCAACGAACCCTGAAGATACAGCTCGTCACTCTGCTAACAATTTTGCTAATTGTCGACCAGAAACGCCTGATATTTCTCATTTGGGTGATTGCTGGTTCTATAGGTTTTTTTGGGATTAAAGGTGGCCTGTTTGTGTTAGCAACCGGTGGTAGTCACCGAGTTTGGGGGCCTCCCGGGACATTCATTGAGGGGAACAATGAGTTAGCCTTGGCGCTCCTTATGATTTCGCCACTATTTTGGTTTCTTCGAACACAGTATAGCAATAAGTGGGTGAGGTTGGCATTGCTTGGGGCTATCGTGCTCTGCCTTTTGTCAGTCATTAGTTCATATTCGAGAGGGGCTTTTCTGGCTGCCGGCGCGGTTATGTTTATGTTCTGGATTAAGAGTAAGAGAAAGGTTCTGTACGGGACTGGAATAGTGCTATTGGCTGTTGTTGTACTTACCTTTATGCCAGACAAATACTTCGATAGGATTGGCACGATACAGACATATGAGCAGGATGGATCAGCGATGGGAAGAATAAATGCATGGCTTTTTGCATTTAATCTTGCACGCGATTATCCATTGTCGGGCGGTGGTTTCGGCGCATTTAACCAGAATCTCTTTCTAAAATATGCACCGGAACCTGAAAACTTTCATGACGCACACAGCATCTATTTCGAGGTCTTGGGAGAACAGGGGTTTATTGGGTTAATTCTCTTTCTATTGCTCTGGTTTTTGTGCTATCGAACTTGCAATAAGATCAGGAAACAGGTTGCAGGAAAAAAAGAATTAGAATGGGTATCGGGCCTGGTATCGATGTGTCAAATTAGTTTGGTCGCATATTGTGCCGGGGGAGCATTTTTGGGATTAGCATATTTTGACTTGCCATATCATATATTTTCGATTGTCGTGGTAGCACAAATTATACTGCTCAAGCTTGAAGGAAGTGTTGAAAAGGAAAATGAGAGGTTGCAGACTGTTTCCGGGAGAGCGACTTGAAAAACGTATCTATATTGATATATCACAGAGTGTTAGATAAGCCTGATCCATTGCGACCAAGTGAGGTTGATGTCGTACGGTTTGACGCGCAGATGAAAATTATTAGACGTTTTTTCAATGTTATACCGCTTTCCGATGTTGAGTATGCACGGAATGGCGGAGGTCTACATTCTCGCGCACTGGCAATTACATTTGATGATGGCTATCTTGACAATTATACCAATGCTCTTCCAGTACTAAAAAAGTACGGCCTACCGGCAACATTCTTTATATCTACTGGGTTTCTCGAAAACGGCATAATGTGGAACGATGTTGTTACGGAGACGATACGAGCAACGCGTAAAAGCTTTCTTGATCTTACAAATCACGGTCTTCACACTTACGATTTGCAAGATAATAGATTAGTGACTCTCGGGCGTCTATTATCAGATTTGAAATATCTGCCATTCGATAGAAGGAAGACAGTTATCGATGAACTTCCTGATATGCTTGAAGTGGATAGATGTCGCGGACTGATGATGTCTGCTGAGAATGTAAGAAGTATGGTGGAGTCTGGAATGACAGTCGGTGCACATACTGTAAATCATCCGATTCTGTCTAAGTTGTCTCTTGAAGATGCAAGTTCGGAAATACAGACTGGGAAAGCTCAATTGGAAAGCATAGTTCAGCGTGAAGTTAACTTATTTGCGTATCCAAACGGAAAGCCGTTTATTGACTATGAAGACGTGCACGTGAAAATAGTTAAAGAATCAGGGTTTACATGCGCCGTGAGTACATCTTGGGGAGTTGCTAGCAGTGGGAGCGATATTTATCAGTTGCCGCGTTTTACTCCGTGGGACAAATCTAATATGAAGTTTATATCGCGATTGTTGCGATATCGTTTCACTCGTGGAAAAGAAGAAAGGGTATAGGGAAGAGATGATTGCTGGCATCGCATGTTTAAGAAGAGATGGTGGTTTAGGTGACCGTCTTGAGGAAATGAAGCAACATTCATATTTGGTGGCAGGAAGAGTTTTAGTTAACGAATTTATTGCTCTAACTGTTGTTGGGCAGACAGCGGAAATAGATGGCAATGTTTCAGTCGGGATCATGGGGAGGCTTGATTGGGTTGGATGTAGGTACGCTGAAAATGCGACTAATAATACTGACGCAAAGCGTGTAGCTGAATTGTATTTAAAGAAGGGGATTAGCTTCGTTTCGGAGTTGAAGGGCAAGTTCTGTATTGTGATTTACGATCATGCAAAACGGTGCACGTTTCTTGTTGTGGATAGAATGGGTTTACAGAATCTATTTTACTCGGTTCAAGGTGACTACATTGTTTTTGCGACACGTGCTGACATTTTGGTGTCTAGTGCTCTCGTTCCGCAAGAGATAAGTCCTCAGGGTATATTTAACTACATATATCATCATGCCAGCCCTAGTCCTGGTAGTATCTATAAGAATGTCTTCAAACTAAGGAATGCGCACTATGTATGTTTTTCTGAAAGTGGAGCGCGCTCAGAGCTTTATTGGCAACCAGAGTTTAGTGAGTCAGTAGGGGGATCTGTAGCATCCCTGTCAGAAGAAATGATGAGCCTGATTGAAAACTCAGTTAGAAAAAACGTCGGTGAGTCAGTCACGGGAGCGTTCTTGAGTGGTGGTCTCGATAGTTCAACAGTTAGCGGGTTTTTGTCAAAAATCAGTTCATCTAAGGTCAAGACATTTTCCATTGGGTTTGACGCTAAGGGCTATGATGAAATGGAATATGCGAGATTAGCGTCAAGCCACTTTGCTACCGAAGCCGTGGAGTATTATGTTACGCCGGAAGACGTCGTGGCAGAAGTGCCTAAGATTGCAGCGTATTTTGATGAGCCGTTTGGAAACTCATCGGCGTTACCAACATACTTTTGTGCGAAACTCGCGCATTCATCGGGAATAGATAGATTGCTAGCGGGTGATGGTGGTGATGAAATATTTGCAGGGAATGAACGATACGCAAAACAAACTGTTTTTGAGCGTTATAGTCAACTTCCGCAGGGCCTTCGTCATATGTTATTGGAGCCGCTCATTTTCAAAACTCCCTTGCTGGGGAATATTTCCATAATAGGCAAGGCCAGAAACTATATAGCGAGATCCAATACGCCTCTACCCGACAGATTAGAAGCATATAACTTCCTTCATCGCCATATGGCCAGTACGATTTTCACTAGGGAGTTTCTGGAAGAAATTGATGAGTTGGCACCTTTGAACAATTTGCGAGAGACATATCATCAGCCCAAAAGTGCCACGTCGTTGAATCGCATGTTATGGCTTGATTGGAAGAGGACGCTGCATGACAACGACTTAGTGAAAGTCAATCGTATGTGCGAATTGGCTGGTGTGGAGGTCATGTACCCTCTACTTGACGACGAATTAGTAGAATTTTCGTGTCGTGTGCCATCCAATATGAAGCTTCACGGAAACAAGCTTAGATGGATGTATAAAGAAGGTGTAAAAGGATTCTTACCTGAAAGAATCATTAATAAAAGCAAGCATGGATTTGGGCTGCCTTTCGGCGTATGGACTGCCGAACATAAAGGATTGCAGGAGTTGGCATATAGCGCACTCGCTTCGTTAAAGGGTAGAGGCATATTTCAGGAAACGTTTATAGATGAAACTATAAAAATGCATCAAAATGTACATGCCGGATTCTATGGGGAATTGGTGTGGGTGTTAATGATGCTTGAATTATGGTTGGAAAAAAGTTGAGCGAGGTTATATTGTTGACGATTTAACGCAAGTTTGCTGTGTGATTAGAAACAATTGAGGATTGTGATGAGAAAATTAGGTTTCCTACCAATGTTAATGGTTTTTGTGCTGCTTCCCATTAATGTTGCGCATGCCTACAATTTCATCGTTACTGAAGCTGAATATTCATCATGGTCAGTTGAGTGTCAAGGCATGTACGCATTCACCCAGATAGGAAAAATGCAGGGTTATGCCAGGAACTATTCGGCGGCAGACATCGAACGTTGGCGTGTATTTGGAGAACGGAATGGTGGTGCTTGGCACTATTGCGCAGGCAAGGTGCTGCTGACGCGAGCGAGTCTTGAATTAGATGCCCAAAAAAGAAAGAAATTTCTTGAAAGGGCAGTTAATGAAACGGGGTTTAGTTACGGTGGTATGAAAGATGGCGCAGAATGGGCCTCTGAGATCGCCGCAACCTATGCCACGGCGTTGGCAAAAGTTGGCAGAGATTCTGAAGCAGAGAAAATTTTCGAAAAAGCAATTCAGTTGCAACCAAGAAATTCTGTAGGGTATCTACAGGCATATCTTTATTACAAAAATGGCGGTAAAGATAAATTTGCGCTAGACATCTTGCTAAAGGGAGATGAGGCCATGCAAAAAAAGTCATCTGAAATAGCATATTTTCTTGGTCTTTATTATGTTGATAAGGGGGAAGTCTCTATCGCAGAGGAATATGCTGAGCGTGCATATTCTTTGGGTTATCCATTGCAGGGATTGCGGAACAAGCTTGCTGAAAAGAAGGACAAGGGGAAGTAGTCTATAGACGAATATCCTTTTCCCGTGTTTTAAGTATTATCTTCGTTTTATTTTATTCACAAGTATCTTTTCGATACTGTCCGGTTTTCCTCTTATATGCCACAGAAGAATCAAGGCGCATAGATAAAGTACTCCACCGCTACAAGTCGATACCGCTAGGTCAAAATAGTGGTTTCCTGTGCTTAAATGTGGTTGGACAAGAAAGGAAACAATAGCAAACATAAAGCCAGCGGATAATATGGGGCTCACGGATGCTTTTATGAATTCAAGAACTTTGATATTCAGCAGTCTCGAAATAAGAAATATGACTAGTGGCAAATTAATCAAAGACGAACAAGCCATGCCAAGCGCTGCACCATATATTCCCATGACTTTGAAACCGTAGATAACGCAAATAATTAGAACAGAGACTCGTAACCACATAATTGAATTGGCCTTGTATTCCATTTTTAAGGCAATCAATGGGTGCTCCGCCATTATCGTTATAACACTCGAGACTGCACCATACAGAATTAGTAGTTTTAGAAATTCAGTTGTCTCCATCCATTGCTGCCCCAATACGACGTAGACAAAATTATCGGCAACCAGCCACATGCCGGCGACCACAGGAGCTGAAAATACAAAAGTGGCTGACAAAATATTCAGATAAACTCTAACAAATTGGGCTCGATCTTCAGCAAGTCTCGTGAAGTTGGGAAAAAGACCTCTTGCCGTTGGCAAAATGACTTCTTTAGTAAATACAGAGCCAAGTTCGTTGGCAACGTTGTATATACCCATTTGTGAAGTTCCAGTGTTTCCACCCACCACTATTACATCGAATTTGTTGTTGAGTAGGCGTGCAATGGAAAGCGGAATCATCGGTATTGCAAAACGAATATATTCCTTGGCAAAAGTAAAACTCACCGATGGCCGGTATGGGTGAAATTTGTAACTTAGCCACACGCTAACAACTTCTCCTATTAGGGTGCCAAACACAATAGCCCAGTAATTTTGATAAATCAGTGCGAGCGAAACTACCGCAAGAAAAATACTTACGCGTCGATATACAATAAATTTAAAATCGAGTGAAAAGTTTAGTTCCTTCCTGGCCAGTACCATGCCAATATTTTGAAAACCTGCAGCAATTTTAATAAAGGCAAGAATGTAGATAACCAAAGTTACCCTTGGATCATTAAAATAGTCCGCTGCGAAGGGTGCAAAAACGACTAATAGTGCGGCAAGTAGAAAGCTCTGGACAATGCCAATTGTCCAGGCAGTATTGCTTTGTTCTATATCGTTGCCAGATGCACGTATAAGTAATAGAGATACGTTTATCGTGGAAAATTCTTCAATAAGGGCTATGACTAATGTGGCCATTGCTACCAGGCCGAAATCATCAGGCGTAAGTATCCTGGCGAGAATTATAGTACTGATTAATCCGATGAATTTAACACTCCATCGCATTAAAATTGACCAGAAAATTCCGCTGGTAATTTTTGTCCTAATTGTGTTCAATTGCTGCGTTCCTTGGCGCTGCGGCGATGTTTATCTGACAGTCTAAGGCTTATGGGTAATTGAATATATGGCGCTTATATCTGTATCCTTTATTGGATAGTCGCCAACGATCGTTCTGCTACTAATATCGAACGCCAAAACGGAGCAGGTTTCGCTTACTTCTCTATTCCTGAGTAGTGGTTTGAGCCATTTGATCTTGTCTAGATGGCGGGTCTTTCTTAAAAGAGAAAATCCAAGATAGAGTATGTCATTTTTAACGAATAGCCCTCTGCACCAACCTCTAACTTGACCATATCCTCTCACGCTATTTAGATTGATGGTTTCTACAATTTCTAGAGTGCGTATATCGGCAACGATTATGTAGGCATCTACGCTTGTGAAATAGACGAAGTCTCCTGCGACAATTCCATCATGTACACTGATGCTTTTGTTTGGGCCGCTAATATCTATGCGCTGAGAATTGTCGTGTAGATTCACCGCATCCTCTTGTGTGCACCGAGTGACCCAGGGTTGGTTTTCTATCCAAAATACGTAATTAGGGTGGCAGTCGTGTGGACGTGTAGAGTGTAGCTTGCGATAATCGATCTCGGGTGAGAACCGATGCCAGGTTTCTTTCCCTTCGGCATTGATTTGGTCGACGATTTCTCCTGTATCCTTATCCAGAACTACAACCATGTCGAGGCCGGTTGAGGTCACGAAAAGTCTATTTTCTCTAACTGCCACGGAGTGTATGTTGTGGAAGCACTTATGCGAGTATGTTTTAAGTAGTTCGAGATCGGGATAGCTATATTGGCGTATTTCTGTGTCGGTTGGAATCCAAAGCACGTTTCCGTCTACCGCCATTGCAGTGAATTCCAGGTTAGGGTATTCAGAAGGAAAATTATCATTGCCTCTGTCGATCGAGAGTAAAGTTTCAACCTGTCCGGTAGAGGTGTCTAGTGATAGTAGCTTGGCACACCCATAGTACTTTCCCTCACCGAGTTCAAATCCATTGGGTCTTAGTAGGCCGCCACTGATTAAAAGAGTTTCCATAAAAAATGTACCCAGAAATATATTTAAATTAAATGAAAAAATGAATATTGGCGAAAGTACAAAGATACTTTGGCGCTAAATTCTTGCCGCTTATTTCCCTTTCAGGAGTTTGACAAATGCGTGAGGAAAATAATTCACGTGGTACATTTGCCGAATGTCAGTAGTCCATTTCTTGTGCCATTCCATAACTTTGCCGTAGAATTCTATTCTTTGAAACTCGGAAGTATTGAATATATCTTCAAAATAGTGTCGTCTCATCAACAGGGCAGGCGACGATGAGCTTTCAGATTCATCGTAGGTTGTTTTAAGAATAATGATCTGTTTGCTATCGGAAACACATAGGTCAGTGGCGACTAGTTTGTCATTGTAGTGTAATTGGTAGACTCTCGCGTTTCCCGTTTCCGCCAGACGCGTCAAAATATCAATGTAAAATCTACCTTGAGAATTATCGACACTTATAGCTGTTCCCATTTCGGCCTTCCATCCGGAAGACTCAAGTTTGCCATAGTCGTCTACGCATTGTTCCATCTGTTCAGGTGTATTGTAGGCTGAAACGTTAAGAGATACGTTTTCGCGATTTAGTCGATTGCGCTGTTTGTTTATGTTTTGTCTTAAATTTCTTCCTCGTTGAGCCCAGTATTGGTCAAAATCCAGATTTTCAGTAGTAACACGGGCAGTTTGTATATAGTCGAGCGTAGAGATTTTACCGCTGTCGATGGGTTTTCTAGTCAAAAATGGATCTTGTTGCGTAAGCCCGAAATTTAGAACTATGAAATCGGGCAAACATTTAATAAGCGATCCGAGCAGGTCTTCTAGCGAGTAGTCGTCGTTGTGAATCCATGGGGCAACAGGACACTGAGATGGTTGAATTGTTGACCAACGACCGAAGGCTACTTTGCTAACGATAGTAACAGCAATGACTTTACCTTGGTCTTCACAAATTGCCAGGTGCGCGTTATCAAAATCGAAATTACGTACTGACGCACTGATAAATCTATAGTCAAGAAGAATAGAATTGGGAAATTCCCGATTGAGGGTATCCCACTCAGACTGGAAACCCGAAAATTGATCAATCGCAACTAGCTTCCATTTCATTTGGCGGCCACCTTTTCGGTGGAGAGGTAATTTTCTGACTCTTTGTTTATTATGTCTGCCATCCAGTCTATATCTTTTGTGGTTAAGGATTGGTGAATTGGAAATTGAAAAACACTTTTGGAATATTCGACACTATATTTGCAGACGTCGGCGTCTACTCCTTCCCATAAGAACTCACCAAAGCGAACAATGGGTACCCCTTTGCTTTTCAATACTGGAAAAAGCTTATCGGGGTGTTGAACAACGGCAGGAAATACATACGGTACTGTGTTGTTCGGCACGCTATCAAAGAGTGGGGAAACTAAGGAATTATTTTCTATTCTCGTCCGAAAGTAGTGGTAATTGTCCAGTCTTTTTTGAGTTATGCCAGCCAAGTTACTATTCTTGATTACGAACAATGAAAAGTTGGAAATTTCTTTGTCGAGCCAATTAGGATCAATGCTATAGCCACCTTCCGAGGAGCTTGGCCCAATGGAGCTGGTTTTTCTTTTTAGGGATTTTAATAGTTTCCAAACAGCATCTTTTATGGAAAAAATTGGAGAAAAAAAGTATTTGAGAAACGGTAGTCTTTTGTAGTGTAGCGAATACTCGAGAGGGTTAACTTTGGCTTTGAACTGGAACCCTTTTCCTGCACTAGTGAGAGGATGTCTTTTCTCAATAGAGTATCTTGATATCAGACAGCCCCCATCAAATACAGGAAAAAATTTCATTGCGCTCCCAATCGCGGCGTCTCCAAAACTTCCAATGGGACGGTTGTTGATTTTACCCATAAACGCGTGTGCGCAATCTTCGAGAAGAAGCAGATTATTTTCTTCGCAAAACTCACGTATACGGCCAATGGGCTGATGAAAACCAAAATAGTGTGTCGCCATAAGAAGTTTACTATTGCTAGTCAACTTGAGCTTAATGTCGTCGAAATCGACAGAGGTGTCTTGAGTGATCTTATAAAAAACCGGTTTAGCTCCTACGAAGAGCACGGGTTCAACCATCGAAGAGCAGTGGTATGCGGGAATAAGCACTTCACACCCTGGACCTATATTCATCTCCTGTAATGCTATGGTGATGGCGACCCGACCACTGGTCACAAAACGAATATCACTATTGTCTAATATTGATGGAAATGGGCGCCTTTTTGCGAGTTTGAACAACGTAGACTCATCAATTGTAGGTTTGATTGGGATGCCAGGTAATGGATAGTTCATTTATTGTAATTCTGTCTATGTCGCAATAATTTCGAATATTTTAAAAAATAGCTAAGCATTTTCAAGTGACTGAAAATACAGAAGCATTAAGTTGAGGGTGAGCAGGCAAAGCATTTCGAGGTGAATTGTGCCTAAAACCCTAGGGAAGAGCAATTCCGTATGGTGCTGTTCGTCCGAATGATACTACATTCCGTGGCGGAAAATTATACTAACCATCTCTTTCTTACAATGGTTTCGTGTTCACCGAGGCTGCATTGGGCTTGATTGGTGTGCTTGCAATCGGTTTTGGTCCCAGTTTATAAATGAATACGTTGTCTAGGGTGCTGGTAACTACGACGAAAACATTTTTCGATGGAATATATCTGAACCGACCAAAGGTACCTTGCTCAGTTTGGGGAGGTGGGGTAACGGTATTTGTAATGGCTGCTGGAATGCGTTCCCATTTTCCCGTACCCAGTTTAAGTTGATAGACGTCCGAACCGCCTGCCCATGCGACAAAGCTATCTGATGCTGGATCGTATTGAAACCCTGGGCTGGGTTTGCCGAGTATTTCGGTATCACCAGATGTGGCAAGCTTGGTATTTGCAATAGTCTGGTTGTTGCTCAAACTCCAAATATAAACCTGATTATTCCCAATCGCGACGAGTTTTCGGCGAATTGGGTCTATCGCGGCGGAAAGCGTATACGGAATCCAGCCGTCAGGTTCGGTATGCATGTTTCCGTGAGTTTGCCAGGTGTCATTTACAGGATTGTACGAGCTTAGAAATGATCCTGCGCCAGCATTATGTACCCATATTTTGCGAGTAAGCGGATCATAAACACTTAATGCTCCAATACTCCCATTGTTAAATGGGACCGAAGCCTGAAGGTACTGCCAAGTAGCGGTAGCGAAATGATAGAAAAAGGTATTGGTGTCACTTTTACCAGTTTTCCAGAGTCCACCACCTCCGGCGACGAATAGCCGGTCAAATGGAGGAGGTATATAGTCGATATATCCATATGTATGTCGTGAAACCGGAGCTCCATCCTGATACTTTTTATCTCCTTCCGTCCAGTTTACGAGGGATGACGGCTCGGTAAGTCGTTCCCATGTCAGTGAGGCAAGGTCGAATGCATATATTTCGTTTCCTGAATAGTCAGCATGTCCTCCACCCCAAACGATCAATTTATCTCTACTCGTATCGTAAACAGCCCCGTTCCAAGCGGAGATGACCGCCTTGTGACCGCTATTATTTTCAGGAAGCGGGTTCGGTGCGATATCTGAAAGTTTGCTGTTTTCGATTTGGTACCAATGGAGTGGAGCTAGATCTTCCAGTGGTCCCCCTAGAACTCCCGTGTTCCAAGATAAAAAGAATGGCGTAAACAATACCATCTTGAAGTATCTCGAGTAGCTTGATGCGTATGTGGTTTTCATGGTGTCTCCAAAATCTTTCATCGAGGTACAATCGCGAAGTTTGGGTAGCGGGAGTAATCGGGTTTGGCAGTGCGATTTTGAAAAATATCCCAGGCCTTTTGGGCCCCATCGACGCTATTGTCGACCGCAGCTAAGGCAATTTGCAGGTTCGACGGATATCCGGTTGGTGAATATGGGTAGCCTTCCATCACACCGCGGTCAATTTGTCTGTATTCGGCCATGGCCAGGCTGTTACATTCATTCGATGTGAGTTCGGGCGCAAATTGCGTAGTATAAATTTCAAGCCATGTGGAATAAATAGGCGTGTCCTGACTTGCACGTAGGTTCAACGAATAGCTCGATGCGAAAAGCCAACAATAGCCGGGGTTTGTCATACGACCAATAGGAAAGCGCGATTTCCATTTTAAGAGTGTAGAGGCGTCGGTAAAGCCTAGATCTACAAGGTTTCCAGTGCTCCAGGTGAAGAAGTCGTCCATCCATGGCGCAATTCCTTTACCATCGTTATACACAAGAGCATAGCCGTTAGTTATTACGCCATATGGGTTAGCAATATCATTTTGGCTGTAGTTGCTGTTATACCAGTTTATGTTGTTTGTTAGTTTTGTCGTGAAGTACTCTTTCATTGGGTTGGCGTCGGGGGTGATATATGCTGCATGTCCAAGTGTTCTAAGCGCCCATGCCTGTCCTCTGACTTGCTCCTGTTTGAAAAGACCCGAACCAAACTCTCTGAAATGTGGGTTGCTTTGAAATAAAAGATAGTTGGACCAGAACTGGAGTTCTTCTAGCAGATAATAGTCGCCGGTTACGATATATGGCAGATATCCCAGTGACGGATGGTGTGCAACATCGTGGGTGTATAAACTTGCACATTCGCCTGCGCAGGCGGGAAATGCTTCATGTTTTCCTGTGACAGGGTTACGGGTATCGCCATATGTGCCTTTAAGTGTCATATAGGGATAGTCATCAAGCGATACACTAAGGTTTGTGTTCTTGTCTCTGTAGTGTATTGACCAACTTCCGGCTAAAGAATCTGTACCTAACATCACTGTCTTCGCTCGATAATCCTGGCTGAGCAGGTATCGAACGCTCCATCGAGGTAGTGGCCCAATTGCTGGATTTGCCCCCGTCGCTGGCATATAGGCGTTCGCAACACCGATCCCCATGGGTTCAATTTTTTCGCCACTCCAACCGTCATCCATCGCTTGAAGATCTTGTTCGGGAATCACAATGCTGCGGTCATAATTGGGCACCGCTTTTGAGTCGATAAGATAGTCCACATCATGCTTCACATGAACGTCCGGTTCTTCGCCGCACCACAACGTTTTCCGCCAACGCGCATGATGATAGTGAGTAAGTCCTGTTTTTTCGTAGACACGCTTTCCGCAGAGTTCAAGTTGTACATCATAGGTAAAGTTTTGCGGTCCTGGCACGTAGGCCCAGTTGTTTTCAATTACATAATCAACGCGAATAGATTGAAGTCCTGTGTAAGCGCGGACATAAAAGCGCGCTGTCAGGTGAGGATGTTCAACTCCTTCTGCGGTCACTAGTGGCGTGGCGCTTATCCACTCACTCGCGAGTGAGCCATTTATCCATGTGGATTGCAGGCCGTTTCGCAGAGCATCCTTAACGGATGCAGTATGAACAATACCGTCGATAGTTACCGAGGCTTTACCGTCGAACTGACTATTGAGGATGTCCTGGATCGAAATAGGTGTGCTCTGAGGAGCATCTAATGCCGTTCTGAGTTCAAGCACTGCTTCGCCAGAAGGTGCAAGACTTGGTAGCATGAATGTAACAATTGCGTGTCGTAACGATGTGTCTGTGTGAAAGGCCTTTTTATCAAATTGACTTTGTAGTTGTTGAATTGTCTCGCCTATTAACACCACTGATAATTGCGCATTTCCGGAAACCTGCCCTTCATGGAAAATGTGGCCAAAGGTAATCGGTATTGATGCTTGAGCGCTGTTTCGCAGATTCTGTATACGCACCTTCGCGATGGGCATGGTGGCAGATAAATCAGGAGACTCAGGCTCTACTTTTATAATTTCAGGCTCCTCTGCAACGGTTTCTGGGGGGGCTGGAATTGTGGCGTCAATAACTACATCGGTGCTTCCAGAGTTGGCCTCTGTTTCGTTTGTTTTGTCGTCCTCAATTTTGGCGTCAATCGAATCCCGATTATTAAGTATGTCGGACTCGTTTTGTTTGGTGGCATCCTTGTTTATTGTCTCGGAAGGGGTAATTTGGAATTTCCCAAAGGACTCTGTTCCGACTTCACATCCGCTAACGCCAGCTAAAACGAGGGCAAAACCTAGTCGGTAGAAAAATTGGCGGGTCGTGTTACTAGTTGGATTGCGCATATCGTTACGGTAACGTTATACAACTAGCATCAGAAGCATCTGAATATCCCCATGCGTTGTATGCTCTAATGGAGAAGCAGGCAAATTTACTATTTGCAGGGAGTGCAGAAATGATCGTCTCTCCACCTATGGTGACCGATGGAGAAGCGGGCTCCCAATTAGTATCGTCAGCGACTAAGATGGTTAGCAATTCGTTTATATTGCTTATGTCTTCGCCAATATAAATGCTATATCCATCAGGTCCATCGGGGTTTGCCGGCCAAGAAATGTCCAAGCTGTATGAACTGGCGTATATCGTCTTCGTGACAGTGTTCTGAGACGTGTCGTCACGCACTTGAAGCGAGATATTGTACGAACCGTTTACGTCAGTATGAAATGTTGTTTCAACGGTGTATAGGTTCGAAAGTGTTGCCTGACTACCTGCCGGCCTGGACACCATCGTCCAGGTATAGCTAAGTGTGTCGCCGTCCTCGTCGCGACTTCCCGCACCAGATAAAGCAACGGTGGTTTGACTCGCTACAACATCACTTGTTGTGTCTATCCTGGCTCGAGGGGGAATGTTCTCTGTCGTAGCGATCAGTTCCATGGATTTTGTTGCCGAAGACTTGCCGTCATTTACGGTCAGTTCAAGCAGATATGCACCTGCAATGTCGGGTGTGACCAGAGTGTAGGACGAGGTATTCGTCTGCAACGTAGTTGCGCTGCCCTTAGGCGTAGAGGCCAACTTCCACAAGAACCCAAGCTCGTCCGCATCGGCGTCAAATGCCTCAGCGCTGATTGACTTCTCTATCCCCACAATGGCTATGTCGGAAGCTTTTAAATATATGACAGGCGCATTGTTTAAAGGCGCAGGCACAATAGATGGCTGTTCATCGTTTTGTATTATCAGCGAACTATCGATCAATGGGCTGTCGATCGGCGTACTTGTTTGGTCATTAGTCTGTTTACTGGTTTGGTTTTTGCTGGGCTCGTTTACCTGGGTGTCGTTAACGTGATTGTGTATTTGGTTGTCCAGGGAGGATTGATCTGGAATTGAATTTTCTATTCGCTGAGCATCTTTCTGGCTCACAAGCTCGAGCGAGAAATTTTCACGAGAGCCGTCAGAGCAGCTAAGTGCGGACAACCCGAATAACGTTAGTCCTAATGAAGTGATTAAGCGTTTGCAGCCGGCTGTAGTTGTATATCTTAGATGCATATAATCCGTTTTGTGCAATTACAAAGTTTTTCTTTCAAAATAAATGATTTATAGTGAATTGCAGCATTCAGGCCAATACAAGCGTAAAACCCGCTATAATCGCCCAAGCACCTTGATTGCCAAACCGAATATCATAACGCGCTTTTGCGAAGCTCTCTATAAGAAACTGATTGGGTGTCGAAAGTTGCTCTACTGTGTCGGGTTAAGGCGACGCACGCAACTGCGTTTTAGCTTTGGGAGCGCGCTATAAGCTATCAAATCGCTTTCGGGTCAGCTGTTTCTGGTCCAAAACAGTGGCTTATTGATTGACAAGTAAAGATTCATTCTACGCATCCCAATCCATGATTCGCGTGGTATATTATGCAGTTTTTTATTTGCTTGGTAGTGTCGTGCTCAGACACATTGATGAGTAGAGGTAACGATGTCTCAACTTGAGGAAGTGCTCCAGATCCTGGGGGATGTATTGCAAATTACTGATATCAAAGGCAGGTTCGATAGGTCGACCATGCTTTTGGGTGGTGTGCCGGAGTTTGACTCCATGGCGGTGGTGTCGGTTATTACGGCCCTGGAAGAGAATTATGGCTTTGTCGTTGATGATGATGAGATTGACGCAGAAACATTTGAGTCAGTTGGTAGTCTGGTTGATTTCGTTGAAGGCAAGTTGAATACTTGAGCAGTAACACATTCTCCGTTCAGCCGTTTTTTCTTGAACGCGATACTAAAAAGATTTTTTGTATCGCCTTTGTTCCCCAAGCAATTGTTAAAAGCCAGAAAATTAATGGCGTTGTCGTGGTTCCCCCATTTGCGGAGGAAATGAATAGGTCTCGCCACCTGTTTACACGTATTGCGCGTCGATTGGCTGAATCTGGTTCGATCGTATTGTTGCTCGACCTATACGGGACAGGAGATAGTGGAGGCGATTTTGCGGATGCTGGTTGGGAAGACTGGAAATCCGATATATTGGCAGGTATCCAATGGCTGAAGGAACAGGGTGCAAATTCCATAGACATGCTGGCGATGAGGGCCGGCTGTCTATTAGGTACAGAGGTGGCGTCTGAGACGGATATTCGGAAACTTGTTATGTGGCAACCTGTATTAGATGGACGAACGTTTTTAACCCAATTCTTTCGCCTGAAAATTGCGGCCAATATGACTAGCGAAAATCGAGAGTTATCGACGACCAAAGCGATCTTTGAGCTGATCGAATCCGGCACAGATGTCGAAATCGCGGGGTATCAGCTTTCTAGCAGTTTAGTTGGCCCTATGTCTGACGCAAAGCTAGCGGGGAATCTCGAGCAACTCGACGTAGACATTTGCTGGTGCGAACTTATCGCCGACGAAGGACGTGAGCCTCCTTTGATGAATCGTAAGCTATTTGAGCATCTCGCATCCACAGGCAAAAAGATTCAATTTCAAAAAATAGTTGGCCCACCTTTTTGGGGCGCGACTGAGCTCGTCGAAGCGCCGAAATTAATTGATGTTAGTGTGTGCATACTATCATCTTGAAGCAGAAGTTTGAAAAGTCACATGGATAGTCATCCCGAAACGCCGATTACTTTTACCTGCCAGGACGAAACGCTAGTCGGCATAGTTCATCACTCGGATGCATCTGCTGAAACAGGTGTACTCATCGTCGTCGGTGGTCCGCAATATCGTGCGGGTTCACATCGGCAGTTTGTTTTACTCGCACGCATGCTTGCAAGCAATGGAATTCCTGTCTTCCGTTTTGACTACAGAGGTATGGGAGACAGTAGTGGTGAATTGCGTACGTTTGAAGATGTCGACCAGGATATTCGCGCAGCTATAGACACGTTTATTGTCCATTCGCCATCGATCAAGAAAGTGGTTATATGGGGATTGTGCGATGCGGCATCCGCTGCCTTATTCTATGGGCATACCGATAACCGAGTTTCGGGCATGGTGTTGCTGAATCCGTGGGTCAGGACAGAGGCAGGAGAGGCGCGTGCGTATCTCAAACACTACTATTTGCGAAGGCTGACGAGCAAAGCATTTTGGTCCAAAGTATTTAGCGGCAAGTTCCGCATGGGCGAGTCGGTGAGTTCTGCAGTATCAATGTCAAAAAAAGCAAGTCAGATTACCAGTGATGCGTCATGTGGAATTGCGCCACTACCACAAAGAATGTTGCAAGGCTTGAGTGCGTTTCACGGGAAAGTGTTGTTTGTTCTTAGTGAAGACGATCTGACGGCGAGTGAATTTCGCGACCTCATCGCCTCGTCCAGGGAATGGAAAAAAATGCTCGCAAAAAAGAAGGCGATTTTTAAGGACGTGCAACAGGCGAATCATACATTTTCCAGTGAGAAGTGGCGTAGTCAAGTAGAGCATTTGACCTTGGATTGGCTGCATGACATATCATAAAGTTCATGGCGGCATACTCAGCATTTTAGTGCTGACGTTAAGTCTCTCGACTTTTATGCACGGCGCATTAGCCGATGATAAAAACGGCGGATCGCGAACGCCAAAAGTCCTTGAGGTTGGTCCAGGAAAAGAGTTTTTGTTTCCCAGTGTTGCCGCGGAATTTGCTGGAGATGGCGATACCGTATTGATTGACGCTGCAGGTTTTTACGATGATGATGTGGCGATCTGGAAGGCTGATGACTTGATCATCCGCGGTGTAAATGGTGTGCCTCATATTGAAAGTAAGCGTCAAATTCCAAATGGTAAGGCAATTTGGGTGTTACAAGGCGATAACTATTTCATCGAAAATATTGAGTTTTCCGGTGCAAAAGTCCGAGATAAAAACGGCGCGGCACTGCGTTTGGAAGGTGCGAGTATAAAGATTGTTAACTGTTTTTTTCATCACAACCAGAACGGAATTCTTTCAGGTAAGAATACAAAGAGTGATATTTCGATAGAGAATAGCGTGTTTTCATATAATGGTCATGGCAGAGGCCAAACCCACAATGTATATATTGGTGAAGTGCGTAGTTTGAATTTTATTGGAAATCTTTCTCACCATGCCATCATTGGCCATACGCTCAAAAGCAGAGCGAGTAACAACTATGTTGCCTATAATAGGCTCTTGGATGGCACCGACGGAAATTCGAGTTATTTGATTGATTTGCCCAATGGTGGGAATTCTATTGTTATCGGAAATGTGATTCAGCAAAGTGATAAGACCGATAACTGGGCTATGGTGGCATTCGGGATGGAGGGATTGAAGCACAAAGAGAATAGTCTATATCTAGTGCACAATACCTTTATCAATTATCGAAACTCAGCGATGTTTGTAACCATAAAGCCTGGCGCTAAAGTCCGGGTGACAAACAATCTCTTTGTGGGAAAAGGGCGTTTGCCAGAAGAGAACGGCGTCCATGCGAGTAACAATTTAATGCAAGACCTGCCAGGAAAATTCGTAGCACCTGAATCGTTCGATTTTCGACCCAAAATGGATACAGATATCATCGATCAGGCCGTCCCTTTTGTCTTGCCTGGAGGAACGGAGTTAATCCCTGAGTGGCAAATCGGTGACAAGGAATTGCGCCGGAGAGAAATGCGTGGAAAGGCTTTAGATATTGGCGCGTTTGAGTTCGGTCTGTAATTACTAAATCAATAATTCAGTGGTTTGTGGGTGACTCAAAAACTTCTCCGGACTCGCCGTCAACCCATATGCCCCCGACTGAAACACCACCACCAAATCACCAATATCCGTACTAGCCAAATCCATCTTGTTAGCCAATAAATCCAAAGGTGTGCATAGAGGTCCAACCACGCTGACATTTTCCAGATCTGTGGAAACCATTTTATTTCCAATCGCCACCGGATAATTCTTACGAATCACCTGACCAAAATTACCCGAGGCCGCTAAATGGTGATGAAGGCCACCGTCGGTCACCAGAAACTTTTCACCCCGGGATTCTTTGATGTCGATAACTTTGCAAACGTAGACACCAGCCTCACCAACAATAAAACGTCCGAGCTCGGTAACAATTTCTGCTTCAGGTATGGCTGCCTTTACCTTCGGCAGAAGTCTATTCAGGTTTTCGCCGATCGGGTTGAGGTCGAGTCGTTGTTCGCCAGGAAAATACGGGATGCCAAGGCCTCCACCTATATTCAGCAGCTTGGCAGGGCAAGGTGCATCACTATGCAGCCGAACAGCGAGCTCAAATGTCTTTTCATGGGCTTCCATAATCGAATCAGGATTGAGGTTTTGTGAACCCCAGAAAATATGAAAACCGTGAAAACCTAGATTCAGCTTCGAAAGTTCTTTCAGCAAAGCAGGAACGCGCTCGGCGTCGATACCAAACTGTTTCGGTCCACCACCCATTTTCATGCCGGATGATTTCAAGTCGAAATCCGGATTTACGCGTATGGCGACTTTTGGTGTGATGCCAAGCTCGTTAGCAATCTTCGCAATCCGACGCATTTCGCCTTCTGATTCCATATTGATAACGACGCCAGCGGCGATGGCCTGGCGTAATTCTTTATCGGTCTTACCCGGCCCTGCAAAACTAATGTGTTCACGCGGCATGGAAGTGTCGAGCGCAACTTTCATTTCACCAGCAGAGGCGAGATCAAAGCCGTCGACTAGTGTCGCCAGGTGTTGAACCACTGCAGGCATCGGATTGGCCTTAATCGCGTAGTGCAAATGAATGTCCGCCGGTAGGGATTCGCGTAGCAGTTTGATGCGTTGCGTGATCAGGTATCGGTCATAGGCGTAAAATGGGGTTTGGCCAGCCTGTTCTGCTAAACGACTTACCGTCATTCCCCCAACAGCAAGATCGCCGTCAATGATAGTAAACTGATCCATAGGGGCGTGTTGAGGTTTGGGTTTGTTCATCGATTTAATCACTAATTCGTTTCGTTAAAGATATCCGCGTACTCGATCGCAAGCGCCTTTCTATCAATTTTCCCATTCGGGTTTCTAGGCAAAAGTTCACGGAAAATAATTTTTATCGGCACCATGAAATTCGGTAGGTGCTGTTTGCAGTGGCTTAGCAGTGTTTCTTCTGATGCATCATCAGTTTTCACAGTCGCGACAATCACTACGGCCTGTCCAAGTATAGGATGCGGAATGCCCAGGGCCACGTTTTCACCTGTTAGTCCACTGGCATAAATAATCTCTTCGACCTCTGACGGGCTGATGCGGTAGCCAGAGCTCTTGATCATATCGTCCTTACGTCCGACAAAATAAAGATAACCGTCTTCGTCCATTTTGACAGTGTCGCCCGACCATACCGCCAGCTCAGTCAAGACCAGTCCGCTGACTTGCGAAGGTGTTGGTTTAAAACGTTCCGCGGTTTTTTCCGGGTCATTCCAGTAGCCCAGGGATACCAGTGATCCTCGATGGACGAGTTCGCCCGGTTCACCGGGCGCACACGGACTGCCGTCCTCGCGCACTACCATCACTTCTGCATTGGGTATGGCCTTGCCCATGGAATCCGGGCGTTTGTCGATTTCTGATGGTGGCAGATAAGTGGAACGAAACGCCTCGGTCAAACCATACATTAAATAGAAATCACTCTTGGGTAGATTGCTACGCAGTGAAGCCAAGGTGGTTTTTGGCATGGCACCACCGGAGTTTGTCATATAGCGCAGGCAATCAATAGCTTCTTGTGGCCATTCGAGTGCACCAAGCTGATTCCACAGAGGTGGTACGCCAGCAAGGCCGGTGATGCCATAGCGCGCAACCGCCTTTACCACATCGCGGGGGAGTAAATAGTCCATGAGCACCGCTTCGGCACCCACATGAAAAGCCGTACTCAACTGACTAAAGCCATAATCGAAACTAAACGGCAGTACCGCGAGCAGTTTGTCTTGAGCGGTATTTTGCAAATACTCGGCGACACTTTTGGCACCGGTAACCATATTCTTGTGCGACAACACCACGCCTTTGGGCTTGCCGGTGCTGCCTGAGGTATAGAGTATCGAAACCATATCGCTGTCGATGCGACGGTGAAAACGGGAATTACCGCCGTTTGCAATCAGTTCCTCCCAGCGGAGAACCGACTGTAGTTTTAGCTCAGGTAACGCTTTCGTCGCCGTGTTGACCAATACGACGCTCTGAAGGTCATGGCAATGCTCCAGTGTTTCTTCAAGCAGTGCAAGGCGATCCATTGACGTAATGAGTGTGCGTACATTGCAGTCACGCAGGATATAGCCAACTTGTTCGGATTTGAGTAGCGGATTAACCGGAACGAATACTCCACCAGCCATCGAAGTGCCGAAAAAACTGCACACCGCTTCGAATTGTTTGGGCAGGTAAATGGCGACTCGCTCATTGGCGCTCAGTCCAAGCCCCATCAGTCCGCTGGCGACCTGCGATATGGTTTGGGCCAGGGTTTGATAATCCATGGCCTCCTTTTTCCATTGCAGGGCGGTGGAATTGGGGGTGGTATTGCTGCTGCGTAATATCAGCTGGTGTAACAGTTCCGACATTTATTATCGATTCTTCCTGAAATAACAAGTAGATAGTGGCGGCGTTTGAAGAGACGACCACCACATACAGGTTCAACTGGCGGCTTTCGTCATGTACAATCGCTGCACGAAATTAGGCGCTATTGTAAGGAAAACGCATTGCAGTATAAAGGCATTATACTGGCGGGAGGATCCGGTACCCGTCTACACCCCCTCACTCGGTCTGTCAGTAAGCAGTTGATGCCGATCTATGACAAACCCATGATTTATTATCCGTTGTCGGTGCTGATGCTCTCGGGTATCCGCGATGTGCTGATGATAACCACACCCGAGGACGCCACTTTGTTTGAACGTTTACTCGGTGATGGCAGCCAGTGGGGGATGAATCTCGCTTATGCCGTTCAACCCTCACCCGATGGGCTGGCCCAGGCCTTTATCATCGGCGAACAGTTTGTTGGCAATTCGCCTTCCTGTCTGGTATTGGGCGACAATATTTTCTATGGACATGGCCTGGAAAAAACCCTGCAGGCGGCAACGTCTCGTTCCGAAGGTGCGACAGTCTTTGGCTACTACGTTAAGGATCCACAACGCTACGGTGTTGTGGAGTTTAATAAAAGCGGCGTGGCGCAGGGCATAGAGGAAAAACCCAAACAACCGAAATCCAACTACGCGGTCACCGGTCTGTATTATTACGACAGCCAGGTCGTCGATATTGCCAAATCCATCCAGCCCTCGCACAGAGGAGAACTGGAGATCACCGATGTCAATAAGCGCTATCTGGAGATGGGGCAGCTGAATGTCGAAGCCCTTGGTCGCGGCATTGCCTGGCTAGATACGGGTACTCATGAATCATTATTGGCCGCTGCCAACTATGTGGAAGTGGTTCAGGAGCGTCAAGGTCTGAAGATATGCTGCCCTGAAGAGATAGCGTATCGTAAAGGTTATATAGATGCCGAACAATTGGAAAGACTGGCTCAGCCCCTGGCAAAAAATGGCTACGGTCAATATCTTCTGGATTTGCTGAAACGCGATTATTTTGGATAAAAGTTCGGTCTTTGTATGTTTCTATTCACACCATTTTGGTGAGGGTAGGCACAAGAAGGCCGCAAGATACCAACGTGTCTAATTATGAATATCATTGAAACCACATTACCTGGCGTTATCGTCATCGAACCCAAAGTATTCGGTGATACGAGAGGATTTTTTATGGAGTCTTTCCATACCCAACGCTATCGCGAGGCGGGTATAGACATGGATTTCGTGCAGGACAATCTATCTCGCTCGGCTAAGGGGGTGTTGCGAGGTCTGCATTATCAGGTTGAGCATGCACAGGGAAAACTGGTGTTTGTCACCAGAGGCTCTGTCTTTGATGTAGCAGTGGATATACGTCGAGGTTCGCCGAACTATGGTCAATACTATGCCCATATTCTGAGCGAAGAAAATCATCGTCAAATGTATATCCCTCCCGGTTTTGCCCACGGGTTTTGCGTGCTGAGTGAAACCGCCGATTTCATGTATAAATGCACCGACTATTATCATCCTCAACACGAACGCAGCATCGCATGGAATGATCCGGATATAGGCATAGAGTGGCCGCTTGTAAATGTCACGCTTTCAGAAAAAGATAAAGCCGCCTCGTCACTTGCCGGTGTTGCCGAGCACGATCTACCCCTATATCCCGCGTCATGAAAATCTTAATTGCCGGAGGACATGGGCAACTCGGAAGTGATTTGAATCGAATCGCGGGCGCTCGCGACTATAAGGTGGAAGCTCCTAAGCGCTCAGATCTGGATATTACTTCTGAAGAGTCAATAAACGCTTTCCTGAACACGCACAAGTTCGACATCGTCGTTAACTGCGCGGCCTATACAGCCGTCGACAAGGCGGAATCTGAAGCGGAACTCGCTTTCGCGGTTAACCACGATGGTGCGGCGAATCTGGCAAGAGCCTGCACGCTTCATGGACTGCCGCTGGTACATATATCTACCGACTATGTATTTAATGGCGAAAAATCCGGTGCGTATGTAGAGGATGATGTCGCTAGTCCTCTCGGTGTATACGGTGAAAGTAAATGGCAGGGCGAGCAGGCTATCAGACAACATTGTTCGTCACATCTGATTTTGCGTATTGCCTGGGTATTTGGTGTATTTGGACATAATTTTGTAAAGACCATGCAGAGGCTTGCTTTGGAGCGTGACGAGTTACGGGTGGTGAATGACCAATACGGTTGTCCAAGCGCAACACGTGCAGTGAGTCATGCGATCATCGCAATGGCTGAGAAAGTGTTGCGAGATGGTGGGCCGTGGGGGACATATCACTATTCCTGCCAACCATCGACGGATTGGTATGAGTTTGCGCGTGAAATTGTCGAGGAAACGGCTAAGCGGCAAGTAGTGAAAGTCCAAACCATAACGCCGATTTCAACACAGGAGTATCCAACTCCTGCCATGCGCCCAAAAAACTCGGTGCTAAATTGCGATAAAATTCGACAGGATTTTGGGATAAGTCAAGCGGATTGGCGTGAGGAGTTGCGTGATGTGGTTGCGGAACTCGAACAGGTTCGAACGAAACAGAAATAACGGAAGCTAATATGACATTTTCTCCCAGGAACATATTAATCACTGGCGGTGCAGGATTTATCGGCAGCAATCATGTGCGCTGGTTGTTGGCAAAGGATGATTCGGCAAGAGTCGTGAATCTCGATGCGATGACGTATGCGGGCAGTATGGAAAATCTTCAGGAACTTCCTGGTGCCGACCGACACACTTTCGTCAAAGGCGATATATGTGACCGTGTATTAGTGGATAAACTTTTCCGCGAACACGCTATCGATAGCGTTATCCACTTCGCCGCGGAAAGTCATGTCGATCGTTCCATATCTGGCCCGGAGGCTTTTGTACAAACCAATTTGTTGGGAACGTTTACCTTATTGGAAGCCGCACGTAACTATTGGTTAAAAGAACAAAAGCTGAATGCTGATCAATGTCGCTTTCATCACATCTCGACGGATGAAGTTTACGGTACGCTGGAGAAAACAGCGCCCGCTTTTACCGAAACGCATCCCTACCTACCTAATTCGCCCTATTCGGCATCCAAGGCCGGTTCTGATCACCTGGTGCGTGCCTATTTTCATACCTACGGCTTACCAGTCACTACATCGAATTGCTCGAACAATTATGGGCCATTCCAACATCCGGAAAAGTTTATTCCGACGGTGATTCGTTCCTGTCTGGCAGGTAAAGCGATACCTGTTTATGGTGACGGGACGAATATACGAGACTGGCTGTTTGTTGAGGACCACTGTAGCGCGGTAGATACGATTATGCGCACAGGCATAACCGGAGAAGTGTATAACATCGGTGGTTGTAATGAATGGGCGAACATCGATATTGCGCGTCTGATTTGCAAGACGCTGGATGAGATGCGCCCCAGCACTTCCGGCCAATACGAAAATCTAATCAGCTTTGTTACTGACCGCCCTGGACACGATTGGCGATACGCGATCGACAACGCCAAGATACATCGCGAATTGAACTGGGAGCCATCGATTCAATTTGAGCAAGGTATACGAAAAACCATAACGTGGTATCTTGAAAACGAAGCCTATCTGAATCGCCAGTAGTGGTTCAGTAGAGTGTTGGGCCTTTGCGTATTTCCGGGTGTAGCCAGGGGATCGTCCAGGCGCCCAGGGCGAGAAGAATTTCCGTGACATCGACAACGGTATCCTGGGATTCGAGTAGCAACACCACGAATACCACCATGAACCCACCTATCATGCCAAAGTTGAAATCATTGCGCGGACGGAAGGCAATGGCACAAAACGACAGCGATAGAAAAACAAAAAACACCTGAAGTATTTCGGCAAATCGCTGTATTTTGCCGATCTGTTGATCAAATGGTAGCCAGTTAATCAGTTTGCCATGACTTACATAATCGGGTTGCAGGAAGTGAGTCATCAAATAGCTGACGACGAGTAGCGTCATCACAATGGCCGCCTGGCGCTCAATATCCAGCAACAATAATCCGCCACACAACAACATGCCGATGATTGCCATAAACCAGATTGCCAGATCCATTTGCGTATCCATGACAAACAGGCGCAGAAACAATATAACGAACACGAAAACAATATACAGTGGCCAGAAACTGCGAAAGTTAACGCTGATAAAGGAAAGTATGAATCCAACCGCGAGTACATTTATCGCCATATTGGGGTAGATCAGCCAATGGCTGGTATGACTAAAGAGTTGCAGACGATCAGTCAACTCCGCTAATCCGGACACTGGAATTAAGGGACTGGTTACAGACAACGCCCAAATGCCTAAAGTCGCCAGAGCCAGATCAGCGAAACGTCCGTGAGCGAACCAGTTGCAACGTTTTTCGCGTAGCCAGGCGCCGGTTATTGAATGCCGGCCAGTAAAATACGCGATCAATGTGCCGATAAATCCACCCGCCATATTCAGACCGGAGTCGATAAGCGATGGGACACGGGGCAGGAATATTTGCAACCATTCTAATGTCAGACTGAGGATAGACATCAAAAGGACAGAGACTAAGATGAGGCGGACCGGCGGAAAGCGTGAACGCAGACTGATCGCTATCAAAACACCGAGTGGCATATAGACCAGAAAATTGGTGACATAATCACTGCGAGGCATGTATCGCGCGGTAACATCGAATAGGGTCCACCAGTCATCATTTTCCGGTAAACGCCAGTTGCTCATAGGGTATAGGCTGCCGTAGACGACAAGCGCCAAATAGGCGAGCGTGATCAGAGGGCGTAAATAGTGTCGCTTTTGTGCGTTGATGCCTGAATTCACAACCGTTGCATTTATATTGGATGAGGCGGGTTCCAGCTATCGTGGGGCCACATCGGTGTTTTCCTAATAGCTTGAGAATAGGCAAGAATTTGGCCATAGTCATTAAGACCTTCGGGTTATTTCAACTTCAAGAGGTATGTAGGAGAATGCGCGCCTGTATTTTCTATTCCTCGACTGTCGATTAAATTTACGTACTGGTTGTGTCATACTTCACTTTCTCTGGAGTTAGGTATGAAATAATATGCTAACTACATGAAGCACAAAGAAGAAAAGTTAGGTGCTTCAGATACCGCTTGAATTGCGCTGTCGGAAATATTGACAAGAAGCGATGCAATGCGTTTTGGATCGAGAAAAAGTCGTTGAGTATTAAAAGGTTATAGAAGTGGCGCAACTTATGCAGTTATAGCAATGCGCCGTTCATATTGGATGCCGAAACCGTCATCTGGAGTAAAAGATGGGTCACACCGAAAATCAAGATAAATCAAAAGATCAAAAGATAGACCAATCGCGTCGACGCCTGGCCAAGGCCGGATTGATAGGCGCTCCGTTGATTTTGGTTACCAAAAGCCGCTCGGCCCTGGCGGTTAATCAGGCATGTACGATGTCCGGGTTGGAATCAGGCAATTTGTCTGTCAGACCTGACGGCATCGATCCTTGTGCTAATGGCGACTATAAAGGATTAACTCCAGGTTATTGGGGACAACATCCGGAAGAATGGAG
This sequence comes from Gammaproteobacteria bacterium, assembly GCA_029881255.1. Classification (NCBI taxonomy): domain Bacteria; kingdom Pseudomonadati; phylum Pseudomonadota; class Gammaproteobacteria; species Gammaproteobacteria bacterium. Next base: position 195,854 of record JAOUMY010000003.1, on the reverse strand, counting down.
TGTTTACGGTTTTGCGCCGGGAAGCTGTACGGATGGAATGTCTGGTCCGCATTGTTCGTTCAACTCATATGGGGATGATGGTACGGCGTTTAACGATGCGGCCAAGGGGTTTTTTCTGGACTCAGCATTTTCCTACTACGATGGGGGCGTAATGAAGTGGCGTACTATGATGCAAGTCATTCAGTTGGAAGGAACTGATGACACGTATCAGCTTGGTGCACACATCGTTGCTGGATTATTGAATGCATATAAATTCGCAGGAAACTTTCCCTATACGCCAGCCGAGGTTGTCGAGTTGTATCACACTTACCATGTATCTGACCCCTTGATGTTAAAACAGGTGTTTCAATCATTGAACGAGCTTGGTGCATAACGGGCGCGTATGAATCCTGGAAAAAAGCCGCAAAAGCGGCTTTTTTTCTGTCTTAAGGTTTCTGTGTTATTAATGGCTTCAATGAGTATGTCGATAGATAACCCTCGTATGGTGAAAGCGTTATGACAGAAAAAGCTGCCTGGCATCTTGCCGATGCCATGTCGCTAATTGCAAGAGCTCTCGACGATCGGGTGGCCTTGTTCGATGAAAACTCGGGCAGCACATTAGTTTTTGACATAATGTCCGCTGAAATTCTTTTGAATCTCAAGCTTGAGCCTACTCCAGCGAGTGAGCTGAGTCTCGCGTTGGCCAGGCAGTTTGATGTTGAATGGGATTCCGATTTGGAAGAACAATTGACAGGCCGTTTGACGGAGCTGGAAGCTGCTCGTTTAATCAAGCGAGTGGATGAGTGCTAGTTTCTGACCTGACGCTCGCACAGATTCGACGTCGTCTTCAGGCCGGCCAGATGCGTATTCGCGCGGGGATATACCGCCTGTGCGTGCGCTCCAGCCATTCGATTGTTGCAGAGAGTTTGCTCAATCTCTACGAACAATACCCATTGGTGCCAGAAGATGACTTTATCGATTTCTATCTCGATATAAAGTCGCCCCCAGGTCTGCGTCGCTGGATTAAACCACAGGTGAGTTTTTCGCTTGATGGCCATACGCCATTTATACCGCTACCGGCTGAACACGCCTTCGCATTGTTTGAATGGGCGTTTAACTGGTGTGTTGGTAACCATGCACATAATTTTATACTGATACACGCCGCGATAGTGGAGAAAAACGGGCGTGCATTGGTGTTGCCTGCGCCCCCGGGTTCAGGTAAAAGCACCCTAACCGCATCGCTTGTCGCACACGGATGGCGTTTGTTATCCGACGAGCTCACCATTATTGATCCGCTTAGCAAGTTAGCGGTGCCCTTTCCCCGTCCTGTTAGTCTGAAAAACCAGTCTATCGATATTATCGCCGAGACGTTTCCGGATATGGTGATAGGTAAAAAGTCTTACGATACCTCAAAGGGTACTGTTGCACATATGAAACCACCTGCGGATAGTGTATTACGTGGGCTGGAGCGCGTGCCGGTCGCCTGGATCGTTTTCCCTAAATACCAGGCAGGCGCGACAACGCAGCTGGAGCGAAAAAACCGAGGCGAGTCACTCGTCGAACTGATTCGCAACGCCTTTAATTATGACTTACAGGGAAAAATCGGGTTCGAAGTCATGACTGAGGTCATAGGAGGTAGTGAAACCTACACGTTCTCTTATTCAGATATTGGCGAAGCGCTGGAATTATTCGATCGAGTCGCTTCAGGGGAGGACATCTAATCGTGCAGGTGTTGCTGCGGGAAGTATTGGCCAGGCCGGGTGTTGTTGTTGATTTTTCTCAGCAGGATTGGGCGCTATTAATTAGGCAGGCGCGTGCCGCGTTTTTGTTGGCGCGAGTTGACTATTTGCTGGTGCAGCATGAATTGCAATTCGCGATACCGCCAGCCGCAGTTTGGCACTTCGAAGCAGCACGCGTTCTATTCGAAAAACAAAAAAACTCGGTGCGATGGGAAATTCACTGTTTGAAAAGTGCTCTTGCCAAGGCGGATATACAGCCAGTTTTTCTAAAAGGCGCGGCCTATGTTATGGCCGAACTGCCCCCTATGCATGGCAGAATATTTTCCGATGTTGATATCATGGTCCCGGCTGACCGGTTGGAGCGTGCGGAGCGTGCTTTGATTCTGAACGGATGGATTCGTAAGGCGTTGGATCGATATGATCAAATGTATTATCGCAAGTGGATGCATGAGCTGCCGCCGTTAATAAGTCGGCAGCGGAATACAGTGACTGATTTGCACCATACTATTCTGCCTCCGACTGCGAGGCTCAAGGTTAAAACTGAACTATTGTTTGCGTCCGCAATAGAGCAAGATGGCGCGTATCGCTTGTCGCCTCTGGATATGGTTATACATAGTGCGACACATTTGTTTTGCGACGGTGAGCTGGAGCACGGCATGCGAGATCTAGTCGACCTGGACGCTTTAATGCGCGAGTTTTCGCAACTAGACCCGGGGTTTTGGCAGGCGTTAGTGAATCGCGCCGGACAGTTGGGTTTAGGTCGTCCAGTGTTTTACGCATTGCGCTATGTGCATAAAATCTTGTTGAGCCCGGTGCCAGAGGAGACTTTGCGTCTAAGTTCCAAATATGCGCCCATCTTTCCCCGCTACATGGATCTGTTATTTCATCGAGGCCTCATGCCGGAACATGCAAGTTGTCGTGACAGTTTCACGGGTATCGCGCGTTGGGTGCTGTATGTGCGATCGCACTATTTGCGCATGCCTATATACCGTTTGCTTCCGCATCTGATACGCAAGGCGTGGAAACGCCGTTTTCAAACAGACACCGCGGCAGCGTAGTAATAGCCCTGTCGGGTATTTACTGAAATTTTGCTTAATAAACCTTTACTTCCCCTTCTACTTAATTAAAATACAGGCTTTCGCGCCGTTTTTACGGGTGAGATTAACGTATAGCGTTCTTTAAGAGAGAGACGGTAAAGGGTTGATTATGATAAAAAAATTAACAGTTGTTGCGATGTTCGCAGCATTAGTATCCGTGGCTGGAGGGGCTTTTGCCGGTGGTGATGCCGCTGCGGGTAAAGACAAAGCCGGCCTATGTATGGGTTGTCACGGTGAAGATGGCATGAGTGTAAATCCCGAGTGCCCGAACCTCGCCGGACAAAAAGCGGGTTATATCATTAAGCAGGTTATCGATTTCCAGAAAGGACATCGTCAGAACGATACCATGTCACCTATGGCGGCAATGGCGGGCGAGCTGCAGGATATAAAAGATATCGCTGCATTTTATTCCTCGCAGATGTCTATGGGCGGTAGCCGTTATATGATGGGCAAACCTGACGATAAAAAGAGTATCGCTAAGGGCCAGAAGATATTCGAGGAAGGTAATCCTCGCACCGGTTTATATGGCTGTATCAATTGCCATGGTAAGAACGGTAAGGGCAAAGCGCCAAATAACCATGTGTTCCCGGTTATTGGTGGTCAGCACCGCGAATATATCGCCAAGCAATTGCGCGATTTCCGTGCGACGACTCGCGCCAATGATCCCGCCAACATGATGATGGATATTGCCAAAAAGCTTAGCGACGAAGAGATCGATGCGCTAGCGGATTATCTTGCTAGCTTGGACTGATCGAGCACCAAGTCGAGAGTTATAAAGAAAAAGGCGGGCCTACTAGGCCCGCTTTTTTTTAGAGACTACTATCGTTTTCGTCCATTTCCTTTGCCAGAGCTAGTGGTATCGCTTGTTTCGACATTTATCTGGATTGCCCCCTCATTACCTGCCGCGTCTCTGGCGACTGCACGAAGTGTGTGTAGGCCTGCTGTGGCTTTTCGCGTATTCCAATTGCAAGTAAAGCTTTCGGTGTCAGCGGCAGTTCCCATTAGGTTGTTATCGACATAGCAGGAAATCATGCTGACTGCGAAGTTGTCGCTTGCGCGTATTTCAATCTGGACCGTGCCACTGACAACTATGCCATCACCTGGGGAAACAATGCTGACTTGTGGTGACTCTGTATCCGCCGGAAGTGGCTCGGTGGGAGTAGGAGTAGTTGGCGTCGGGGTTTGCCCTTCCATGTTTAGTGCGGCTTGAACAGCGGCCTGTGCGTTTACCAGGCCATGACCGTATCTGCTGTCCCATCCTGTCGTACCAAGATCTGTCGCGCTGTCTTCAAGAATTTGTTCTACCTGCGCGGCTGTGAGAGTAGGGTTGACAGATATTAACAGGGCGGCAATACCTGCTACCACTGGACTGGAAAAGGAAGTGCCTGAGGGTGCTCCATAGCTTCCGCCGGTTGCGGTTGTCCATATGCCTAAGCCAGGGGCTATGAGATCAACATAATTTCCGAAGCTAGACCAGGAGGTAATATTGTCGTTACTGTCACTGGCGGAAACGGCAATTAGGCCTTGCTGGTCGCTATAGCCTAGATCAGTGCCGCTATTTCCTGCTGACACGAAGACAACACCTCCTAAATCGCGAAAAGCGAGGGCGGCATCGTCAACCGTTTTGCTGCCGGATACGCCATAACTGATGTTGATGACTTTGGCGCCGTTGTTTGCTGCCCAGGCGATGCCTTGAGCTATATCGCTAAGATAGGCGTTTCCGGTCGAGTCATTTGTGACGCGTACAGGCAGTATGCTGGCGTTAAACGCCATACCTACAACGCCAATACTATTTCCCGCGATTGCCCCAATGACGCCAGCTACCTTGGTACCGTGACCAACGACGTCAATGGTGTTCGTGCTGTCATCAGCGGTATTAAAGCCACTGAGCAAATTACCTGCGAGGTCGGGGTGATCGACCTGTACGCCGGTATCAAGAACGGCGACTACGACATTACTACCTGTCGCTATGTCCCATGCGAAAGGTGTATGAACATGCTGGTGATGCCACTGAACGCTAAACTTGGGGTCGTCGGGGATGAATTCTGCTAAAGGTAAAAGTCTGTTCAGTTCTGCGTAGGCGATCCCAGGAATGTTAGATACGGCATTCGCGAATACCTCTTCTTTATTCGCAGGGACATTTACCCGGTGTACGCCAATAAACGGCAATTTCTCTAGAGCAGCAGCGCCGGCTTTTTGAAGAATCAACGCAAGCGTTTCGTCACTAATGCCTGGATTACCTTTTACCAGGATCTCACCGACGGCCCAGTCGCTCTGAGCGATTGAGTAGGTCGGAGTCGCCATTAAAGCAGGTAGTGCGAAGGCTAACAGTATCTTTGTTGAGTAATGTGGGTTGAGGACGGTTTTTGCTTTGCTGAGTAATGGAATTTGTTTGTACATATATTCTCTCGTAATCGTTAGCACTAATGTCTGTTGGATATGCTCTATGCCCTGGAATGAAGGCATACTCGTTTTGCATAACGTCTTACGCAGCCTTTTTTGTACCCCATATTATTGGTTTTGTGCTCCTCCCCAAACTTACGTCGAGACTTGGCGCACACTAAAAGCGGAACAAGTGGTTCGTGACTATTTCTGGAGCAAGAGCGGCGGACGCAGAAAGCGGGCCAATATTTGCCAATGTAAATCTTGATTGTGTTTTTGTTAGAAATACTGCGGTTTGAAACATGTCCTAAGGCTTAAACGTTAAGAGCACATTAATACGTTTGTGTCATACTGTCGTGTCTCGAAGACTGCTATTATTTGTGGGATTCGCCTGCTGGGTCGATTGTTTAGCATTTGTGATTTAAGTAGGCGATGAGCAATTTAGCATTCATAATTTTCTTAAAACTTCCTGGACTGATTTAACGAATGTCAAAACTTTTTCAATTCTTTCTCTGTAATAAATCGGTAGCTGAAAATCAGGTAATTAAAATAGCCTTTTTCTGCTTTTTTTCCTTAATGATCTTTCACCCGGTCACCGTTTTGGCAGAGAAAGACCTGGCGCCGCAACAATATGAAAAAGGTTTACAGGCCTACGAAAAAGGCGATCTCAAGGAAGCGTTGATTCATCTCAAAAATGCGATACAGCAAGATGGAGATTATCTCGTCGCGCATGTCTTGCTTGGAAAAGTCTTGCTTGAGGGGGGGGATGCAGCTGGCGCAGAAAAGGAGTTGAGTCGCGCTATGCGTATGGGAGCCGATCACGCGCTGGTATTGGTACCTCTCGCAGATGCATTATTCATACAGAACAAATACCAGGAAGTCGTTGACTTAGTCTCCACAAAAAGTGTTAGCAAAGATGTGCAATACGAGCTATTGGTTCGTCGTGGGGATACCTATATAAAACTGAATGATTTGAAAAAGGCGCGGGCAGAATTTGAGCAGGCGCAATCCACCAAACAAGATTCGGCAAAAGCATATCTTGGTTTGGCTCAGGTGATGATTAGTGAAGAACGATTAGGTGAGGCTGAAACCCAGGTCTCGCGCGCGTTGGATTTTGACTCAAACTCGTCTCGTGCATGGGAACTGATGGCAAAAATTCGCTATGCGCAAGGTAGTCTGCAAAAAGCCGCTGAGTATTATGACAAGTCTGTTGTAGCTTCACCGGAAAACATAAACGCCTTACTTGGTCGTGCCAGTTTGAACCTGGAATTGGGAATGAATGAACTGGTGGAAAAAGATCTAGCGGTGTTAAAAAAAGAATTTCCTCGCGACCCTCGCGGTATGTATCTAAATTATTCGTTTTTGAAGAAAACGGGAAAAAAGAAGGAAGCACAGGAGGTGTTGACGAGTGTTTATGCCTTCCTGGAACCTATCGATATCAAGAATCTTCAACGTAACTCTACATTGCTCATGCTGGCCGCGATGACGGCGTTAGATATCGAACAATATGAAAAAGCCCACGACTATCTTTCTATTTATGTACGCCTGTATCCCGGTGTATCGCAGGCTCAGAAGCTTTTCGGGCGTGTACTCATGGCCCAGCAATTGGACAGAGACGCTGTCGAGGTGCTTGAGACTGCGCGACTGAAGAATCCCAATGACTATGAGTTGCTCACTTTGCTTGGCACCGCCTACGCGAATATTCACTTATATGCAAAGGCGGATGAGATTCTGAGCCTTGCAGTAAAAAGACATGGTGGGACGACAGCGCGTTTACAGCGGGCAATCAATGATTTGAATTTTGGTCGTGAAGACGATGCGCGACAGGATTTTAATCTTCTTTTTGAAAAGGCCAAGGATCCGAGGGCGGGATTTATGCTGCTTTCTTTGTATTTTAGAGAAGGCAAGATGGAAGATGCGGAGGTAATCGGACGTAAGCTAGTTGCCATACAATCAGAGAATTTGATTGCGCGAAACATGCTTGCTGTCGCCCTGATAGAGAATGGGAAACTTGGAGAAGCGGAAAAGCAACTACGGCATATATTGTCATCTGATGAATCATTTTTCCCAGCGCAAATGAATCTGGCAAAAATTTCAGCTATGCAGGATAAGCTGGATGAGGCAGGTGCCATACTCAACGAGCTCGAAAAACAAAATCGCAATATGGCCACGGTTTATATTGCGAAAAGTCAGTTGGCAAGAAAGCGCGGCGAAGCAAACGAGTCAATCAGGCTTGCTGAGAAGGCCTATGATGAGGACAAAGCAAACATCTCAGCCCTAACCCATTTGATCGAAACCTATCTCAGTAACCGAAATTTTGAAAAGGCTTTAGCGATAGCGAGCGAAGGCAGCGTGGCATTTCCTGAAAGCATAAAAATGATGGAATTGTTAGGTAATGCATACAATTTTAGTGGCAAGCCCGATCGGGCTCGTAGTGTTTATCGTGATATAGCCAAGTTGGCCTCATATGACACACGACTACTATTTCGACTTGCGCGACTGCAGTACGAAGCCGGGGACGTGGATGGTGGTATCTGGTCTTTGCGCAAGGCGATCGAAGGTGACGAGAACTTTGAGCCTGCGCGTGTGGTTTTGGTCGAGAGTCTGATTTCACTGGATAAGCTGGAAGAGGCGGAAAAGCTGATCGAAACACTACGACAATCTCAGGATCAGGCTCAATATCACCGCCTACGTGGAGACTGGTACACGGCGTCGGGAAAGTTTACATCTGCACGCAAGTCATACAATAAGGCCCTCGAGGTCCAGCCAAGCGAAGCGCTGACCTTGAAGCTGTTTGGCGCCTATAAAAACGAGAAGAATAACGACGAGGCGAGGCGTGTGTTAGAGGCCTGGATAAAGACGCATCCAGACAGTATTCAGATAAGAGCTGCGTTAGCGCAGGAACTGTTGTCAATCAACGAATTAGATAGCGCAGCGGAGCATTATGAGGCGATTATAAAGCGCAACCCCAAGCATGCGCAGTCACTTAATAATCTGGCCAATATTTATCTTATAAACAAAGATATACGTGCTCTTGAGTTAGCGAGAAGGGCGCATGAGCAGGAACCTGATCGACCTGACTTTAATGACACTCTGGGCTGGATTCTGGTGAGTTCAGGAAGTGCTGAGGAGGGATTGCGCTTTTTGCGTAACGCCCATGCCCGCGCCTCTGCGAACCCGGAGGTCGGGTTTCATATCGCTGTTGCCCTTGAAAAAATGGGTAGGAAAGACGAAGCAGTGTCTCAGTTAAGAAACATTCTAGAAAAGAGTGTTAAATTCCCTCAACGTAAGGATGCGGAAAAAATGCTGCATCGGTTGCAGCCTTGATGCTTGTCGAAGATGTTTACAATTACTGTTAAAAGGAATTTTAACAATATGAAAATTATGAAAAAACACGCTTGGCATGTTAATTGTATTTTAGTTCTGTAGAAACTAATTTTTCTCAGGGACAATTAAAATGATGAACCCAATCAAGACCCTCTCAGCTGTATCACTCGGGCTAGTGATATGTCTGGCAAGCGCGACATCTTTTGCCGGGATGTCATATAGCGGAGGCAGTTATTCCTGGAGTAGCGGCAACGATGATAGCTGTTATTCCAATTGTGGCGACTATGATCGTGACGGACGTGACGACTACGGCGACTGGAACTATAGCTACGACGACGGTGACAGAAGCAAGAAAGTGAAGGTGTCTTCATGGTCGGATTCCAAGTGGGATAAATCGTTTGAAAAGCACGATGCATACTACGATAAAGGCGGATACGGTTCCAAAGACGCCGGCGAGACCGACTTCCACAACTATGTCGATAACGATGGTGGGCATTTTGAATCTGTACTGTATGACTATGGCGATAAGTGTGTAGTCCTGGAAGAGATAAGCTTTACCCGTAAATATCGTTCTGATACTGACTTTACTGTTTTCGCCTATGTTGGTGATGACTCGGATTGGGAGTCAAACGGCAAGACGATAGACGATCATCTGAAAGGCAAGAAGTATTCTGATCTGTTGGCTTCGTCTGAATGGGAAGCTTATAAGGTTTATGACGGAAAGAATGGTTCCAGCACTAAAACCAATAGCTATGGCGAAACTGAGTACACCAAGCGATTTGTTTCTGACAAAAATAACGATGGTGTGGACGACTATGTGGCTTCGAAATACTGGCTGGTTATGGCTGGCGCCGAGTCTTCCGGCTCATATGACGATGGCAATAAGGACTATTTGCGCTTCACACATGCTGGCGGAAGCTATTACGACAAGAATTCCGGTGGGTGTTACAAGAAGATCGTGATCTGTGAACCCGGTGGAAGTACACCTCCCAATGGAGTGCCGGCACCCGCACCTTTGGCGCTAATGGCTATTGGTTTGTTGGGACTGGGATACACTCGTAGACGTAAATAGTTTTAACTGACGCCATATCTTTATGAAAAGCACTCTTCGGAGTGCTTTTTTATTGCTTGAATGCAATTAAATGATGTAAGTCGAGTTCAATGCCGACTTGCTCGCCGATCTGTAAATCACAATGGCTGGGAAAAGCCGATAATAATTGGTGTCCGCTGGTCAATTTCAAGGTGTAGAGAATCTCAGAGCCTTTGAAGCTGCGTTCTATAATGCTGGTGCGCAATAGGCTATCTTTTTTTGGCTTAATGTCATCGGGCCGGATCAACACATCAACACGTGTTCCAATCGGCCAATCATAGGCGCGATCACCGCGTATTTCACCAATCTCTGTCTTTACGCAATTCGGGTTGATTAACTCACCAGGTAGAAAAACGCCCTGACCAATGAAATTAGCGACAAAACGGTTACAGGGGTCATGGTAAAGATTGTACGAGGTATCCCATTGCTGCAATTCGCCATCGCGTAAAACAGCAACCATGTCAGAAACGGCGAACGCTTCTGCCTGATCATGTGTCACCAGTACGCCGGTGATCTCTCTGGTCTTGAGTATCTCGCGTACTTCCAGACTGAGGCGCTCGCGCAATTCAACATCGAGGTTAGAGAAAGGTTCGTCCAGGAGTATGATGCGGGGCTCAGTCGCCAATGCGCGCGCAAGTGCCACGCGTTGCTGCTGTCCCCCCGAGAGCTCATGGGGATAGCGTTTGGCATAGGGTTCCAGGCCAACCAATTCCAGTAATTCGCTGGAAATTCTACGTTGTTTTTGGCTGTCGAGTTTACGTATTCCGAAGCAGATATTTTCCGTTACGCTCATATGGGGAAACAAGGCATAGTCCTGAAACACCATGCCCAACTGGCGTTTTTCCGGAGGCATCATTTTTTGCGTGGAGGACACTAATTTTCCATCCATCGTTATTTGTCCGGATTGCACGGGTTCAAGCCCCGCGATTGCCCTTAAGATAGTGCTCTTGCCGCAGCCGCTTGGTCCTAACAAACAAGTAAAACATCCTTCCCGTATGCGCAGGCAAAGATCCTTGACGACTGCAGATTCGCCGTAAGCGCAGGTAACGTTTTCCAGTTCAAGGATGTGGCTCATGGGTTACAGCATCAATGTTTAATTGTTCACGGATGAAAAAACAACGAATGTTTTTCGGTACAGTTATGCAGATTAATCCATGCGCCCGATCATGAGAAATTCAAGCAAAGCCTTTTGCGAGTGGAGACGGTTTTCAGCCTCATCCCAGACCACGCTTTGTGGTCCGTCTATAACATCGGCTGTCACTTCTTCACCGCGGTGGGCGGGTAAACAATGCATGAATACGGCATCCTTATTTGCGGCGGCCATGATTTCATCATTGACCTGGTAGTCATGAAATTGCAGCGCACGTTCAGCCTGCTGATCTTCCTGTCCCATGCTGGCCCACACATCAGTGCTGATCAGATCGGAGCCTTTGGCAGCTTCCAGTGGCGTTTTGCAAACAGTGATGCGCTTGCCGCCGAACGCTACGATTTCCGGGTCTGGGGTAAAGGCTTTCGGCGTCGCAATCCGAAGATTAAAGTCGTACATCACGGCGGCATTGATATAGGAGTGACACATATTATTGCCATCGCCTATCCAGGTAACTGTCTTGCCCTTGATATCGCCACGGTGCTCGAAATAGGTTTGCATGTCTGCTAACAACTGGCAGGGGTGAAACTGATCTGTCAGTGCATTGATAACAGGTACGGAGGCAAAGCGTGCGAATTTCTCCAGCTTGTGATGCTCGAAGGTGCGTATCATGACGATATCGACCATGCGTGATAATACGCGGGCTGAATCTTCAATGGGTTCTCCGCGTCCCAGCTGTGTATCGCGTGGCGAAAGAAAAATTGCCTGGCCGCCAAAATGTATCATGCCGGTTTCGAAAGAAACCCGGGTACGGGTCGATGATTTTTCGAACACCATGCCAAGCACTTTGTTTTTCAACGGCTCATAGCTTTCACCGGCCTTGTGCATGCGTTTGAGTTCAATTGCACGTCGTATCAGGTATTGATGCTCTTCTGCGCTCAAGTCGCGCAGAGTCAGAAAGTGACGTGGCGTAGTCATACGCTACTCTCCTGCAGAAATGTTTTTATTGTATCGCTGACGGTTTTTACCAAGGTGTCCGCCTGTGCGCTGGAAAGATTTAATGGGGGCAGCAAGCGTACGACTTTTTCCGAAGTCACATTAACCAGTACGGAATTTTCAATACAGCGCTGTACCATCTCTGCGCAGGGACGATCGAGTTCTATACCCAATATCATTCCTTTGCCACGAATGTTGACTACCCCTTCCACCCCTTCGAGTGCCTTCCTGAAACCGGCAAGGATTTTCTCGCCTGTAGTAGCCGAGGCCTGAATCAGTTTTTCCTTCTCCAGGGTTTCAACCACTGCGAGCGCGGCTGCACAGGCGAGCGGGTTGCCACCAAAGGTTGAGCCGTGATTGCCCGGGCCGAGCACGTCGGCAGCTGGGCCACGCGCAAGACAGGCGCCTATCGGTACGCCATTGCCTAGAGCCTTTGCCAGGGTGATGACATCAGGCGTGGATTTACCGTGTTGGTAGCCAAACCATTTACCGGTACGACCCATGCCGGTTTGAATTTCATCAAGCATCATTAGCCAATTATGCTGATCGCAGATCTCGCGGATCCCATCCAGGTAATTGGCATCAGGGATGTTCACTCCGCCTTCGCCTTGTATCGGTTCGACGAGTATCGCGACCACTTGATTATTGTGTTCGGCAACACGACGTATCGCCTCAAGATCGTTGTATGGAACGCGCAAAAATCCTTGTACCAGCGGCTCAAACCCGGCTTGCACCTTGCGGTTGCCGGTGGCGGATAATGTCGCCAGGGTGCGGCCATGAAAACTGCTCTCGGTAACAATGATGGCAGGGTTTTTTATGCCTTGTTTGTTTCCGTATAAGCGCGCGATCTTGATCGCCGCTTCATTAGCTTCGGCCCCAGAGTTGCCGAAGAAAATTTTATCCATGCCGGCAAGCTTTGTTAATCGATCAGCAAGCTGTTGTTGTAAAGGGATCTGGAAAAGGTTGGAAGTGTGCACAAGCGTATTGGCTTGCTCACAAATAGCCTTGGACACTGCAGGATGCGCATGACCCAAGCAGCACACGGCAACTCCGCTCACCGCATCCAGAAACTGCCGACCGTCTGCGTCGAATAGATAAGCACCTTCTCCGCGGGTAAAGCTGAGAGGAATCCGGTTGTAGGTTTTCATAATCGTATCTGACATCGCTGTTCTCGTTCGCCAAAATGAGAAAAGCGGCCTCGCGGAGACCGCTTTCCAGAATAATTTGCCTTAAAACATTTCTTACAGAATCCAGGTCGGGATTTAAATCGGACCCTTAAATATAGAAACGCCTGTTACGAACTGCCGATTTATCCTCGTCAAGAGGAGCCAAGTATTCTAGCCATACCTATAGCATGTCGCAATTCTTTCGCGGTGCTATCGCGGCAGAAAAACGAAAAAAACCGGGGGAATCGTGCAGATTCACCCCGGTTTTTGATTTAATGCGAAGGGATTTTAACTACGCGCCGTAGTTTTTCGCAGCGAAATCCCAGTTAACCAGACCCCAGAAGGATTCAATGTACTTGGGGCGTGCGTTGCGAAAATCGATGTAATACGCATGTTCCCAAACATCGATAGTCAAAATCGGCGTCTTACCTTCAGTCAGTGGGCAGCCGGCGTTTGATGTATTTGCCAGTTCTACCGAACCGTCGCTGTTCTTCACCAGCCAGGTCCAGCCTGAACCAAAATTGGTTGCTGCAGAGGTAGAAAACTTTTCCTTGAAGGCATCGAAAGAGCCGAAGGCCTTGTCGATTGCGCTAGCGAGATCGCCGCTAGGCTGGCCACCGCCATTTGGGCTGAGGCAGTTCCAGTAAAAAGTGTGATTCCACACCTGTGCTGCATTATTGAACAGACCACCGGAAGCCTTCTTGATGATGTCTTCCAGACTCGCATCAGCGAATTCAGTGCCTTTGATCAAATTGTTCAGATTGGTGACATAAGTCTGATGATGCTTGCCATAGTGGTATTCCAGGGTTTCCTTGGAAATTGTCGGGGCGAGGGCGTCCATTGCATATGGCAGTTGGGGTAATTTGTGTTCCATGAAAGTCTCCTTCAAATACTTTGTGGTGCAATTCTTGACAAGTTTTGTATGGTTAAACGTAGTCTAAAGTAAGCACGCATGTGAGGCAAGCCGTAAAGCGGCGGACATTATAACTCCTTGAGCCAGCAGGCGTGGTAGTATTTGTGACCGATAAACCCATGGCTAAACCTATGGATGCAATAGAGCTTTCAATTTTCTCCAGTCGCATCGCGGCGATTTGCGACGAAATGGGCGTGGTCCTGCAGCGGTCGGCATTCTCGCCCAATATCAAGGACAGACTGGATTTTTCCTGCGCCATCTTCGACGCCAGAGGGGAATTGTGCGCCCAGGCCGCGCACATCCCGGTTCATCTCGGCAGTATGGCCTATGCTATGCGCGATCTGGTTGGAAACACGGACTGGAACGCGCGGGATGTATTGATCCTCAACGACCCCTATCTGGGTGGAACGCATTTACCTGATATCACCGTAGTGTCGCCGGTTTATGCAAACGAACAGCTTGTCGCCTTCGTCGCCAATCGCGCCCATCATGCGGATATTGGTGCGTCCAGTCCAGGCTCTATGCCTTTGTCCAAATCACTGGACGAAGAAGGTGTGGTTATACCACCGACCAAGTTGGTGCGCGCCGGTGTTTTAGACGAAGGTGTTTTTCAGTCCATACTGGGGAATGTGCGTAATGCTTCTCATGCACGCGGGGATTTTGTTGCGCAAATGAGTGCGAATCAGCTCGGCGTTAAACGCTTGTCTGAATTTATTGCTAAACAAGGTATCGCATCATTTGAAACAGGACTGGATGAACTCAATGACTACGCTGAGCGTCTGGCGAGGACGGCATTAAATAGCATTCCCGATGGCAGCTATAGATTTGAAGATGTGCTTGATGATGATGGTATGGGTAATCTCGATATCCCAATCAAGGTCCACTTGCTGGTGCGTGGTCACGACGTCGAGGTGGATTTTACTGGCACCGCTGCGCAAGTCACGGGAAATATCAATTGTCCACTGTCGGTCGCGGCGGCAGGTGTCTATTACGTTTTTCGTTGTTTGATGCCGGAGCAGACTCCTGCATGCGCTGGCGCTTTTCGTTCCATACGTCTACATGCGCCAGAGGGGTGTTTGTTGAATGCGCGTCGACCTGCGGCTGTTGCCGCAGGAAATGTTGAGACGAGTACCCGGGTGGTTGATGTGGTGCTCGGCGCTCTGGCGCAAGCTATCCCGAAAAAAGTTGCCGCAGCGAGCCATGGTTCGATGAATAATTTAGCCATGGGTGGCACTCACAATGGACAGCATTGGGATTATTACGAAACTATGGGTGGTGGTATGGGGGCGAGTGCAACATCTCACGGACTGGATGCGGTACAGACCCATATGACGAATACCTTGAATACACCAATTGAATCGTTGGAAATGCATTATCCATTGCGTGTACGGCGCTATGCTGTGCGAGAGTCATCCGGCGGCGATGGCAGGTTTCGAGGTGGAAATGGCTTAATACGTGAACTCGAATTTCTCGATGACGCGCAAGTTACCTTGTTAACGGAACGCCGCCGTCATACACCTTGGGGGTTGGGTAACGGCGCATCAGGTCAGCCCGGCGAAAATACACTGGACGAACAAAAACTCCCCGGCAAGGTCACATTGACAGTAAAAAAAGGCCAGCGTTTGTGCATCAAAACGCCTGGCGGTGGTGGTTATGGATAAAATTTTTGTTTTGCTTTAGGCAGCGATAGGAAGAGATATGTGCGGAATTTGCGGTGAGTTGCGTTTTGACGGGCAGCAAGCAGATGCGAAGGTTGTTCGCAACATGACGAGTAAGCTCGAGCGTCGTGGCCCTGATTCCATGGGGGAGTATTTCGATGGCCCTCTCGGATTTGGACATCGACGTTTATCGATTATCGATTTGTCAGAACGTTCACACCAGCCAATGTTAGATCGCGAACTGGGTTTGAACATCGTGTTTAACGGCACGATATACAATTACCGAATCCTGCGCGAAGAATTAAAGGCAAAGGGATATCAGTTTTTTTCCGATGGCGACACAGAAGTGATTATCAAGGCCTACCACGCCTGGGGTGCGTCTTGCGTTGAGCGTTTGCACGGTATGTTTGCCTTCGCCATATGGGACATGAATAAACGTCAGCTATTTCTCGCGCGTGATCGATTCGGGATCAAACCTTTCTACTACAGTTTCGACAAAAAACGCCTGCGTTTCGCTTCCACTACGCAGTCGATACTAGCGGCAAAGGATTCGGATACCAGCATAGATCCCGTCGCCTTGCACAATCTGTTTTCATTGCATGCCGTCGTTCCTGCTCCACGCACTATTCTGAACGGTATACGCAAGGTCAGACCGGCCACATATATGATTGTGCATGACAACGGACAAGTGGAAGAAAAGACATACTGGCGCTTGAATGCACAACGGCCAGCCACAGCAAAAAATGAAAGTGAATGGCAGGAGCTCATACACGCCGCGTTACGCAGTGCGGTACAAAAGCGCAAGGAAATTGCCGATGTGCCTGTTGGCGTGTTGTTGTCTGGCGGGCTGGATTCGAGCCTGTTAGTCGCTTTATTGGCCGAAGCCGGTGTGCAGGATTTGCGAACATTCTCCATTGGTTTTGAAGATATCGGTGATGAAAAAGGCAGTGAGTTTGAATTTTCCGACCAGGTCGTTGAACGCTATCAGACCAAACACACGCGCCTGCATATTCCAAACAGTGAAGTGCTACCGCGTTTGCCGGAAGCCGTGGACCAAATGACGGAACCGATGTTTGGTCAGGATGCTGTGGCGTTTTATCTCCTGGCGGAACAAGTGTCGCAACACGTCAAAGTGGTTCAATCCGGCCAGGGCGCTGACGAAGTATTTGGCGGCTATTTCTGGTATCCACAAATGCATGACGCAACAGGTAAACCGTTAGAGCGTTTTCGCAACTATTACTTTGATCGTGATCACGACGAGTTCGCGCGCATGCTGACGCCGGCATGGTATAGCGAAGACTTTACCAGTGCGTTAGTGGAACAAGCCTTGTCAGAGCCAAATGCCGATACCTTTATTGATCAGGTTTTGCGTTTTGACTGCACGACACTCATCGTCGATGATCCGGTGAAACGCGTAGACAATATGACCATGGCCTGGGGATTGGAAGCGAGAGTACCTTTCCTCGACCATGAATTGGTGGAGCTTGCTGCGGCGATGCCGCCGGAATTAAAACTACAATCGGGTGGAAAACACCTGCTAAAAAATATTTCCCGCGGTTTGATACCGGATGCCGTTATTGATCGGCCTAAAGGATATTTTCCGATGCCAGCCCTGAAATATGTGCAGGGAGACTTTCTAAACTTCATGCGCGATATTCTAATGTCTGATGCCTGTTTACAACGGGATATCTACCAACGTGACTATGTTGAGCGTCTATTGTCTGAGCCTGAATCCCATTTTACCCGTATCAAGGGCAGCAAGCTGTGGCATCTGGCACTCCTGGAATTTTGGCTGCAGCGTAATGTGGATGCGGCGTAGTTTTGTATAAAGCCCAAAAAAAGCCGGATTGGCGCTTGAAAATACCTGACTAAAACGATATTGTATTGGGCATATCACGACTTCCAGATTGAGGGCATATTAATGGACGTTTTGGAAAGAATTAAACAACAGGTAGAAAGCACGCCTGTACTTATCTATATGAAGGGATCACCCCAGTTTCCTATGTGTGGGTTTTCCAGCCGCGCCGCGCAGGCACTACAGGCTTGTGGCGTTGAGTTCGGCTACGTCAATGTGCTTGAAGATCCAGAAATTTTTCAGAACCTTCCTGCTTTCGCCGATTGGCCTACTTTTCCTCAGATTTATATTAATGGCGAATTGGTTGGTGGCTGTGACATCACGCTTGAGCTGTTCCAAAGCGGTGAGCTCAAGACTATGGTCGAAGAAGCGATCAAGAATTCAAAGCAAATCAGCGAGTAAGCCTCCCAGATTACTCGTGAAACGAAAAACCGCCCTGTGGGCGGTTTTTTTTGTCCTTTATCCCGATGGGCCGGCCTATTTCTTACGGGACTCGGCCAACAGGCGTGCAACCTGATCTTCTACCGTTTTTTCATCGGTTTCAACCGGCGTTATCCGGCTGATGCTGCCTATGGTGGTCTCCAGCTGATACATAAAACGGCGGCAATGGGTACACATCATTAGGTGCACGCGAAATTGCATGCGCTGCCATACACCCATGTGGTGATCACGGTAATCACTTGCCATCTGAGTAATGTCTTTACAACTCAACATGATCAGTCTCTATTTGCTTTATCAATGACTTGCCACATCCTGGTACGGGCGCGATGCAGCAGAACTCGACTATTAGACTCACTGATGTCCAGAATCTTACAAATTTCGTCCATTTCCAGTCCCTGCATATCCCGCAGATTCAGGATGGTTTGCTGTATAGGCGGGAGATGGTCCATGGCGCTACGAATCTGCTCCCTGAGCTGGTTGCTCTCAAGTATGGCCTCGGGGGTAGTCTGTTCCCAGACCAGGGGTGCTTGCTGCCAATGACCATCGGATTTGAACCGATCACTGACGAGTTGACCGCTTTCCAGATCGCTCATATCGGCAAATTGTACGAGCCGCTTTTCCTTGCGCAGGCGCGTCAATGCGCAATTGGAAACGATGCGGCTAATCCACGTTTTCAGGCTGGAGCGCTGCTGAAAGTTTGGCAAGGCCTTGAGCACCGAGACCCAGGATTCCTGGACGACCTCTTCCGCAATGGCATCACCGACAAAGCTACGCGCAAGATAAAGCATATTGGCGTGGTGAGTTGACACCACTTCCCGAAATGCATTCTCTTCGCCGGCGATTAATCGCTTAATTAGGTCTGATTCGTCTGTAGACATAATTCCTTCCTGGGCCTCTTTGTAACAAATTTTGTCGTGCTTCGTCCATCAAAGACATCAAAACAAAGGTGTCTTGAGGTATGGCTTTTTTCAGGTGGACAGTAACCGCGTCAAGTCTATTGTTAATCATGTTATCGATGTCGCAAGTGTTCGCGGTCGAACCGGATTGGCAACAATACAATCAATTGTTGGCAGACAATGTCAGTAGGGGCAAAAAGAATGGCGTTGAGCTCAATCAGCTCGACTACCAACGATTGCGCCAGGATGCTCGCTTACAAACCGTATATCAGCAGATTGCAGACTATCCACTGCACAAATTGCAAACAAATGAAGAGAAACTGGCGTTCTACATTAATGCGTATAACATACTGGCAATCAAAATAATTATTGATCACTGGCCGGTGAGCAGCATACGCGATATCGGAAATTGGCTGAATCCGGTGTGGAAAAAGGATGCCGGTACGATTGGTGGAAAAAATGTTACGCTACACGCGGTAGAGCATGAAATACTACGCAAGATGGGTGATCCACGCATACACATGGCTATCGTCTGCGCGTCAGTCAGTTGTCCGGATTTACGGCAAGAGGCCTATACAGCACGTCAATTGAATGCGCAGTTAGATGCGCAGTCCCTGAATTTTTTATCGAATAGCAAAAAAGGATTGTTGCGCCAGGGCAATCGTGTCCACGTCTCGAAGATATTTGACTGGTTCGAAGAGGATTTCGACAGCATGGGAGGTCTGGTTGCCTTTTTTAGAAAATACAAACCAGAGCTACCCGCGGGTATGGAAATTGAAACAGACCTCAACTATGACTGGGAATTGAATAGCAAATAGATTTGATTAACCAGCAAGTCACCATCATCGGAGACCTTATGCACGCTACGTTGCCGCTTTTAAAACAAACCGATTTCCCCGCAATTTCTCGCGGAAAACTGCACACCTTGCAAGTCAATCTAGGCTATCGCTGCAATCAACAGTGTTTGCATTGCCATGTGAATGCCAGTCCAAAGCGCAAAGAAAATATGGACGAAGAAACGATACAGCAACTCATCGATTATATGCGCGTGCAAAGACCGGCAAGTCTGGATCTGACCGGGGGCGCACCGGAAATGAATCCCTATTTCCGTAAATTGGTGATTGCCGCGCGCGAGATGAATATACATGTGATAGACAGGTGTAATCTCACCATATTGTCTGAGCCCGGATATGAAAGTCTAGGTGAATTTCTTGCGCAGTATAAAGTGGAAGTGGTCGCATCGATGCCTTGTTATTTACAGGAAAATGTCGATGGTCAGCGAGGCAAAGGCGTGTTCGACGGCAGTCTTACCGGTCTGCGATTATTGAATGATCTGGGCTATGGCAAACAGGGCTCAGGATTGGAATTAAACCTGGTGTATAACCCAACCGGACCGTTCTTACCGCCACCACAGGCAGAGCTCGAAGCCGATTACAAACGCCATTTAGGCGAAAATTACGGCATCGAATTCAATCAGCTTTTCACGATAACCAATATGCCAATCAAACGATTTGGCAGTACGCTGATTTCGAAAGGGCAATTTGACGAATACATGGGTCTGCTAAAATCCGCATACGCAGAGTCCAATCTGGATGGCGTAATGTGTAAAAGCCTGATCAGCGTCGATTGGCAGGGTTTCGTTTACGATTGCGATTTCAATCAACAGCTGGAATTACCGGCAAAGCTGTCGAACAAGAGCAAAACCCATATCAGTGAATTGACTAGCGAGGATATCAGCGGTGCACCGATTGTGATTGCCGATCACTGTTATGCCTGTACCGCAGGACAGGGCAGTAGTTGCGGTGGTGCGCTAGCTTAAGCATCTCATGAAAGTATCGATTGTCATTCCCACATACAACGAAGCAGCCAATATCGAAGCAACGTTACGGGGTTTGCAACAGTGGCGACAACAGGGGCATGAAATCATCGTCGTCGATGGTGGTAGTGATGATGGTACGGTAGCGCTAGCATCGCCACACGCAGACATGGCCTTTGTTGGCCCCAAGGGGCGTGCGCGACAAATGAATACCGGCGCCAGCAAGGCGAGCGGCGATATTATTCTTTTTCTGCACGCGGATACGCAGCTCCCAAATCATGCCGTCAACATCGTATGTAACGGCCTTGAACAAACAGGGCGCAATTGGGGGCGTTTTGATGTGCGTTTGTCGGGCAGTCACTGGTTGCTGCGCATCGTCGAAATGCTGATGAATATACGTTCCCGTTTTAGTGGTATCGCCACCGGCGATCAGGCGATATTTGTCCGTCGTTCCTTGTTTCAACAACTCAAGGGCTACGCGGAAATTCCTTTGATGGAAGACATCGAACTTAGCAGACGACTCAAGCGGATCTCCCGTCCGTATTGTATTTCACAAGCGCTTACTACCTCTAGTCGTCGCTGGGAACGCCGCGGTATTGCGCGCACCATCTTATTAATGTGGCGCTTGCGTCTTGCGTATTTTCTTGGTGTCTCGCCCGAACGTCTGGCGCGTCAGTATTTATGACCATGCCGCGTCGTATTTTAATGGTCTTCGCCAAGGCCCCCGTAGCTGGGTATTCCAAAACACGTCTCATTCCTGAACTCGGCGCGGACGGTGCGGCAAATTTGCAGAAGGAACTCATCACACGAACACTCGTAAACTGCGTCGATAAAAAACATTGGCAAACTCAGTTATGGTGTGCACCTGATTGTGAACACGATGTATTCTCCAAGGCGAAAAAGCAGTATGACGCCGAGCTTTATGCCCAGTGTTCCGGCGATCTCGGTCAACGCATGCAGACCGCTTTTGAATACAATTTGTCTAATGCGGAGACTCAGCCCTGTCATGTGGTCATTGTGGGTACAGACTGCCCGGCAATGAACGCGGCAAGAGTGCGGCAAGCTTTTGCCGCTTTGCTTGCCGGTTCTGATGTTGTGATCAATCCGGCGGAAGATGGTGGCTACGTGTTGCTGGGCATGAAGGTCGTGTATAAACAGTTGTTTGACGAGATTCCCTGGGGCAGTTCGGAAGTCATGCAGCAAACACGTCGGCGTGCAAAAAATTTGCGCCTGTCGGTGAGCGAATTGGCGGAGTTATGGGATGTGGATGAAATCGACGATTTTCGGCGTTATCAGGCCTTGGCGATGGTATGACCGCTACTGCCATCACCGGGTTTATGTCCGCCTTTGTTATCGTATAGCGAACCACCCATGCTTTGACCGCGTAAAATATCCATGGCTTGTTGCGTTACCTGTTGGCGTAAGGCAATCACCGCGCCGTTGATCATATTCTGTTGCTGACAATCCTTGGATAGCGTGCTCAAGGTCTTCCACAGAGATTCCAAACCGAGAGTAGCGCCGGTATCCATTTGCACCAGACACTTGCGTATGCCCTCAAGGGTGAACTCGCAGCCCTGTGCGCGTAGAAAATCCTGCCAGCTACGATTCAATACTTCCAGATCGTTGACCATGTTTTGCTTTTGCTCGCCGTAGGATTGCAGATCATCCGGCTTTTGCGTGCTCAGAAGATCGTACTCAACTCGCAGGAGTTGCGATAGCTGCGTGAGTATATTGATCTGCTCGTCGAGCAACTGTTTCGCGGACTGGGCGGCGGCGCTCATAGATTATCCCAATCGCTGATTGATCAGGCTTTCCAGTTGTATCATCTTGTCGGCGACGCGAGCAGGATTAATCTGGTACTGGCCTGTTTGAATATCGTTACGGATTGCAGCAACACGTTGAGTGTCGATCACGGGCTGTGTGCTGAGTTGTTGCTCCAGTGCGCGTAATTGAGACGCGGTACTGGTCAAATTAACCGTGTCTCCTTCCTGTACGGGCGTTGCCGCCACAGGTGCAGGCTGGGCCTGGGTCGCGGATTGAACGCCTTGTTGGCGCTGACTTTCGCTGATAATGGTGCCGGGGTTGTGTCCCGAACCGGTAATTTCAATGGCCATTTCTATATCCTCCAGAAAATTTCTCTAAAACAGGTGTCTCTATAGTCGATAGTCGACACTTCGCAGAAAAACTTTAGCTTTTTTTCATTTTTTTTAATCAATAGCTTAAGACCTGGCTTGGACCAATTAAAAAAATCCCTTGCCAGACCCTCACAGTCGCACCTGAACTACGCCGGGACGAATGACTTCTGCTTCAATTGCGCGCTTCGAGGAGTTGTTGATGATGTCTATCACCTCACCTCTGGCGCCGTCTGTCATCGCCGTGCCGTTCATTTTGACTTCCACCCCACTCACTATCGCCTGTATGGTGACGCTCTCTCCCTTACGGACGATATGCGGTGGCCTCAAATGCTTAGGGGCAAGCACCATGCCACTGCGCAGGTTACGTCGGGTAAACATACCGATAACATCTTGAGCCTGCATGAAATATCCACTCGTCAATCCATCTAATGGCATGTCAATGGCAACAATATCGTTTGCTGAGACGGCTGTATTGCGCCGCAGGTGGCTACGAGTTGCCATGACGCTGCCAAATTGACTTATTGAAACAGGAACATAGATAGTCCAGCCGGTTTTGTCCGGACAACTGACCTGAAGTGTGCGCCTGCTACCCGTCTGTGATGCGTTCTGCTGCGTAATTGCCAGGGCTTGTCCACAGGGTTTGAGACGTAGACGCGGGTCCAGGGCGTTTACTTCGATCTTTGTTCTAACTCCAGGCTTTTGTGTGATTGAGGCGGCAATGAACTGTTTTACCTGCGTTTGAACGGCATCAAGATCCTGCACGGCACCCTGGGCCGGGAGATGGATACAGCAAATGATAAGTGGCAGAGGTGTGCGTAGGAACTTGAACATTACAGGATCGCCTTGTTTATGAGGGATTTTTGCAAGCCACATGCCCGGAATGACCATTCGATACCTATATACCTTTAAGAATCATTCGATATCCGCCGATATTGGAAAGATCGGCGATATAGCGTTTTTAAGGTATCAGATGTCAGTTCTAAAAGGTGTAGATCAACGTACAAATCTGGTGGGGCAGAATCGTCTCGAATTACTGCTGTTCTACCTGCATAACAAACAGAAGTTCGGAATAAACGTATTTAAGATACGCGAAGTCATTACCTGTCCTCCCTTGACCCGCGTACCACATGCGAGTGGCGCGGTAAGAGGTATGACCAAGCTACGTGGTAGCACGTTTCTGGTTATCGATCTGCAGCAAGCCATAGGTTTGCCACCGTTGGAAAACATTGAGAATTGTTCTGTGATCATTACTGAGTTCAATCGTAATGTTCAGGGTTTTCTGGTATCCGGCGTGGAGCACATCGTGAATCTGCACTGGGAGGATGTCCGTCCACTTTCCAAAGCCACAGGCAATAATCACTATTTAACGGCGGTTGCCGAGGTAGACAAAGAATTGGTCGAAATTCTCGATGTGGAAAAAGTACTTTACGAAGTAACCGGCGGCAGCATTGGTATTGGAGATAAAAGTGAGAGTGGCAACATTGTTGGTAACGATGTTAAAAAACTCTGTCATGTGTTGATTGCGGATGATTCTTCCGTAGCTCGGAATCAGATCAAGCGAACTCTGGGCAGAGTTGGCGTTGATATCACTACCTGTGAAGATGGACGCAAGGCACTCGACCAACTGCAAACCTGGCGCGACAACGATCCAGAGAAACTGAGGACGTTGGCACTGGTAATTTCTGATGTGGAAATGCCTGAGATGGATGGTTATACCCTGACATCCGAAATTCGAAATGACGCAGCCTTGCGTCATCTCAAAGTTTTACTACATACATCGCTTAGCGGAGTGTTTGATTCCAGCTTGCTTGAACGCGTTGAAGCGGATGATTTTCTATCCAAATTCGATAGTGACCAACTTGGTGGATTAGTTGAGCGTAGTATTCAGGAGTGGTATGAAAACTACCAGAAAAGTTAAATGGTAGTGTAGACTGCAAGGACATTAACGCGGTGGGATCCCATTGACTAACCAGGTTATTACTAAGGAACAATACGACACCTTTCGGAGTTTTCTGGAAGACGCCTCAGGGATATTGCTAGGGGATGGCAAGCAATACCTGGTGAGTAGTCGCCTCAATAGACTGTTGGAAGAGCATAAGCTTGGTGGTTTTGGTGAACTGCTGGAAAAGCTGAAGCAATCGGACGGCATACTCACAGGGCTCAGAGACAAAGTTGTCGACGCGATGACTACGAACGAAACCAACTGGTTTCGAGATAGTTATCCTTACGAAGTGCTCAAACAGAATATTCTGCCGGCGCTTTCCAAAATACGCGATCGTCCAGTCAAGATCTGGTCCTCCGCATGTTCTTCTGGCCAGGAACCATACTCTATCGGCATCATCGTTCAGGAGTTTTTGCTGGCGAATCCTGGTACGTTTTCCGGTGGTATCGAGATTATTGCCACGGATATCTCGCCGACTATGTTGGCGTATTCCCGCGCAGGGTGTTACGACGATAGCGCCATGGCCCGAGGTTTATCGGAAGAACGCAAAAAGCGTTTCTTTATCAAGAGCGGTAATCTGTGGGAGATACGACCCGAGATCAGAAAGCGTGTGGATTTTCGTCCACTCAATCTGAAAGGTTCCTATACACTCTTAGGCCGTTTTGATGTCATCTTTTGCCGCAATGTGTTGATCTATTTTTCTACAGAATTGAAGTCAGATATTCTCAACCGCATGAGTCAGATTTTGCAGCCTGACGGTTATCTTATTTTGGGTAGTTCCGAGGCACCAAATCGTTATACCGAGGCCTATTCGATGGAGCGCGTCGGTAACGGCGTCATCTATCGTCGTAACTCACAGGCTTCCTCCATATAGCCTCTATGGCGAATTTGAGCGGTAGGGGTTTGCCGCTTTGCCTCTCCCTGGAACCAGTCTGCTTTTCGTAACTCTATGAAATCCCTTTGATTTAAGAAATGGCATGTGGATTGCTGTTTTCCCTGCAGGAATAACAGGCAGGAGTAATACCGTGCGTTTCGATCTGGACAAGGCAATGGGGATACACGAGCAGGCGTTATACATACGCACGCGCCGTCATGCCCTGATATCGTCCAATATAGCCAATGCGGACACGCCTAACTACAAGGCCAAGGATATTGATTTTCAGTCTGTGCTCCAGGGCATGGCTGGCATGAACAAAGGCGAACAACTCACGATGACGCATGCAGGCCACATCCAGCCTAACGGTGCTACAGCTGCCGATGCGGAAGAACTTTACCGCGTGCCGTTCCATGCATCACTCGACGGTAATACCGTCGACCAACAGGTAGAGAAGGCTGAGTTTGCACAGAACAGTGTGCAGTATCAGGCCAGTCTGCAATTCTTGACAGGAAAGTTTCAGGGCCTGATCAAGGCCATCAAGGGAGGTGAATAATGTCGCTGTTAGGCATTTTTGATGTTTCCGGTTCGGCGATGAGTGCGCAAATGGTTCGCTTAAATGTGACCTCAAGTAATCTCGCCAATGCGGAATCTGTGAGTAGCAGTACTGAACAGACTTATCGTGCGCGGCATCCGGTTTTTGCGGCAGCATTAAACGAAGCGCGTGAAGATGGTTCCCTTGTCGGCGTGCGCGTTAAAGGGATAATTGAAAGCAAGGCTGAGTTACGTATGCGTTATGAACCTCAGCACCCGTTAGCAAATGAAGAAGGCTATATCTTTTTACCCAACGTGAATGTGGTGGAAGAGATGGCAAACATGATTTCGGCTTCCCGTTCTTATCAGAGTAACGTGGAGATTATGAACACATCAAAGCAGTTGTTGATGGCAACACTGAGACTGGGACAATAGTTTCCGGTGAGTACGCGGAGTAAGACGCTATGAGTAACGACATCTCAAAACCGAATCCTCTGATTGATCAACTAGGGATAGGTAAAAAACAGGTCAAGGAAGCCGAGAAGCGCGACACGCTTGGTCAGGAAGAATTCTTAAAAATTCTGATTGCGCAGGTGCAGAGTCAGGATCCGATGAAGCCACAGGATAACGGCGAATTCCTCGGGCAAATGGCGCAGTTCAGTACCGTCTCAGGTTTGCAGGAAATGCAGCAGTCCATAGATAAACTGAATGAGTCCATGGTTTCAAATCAGGCACTACAGGCGTCTAGCTTGGTTGGACGTTTTGTGATGGTTCCTGCGGATAAAGGCTTTCTACCGCAAGGTGAAGGTGAGCGATTTTTTGGTGGAGTTGAATTGCCAGAAACAGCAACAGATATTCAAGTGCAAATTCGCAACAATATGGGTGTTCCGATACGCAACATATCGTTGGGCAGTGAACCCGAAGGTTTGGCGCGTTTTGCATGGGATGGTAAAGACGATCAAGGGCAAGATATGCCGTCTGGCGATTACACCATTACAGCCACAGGAAATATTGCGGGTAAACAAGAAGCTTTTACGACAAATTTTGTTGCGCCAGTTGATAGCGTTACGCTTGGGCGCAATGGCGAAGGGATGAAACTAAATGTTGCCGGTCTTGGCAGCATGACGATGGATCAAGTGAAAGAAATTTTGTAACAGTTTTGCGGTAATCGTAAGAAGGAGGCTCTTATGCCATTTCGTATCGCGTTAAGTGGTCTGCACTCAGCTTCAGCAGATTTAAAAGTCACGGGTAATAATATTGCCAACTCCAGTACCACGGGTTTTAAACATTCTCGTGCGGAATTTGTTGATGTATACGCATCGGCGTATGGTGGGATCACTGCTGTTACCAACGGTAGCGGCGTGCGTACCTCCAATATTCGACAAATTTTCAGTCAGGGCAATATCGAATATACCGACAACAGTACCGACCTCGCGATTACTGGACAGGGATTTTTCATTTTAAAAGATGACAAAGGTCGTTACTTGTCACGCAATGGCACCTTCGGTCTGGACCGTGATGGTTTTGTGGTAAATAGCACAGGACAGACACTGCAGGTGTTTCCACCCGCATCGGTGGGTACGAGTGTAACGTTCAATACCGGTTCACTTCAGGATCTGCAATTGGATAATACGATTGGGGCTCCGGTTGCGTCTACAAGAGTCAATATGAATGTGAATGTCGATGCCGATGTTACGCCAATACGGATAGACACCGCTGCTGCAGATACCTACTTTAGTAATGTTGCCCCTGGTACCGTCTTTGATCGGCTTAACCCAGCGACTTATCACCATGTTACCGCAACGACGGTTTACGACAGTCTGGGTGCGCCACATGAGTTGCAAATGTATTACCGCAAAGTAGATGAGTATGCAGGTGCTCCTCTCGTCCCAGCAGGTACGTATAACAATGTGTGGCAAATGTTTACCTTTATGGATGGTAACTCGCTAAATGCCACGAATACCGGTGCGCCAGGTGCAATACCCGCAGCGGATTCAAATCGTCCATCGGTATTGCTGTTTAACAACGACGGAACCTTATTGGAAACGCGTTATTACGACGGTACTGCGGCTGGCGCTATTAGTACCACTAATGATGAACTGGTGTTAGTCGACTACGACGCACCTTTATTGAAAACCGGTGCAGCAGCGATTCAGTTGTCTGTGGATGTGGGCCCTACCACGCAGTACGGAAGTGATTTCGCCGTTAACACGCTAGACCAGGATGGTTTTACCACTGGTCGACTCACCGGATTCGATGTGGAAGAAAATGGCGTGGTGTTCGCGCGCTATACCAACGGTAATAAAGAAGTTCTGGGCATGGTTGGCCTGGCCAACGTTCCAAACCCTCAAGGCCTGAGACAAAAAGGTGATTCACTGTGGGTCGAATCTTTCGACGCCGGTGATACGGTGCTTGGTCAACCCGGTACCGCAAGTCTTGGTTTGATTCAATCAGGTGCGTTGGAGTCATCGACAGTCGAAATCGCCGACGAACTGGTCAACATGATCGTGGCGCAACGAAACTATCAGGCCAATGCTCAGGTTATCAGTACGGCGGACCAGTTGACGCAGGCCTTGTTGAATATCCGTTAATCCCCAGTCTGACATAAGGTGACATAAACAATGGATCGCATGCTGTATATCGGAATGTCCGGGGCCAAGGAAACTCTCCTGGCCCAGGGACTCAACAGCAACAATCTCGCTAACGCGAGCACGGTGGGATTTCGTCAGGACCTGGAACAGGCGCGCAGTATGCCGGTATTCGGTCCGGGTTTGCCGACGCGCGTTTATGCGATGACAGAACGGCCAGGAATTGATTTCACACCAGGACCGATTGAGAACACCGGTCGCGATCTGGATATTGCTATCGAACAAAATGGTTGGATTGCGATAGAAGCGGCAGACGGAACTGAAGCATACACGCGTGCAGGCGATTTGCGCGTGTCGGCAACAGGCCAGTTGGTGAATGGCGTTGGCAATCCTGTTATGGGTAACGGCGGGCCGATTGTAATCCCTCCTGCCCAAGGCATTTCGATTGGTCGTGATGGCAGTATCACAATTCAGCCCATCGGCGAAGGCGCGGATGCCTTAGTTGTCGTCGATCGCATAAAGCTGGTCAATCCTGCTTTCGCCGATATGGAAAAAGGTAGAGACGGCTTGTTTCGCCAGAAAAACGGTTTACCCGCTGACGCCGATGCTAATGTCAATCTCGTGCCTGGCGCACTGGAACGCAGCAATGTCAGCGTGGTTGAGTCGATGGTGAAAATGATCGAGTTGTCGCGACATTTTGAAATGCAGACCAAGGTGATGAGTAGTGCGGAAGAAGCCGCGCAGGCGACAGATATGTTGCTGCGCATGAATTAGTGAGTGAATTGAAATTTTATCGCGACACTGAATAGTCGTTAATGCGTTTGAGCATAGAGGTACGAGATGGACAGAGCACTTTGGGTATCAAAAACAGGACTGGAAGCGCAAAATATGCGCATGGCGGTGATTTCGAATAACCTCGCCAATGTCAGTACCGTTGGCTTTAAACGTGGACGCGCAATCTTTCAGGATTTGATTTATCAAAATCTGCGTCAGCCAGGTGCACAAACCAGCGAAGATACCATCTTGCCTTCAGGTTTGATGCTCGGTAGCGGTGTTCGAACAGTGGCGACAGAAAAGCTGCATTCACAGGGCAACTTGATACACACCGAAAACTCGTTTGACCTGGCGATACAGGGGCGAGGCTTTTTGCAGATTCTTATGCCCGATGGACAGGTTGGATATACCCGTGACGGTTCGTTCCGCGTCGATGCGCAGGGACGTCTTGTAACTGCAGGTGGTTATCCATTAGAACCACAAATCACTATTCCCGAAGATGCACAGAGTATCAGTGTCTCCGGTGATGGAAATGTCGGTGTGGTAATTCCGGGCAACGTTGAACCTGTGCAAGTGGGAAATATTCAGTTGGCGGATTTTATTAATCCGGCCGGTATGCAACCTGTCGGTGAAAATCTTTATCGCCAGACTGTTGCCAGTGGTGCGCCGATCCTCGGTACCCCTGGTCTTGATGGATTTGGTTCGCTGATACAGGGCTCTTTGGAAAGCTCGAATGTTAATGTCGTTGAAGAACTGGTCAATATGATCGAAACACAACGTGCTTATGAAATGAATTCCAAGGCAGTCGCCGCCACCGATGGCATGTTGCGCAACCTTAATCAGAATACCTAGGTAGGTGATGGATGAAACAAGGATTCGTGTTTTTACCCGTATTGTTGTGCATGGCATGCGCACATAATCCGCCGCCACCTGCTGATATTGAATTTGCGCCGATTAGACCGGTCGTTGCGTCTCCGCCACCACAGGAAAACGGCAGTATTTATCAAACCGGCTATGGAATGAGTTTGTTTTCCGATATGTCAGCCAAGCGAGTCGGTGATTCGATCACGGTAATTTTGCAGGAAAATACCAACGCAAAAAAATCGTCGAGCACCAGTACGTCTAAAGACAGCTCAGTCGATATCGCGGCGCCAACGGTATTTGGCAATCCCCTGTCTATTTTGGGCAGACCGCTCAGCGCTGGACTTGAATCGGGTAATTCGTTTGCCGGCGCAGGTGATGCCAGTCAGAGCAATAGTCTTAATGGGCGGGTAACTGTTACTGTTTCCGAAGTGCTACCCAACGGCTATTTGATCGTACAAGGGGAAAAGCGTTTGCAGCTCAACCAGGGTGGGGAGCACGTAAAGTTTTCCGGTATTGTTCGACCGGCTGATATAAAAGCGGACAACACGGTGTTGTCGACGAATGTTGCGAATGCGCAAATTATTTACGGATCGAGCGGCGTGATTGCCGACGCCAATACCCAGGGTTGGTTGGCGCGATTATTTAACAGTCCCATGTGGCCTTTCTAATTCGGAGTAAGAGTTTAATGCGCACGATAAATCAATGGGTCTTGACTGTGATATTGCTGACTGTTTCGGCGAATGCTTTGTCCGAACGGGTGAAAGATATTTCCTCAGTAATGGGGGTGCGCAGCAACCAACTCGTAGGCTATGGCCTGGTGGTGGGACTAAACGGCAGCGGTGATCAGACCAATCAGACACCATTTACAGTGCAAAGCCTCAAGAGCATGCTGGCGCAGTTTGGCATTACTTTGCCACCGGACTTAAATCCACAGTTGAAAAACGTCGCCGCAGTTACGGTGCAAGCCGAGTTGCCAGCGTTTGCTAAACCAGGTCAAAGGCTCGATGTTACGGTGTCCTCAATAGGTAACGCCAAAAGTCTGCAAGGCGGAAGTTTGTTGATGACGCCACTCAAGGGCGCTGATGGCAATGTCTACGCATTGGCGCAAGGCAATCTAATTGTGAGTGGTTTTGGCGTAGATGCCGATGGATCCCGCGTGACTGTAAACATTCCAAGTACAGGTCGTGTTCCCAATGGCGCAACGGTGGAGCGTGCGGTGTTGACCTCGTTTCATAATGGAAACTCTGTAATGCTGAATCTGCGTCAGGGTGATTTTACAACGGCAAATCGTATGGCTGAAGCCATCAACCAACAGTTTGGCGAAGGAACGGCGCAACCGCTAGACGGTACAACTGTGCAGGTTATCGCGCCGCGTGATCCATCACAGCGCGTCTCTTTTGTTTCTATGTTAGAAAATATTGATGTTAAACCCGCATTGGGCGCCGCAAAAGTTATCATCAATTCCCGCACCGGCACGGTAGTGATCGGATCTGAGGTAAGAGTTTCTCCGGCCGCAGTTTCACACGGATCACTGGTGGTGCGTGTTAATCGCGAAGAAACTGTTAATCAACCTCCTCCACTCAGTAATGCGCA
Source organism: Gammaproteobacteria bacterium (assembly GCA_029881255.1). Taxonomy (NCBI): domain Bacteria; kingdom Pseudomonadati; phylum Pseudomonadota; class Gammaproteobacteria; species Gammaproteobacteria bacterium. The sequence continues at coordinate 164,108 of JAOUMY010000003.1, read as the reverse complement.
AACGGTGGTCACCGCCGCGACGACAATTACGGCGGAACAGGAAAATAATCGCATGTTTCTTTTTGATCCTGGTGTATCACTAGACGAAATCGTTCGTGCAATAAACAAGGTCGGCGCCGCGCCTGGTGATCTGGTTGCCATTCTCGAAGCCTTGAAAGAAGCGGGTGCTTTGAAGGCTGAACTCATCGTGATCTAGGCTTCTTCCTGATATTGGGTCTGGTACTCGACGGCTGTCTAACAAGACGGATGTTTTCACGTATTAAACTGAGCCGATTCAATTTCCCTGTCTCATCCTATGCAGTAATTTAGAACAAGTTTTTCGTTCATTCTTCAAGCAGGAGTAACTCTCCAGCGGCAAGCCATTTCCGGTGAGGCATTGCCGCTCATTCCCAGTCTTTTGCCAGTCGCCACACGGCACGGCAATCTCCTTGTAACTCATTGAAAATACGATGTTTAAATCGTCTCAAAAAAGCCAGAAGTTGGCACGCATTCTGAAATCCCATAGGCAGGAATCTCAGGAATGAAGACATGACGCTTGCTGCAAAAAACACTGACTTCTATTACGACTCACGCGCGCTGGACGGCCTGCGTCAGAAGTCACGTCGCCAGGACTCGGGTGCCTTGCAGGAAGTCGCCAAGAAATTTGAATCTATCTTTATGAAGATGATGATCAAGTCCATGCGCGAAGCAAGTGAAGGTAATCCTTTATTCGATTCCGAAGGCGAAAAGTTTTATACACAGATGTATGACGATCAACTCTCTGTTGAATTGACTAAAGGTGGCAGCCTGGGTCTGGCCGACATGATTGTGCGCCAAATGGAAGGGCCAACCAGTCAATCGCCAGCTAATCGAATTGCGCCGCGCGTAAAAAGCATTTCCACGGTAGAAGAAATGCAAAAGCAGGCGTTTCCGATAAGAAACGATAAACCCGCGCCACACAAAATTAATCGTGCGGTAAAGGCCTATGAAACACATGCCCCGACGAGTACGACGGCCGCATCACCTGTTGCGAACAATGGCGACAAGAAGCTAGATCCCACTTCACGTTTTATTCATTCCATGTGGCCGCACGCGCAAAAGGCCGCAAAAGAACTCAATCTTAATCCTGAAGTATTGATTGCACAGGCGGCACTGGAAACCGGTTGGGGAAAACACGTTATTCACAAGCGTGATGGTGAGAGCAGCCACAATCTGTTCAACATCAAAGCAGATAATCGCTGGGATGGGGACAGTATTAGTCGAAACACCATGGAATTTATCAAGGGAAAACCTGAAAAAGAGCGTGCCCAGTTTCGTGCCTACGCCTCAGTGAAACAAAGTTTCGACGACTACGTGAATTTTCTCAAGACCAGTGATCGTTACCAGTCCGCGCTTAAACATGGCAACGATCCTGTGCGGTTTGTAAAAGAGCTACAGGCCGCTGGTTACGCAACAGACCCAAAATATGCGGATAAAATTGCCAATATTATGGGTCGTGAAAACGTAAAGAACACGATACAACAACTGCGCGAACGTGAAATGCAGTTGCCGACCGGTTTAACCGGTTAACCACAGGAGTATGAAAAATGGCTGGCGGTGATATTTTACAAATTGGTTTGTCCGGACTGGCGGCTTTTCAACGTAATCTGAACACAGTTGGACACAACGTTGCCAACGTCAATACCCCCGGATATTCGCGTCAACGGGTAATCGTTACAAATAATGACCCGTCGCCGTTCGGCAATGGATTCGTCGGTAATGGCGTGCGTTTGATTACTACAGAGCGCATGTATAACGACTTTGCCGTGAATCAGGTTAGACAAAGAACGTCTTCAACTGAATTTTTTTCGGTATTCAATGAATTTGCCACGCAAATAGATAATCTTCTTGCCGACCAGGATGCGGCACTTGCACCGGCCATGGAAGACTTTTTTGATGCCATACAAGGTGTGTCCGATGACCCAACATCACTACCGGCGCGCGAAGTTATGATGACGCAGGCAGAAGCAATGGTAGACCGCATCCATACCATGGACGACTGGTTTCATGATTTGCGTAAAGCACAAAATGCGAGAATTCAAAACCAGGTTTCTACGATTAATGCCCTGGCGCAACAGATTGCCGACATCAATCAAGAGGTAATTGTTGCCACAGGTATCGGGCAGGGGAACTCACCGAATGACATACTCGATCAGCGTGACCATTTGATTGATCAGCTGTCTGAACACATCGGCATTACCGTCATACCGCAAGACGACGGTAGCCTCAATATCTTCATGGGTGGTGGCCAAAGTCTCGTACTGGGTACCCAGTATAGAAAACTGGTGGCACAGTCCGATCCCGATGATCCCCTATACTATGAAGTTGCTTATGAAGATAAATACACCAATATACTGATCCCGATCACCAATACGCTGAAGGGTGGCGATCTTGGCGGTGTTATCGAGTTTCGCAATGACATTTTAGTCCCTGCACAAAATTATCTGGGATGGATTGCGCAAGGCCTGTCACGTACTTTTAATGATCAGCACAATCTGGGGATCGACCTAAATGACAATCTAGGTCTCGATTTTTTTGTCGAGCCTGACTACAACTCGATGATGAGTTCGAGTGTGTACAACACTGGTACTGCGACATTGAGTCTGAATACTGGGGGAACAACTGCTACGCTGGCGAATAGAATCGATGTGCCGGACATTCTTCCTACAGACTACGAGTTGTCTTACGATGGTACAAATTACAATTTGTTAAATCTCTCTAACGGTACAACAACTGTGTTGACTGTCTCCGTCGCGGGACCTCCTGTTGAGTTTTCGCCAGTAGATGGTATGTATTTGGAGCTGGATGTAGTTCCGCTTGCTGGCGACAAGTTCTTTATTCACGGTACGCGTGATGCGTCGCGAAAAATTGCGATGGTTTTCGATGATCCCAATCTAGTCGCTGCGGCGTCGCCCTTGCGTTCATGGCTAGACGCAGGTAATGAGGCACGCGGCACAAACACTGGCGCGGCCTATCTTTCTAACTTCAACATCGTCGACGAAAATCTTTTGAATACCGGTCCGATACTTTTTCCGATGCCAATTTTACTACGGGACTCTGGAGCGCCAGGTAGCGGACTGCCGGCAAACCAATATTCCATCGATGGTGGTGGTACCTGGAACGCATACAATCCCGCAGGCACGCTTATCGATCGCACGGCGACTGACGGTTTTTCCATTATGTTGACTGGAAACGCCAATGATGGTGATCAGTTCTATGTGGATAATAATGGTGGTACCGAGGGTAACCAGGGTAGAGGTCAAATCGAGGAAACCACCGTAACAGATCCTACGTTGTTTGGTACAAGCGTTGGAATACCCGTGAACATTCTCATGGGACATTCCGGCGGAAACATTTACGGTCCCGCAGATCAATATTCCATCGACGGTGGCGTGACATGGAATGCCTATTCAACAACTTCTACGACATTGAACTTTACCGCGACCGACGGTTGGAGTGTAACGCTTTCCGGTGAAGCGTGGGTGGGCGATGTTTTCTATGTTGACAACAATACTTCTGGTACTGGCGATAATCGCAATGCATTGGCTCTCGCCGCGTTACAGCTAAAGGGAACCATGTTGGGTGGAAATGCTACCTATCACGAAGCGTATAGCCAAATAGTTACTGCTGTGGGTAACCGAACGCAACAAGCAGAAATTAATTACCGTTCTCAAGAGGCCCTACTCAATCAGTCCAAAGAATTGCGTGAGGCGATTTCCGGCGTGAATCTGGACGAAGAAGCTGCAGACTTGTTGCGTTATCAACAGGCCTATGCTGCGGCAGCCCAAGTAATCGCGGCCGCTGATCAAGTGTTTCAGACGCTACTTCAGGCAGTAAGGGGGTAATCCGGTATGACGACTAGAATTTCCTCAGCCATGATGACCAAATTCGCACTGGACGCCATGTTGCGCCAGCAAGGTGAACTGAGTAATACGCAGTTGCAGATCACCACAGGCAAGCGAATATTGGCACCGTCCGATGATCCTTATGGATCAGCTCGCGCGATCAATCTTCAGGAATCGACCGCGATTACCAATCAGTACCAGGTTAATATTCAGTATGCAGACAATCGCCTGGGTGAAGAAGAGGGTTTACTACAGGGGATAATGACCGCGCTACAACGCGTGCGTGAAATGGCCGTCTATGCGAATAACGATAGTCAAACAGTCGAAACACGGCGCTATATTCGAGAAGAAATATTGTTGTTGAAGGATCAGGTAGTGTCGCTAGCAAACGCGACTGATAGCAATAACGAATATGTGTTTTCAGGATACAAAGGTAAGTCCCGCCCCTTTTCCTATGATCTTTCGCTGAATGATTACGTCTACAATGGAGACGACGGAAAACGTGAATTAAAAATTGGTACGACGACCAAGATCGAAGTAAATGATGATGGTCAGGATGTTTTTATGGAGGTCCGCGATGGTAATGGACGATTTTCCGTATGGGAAGATCCGGCTAATCAGGGAACAGGCATTATCGATCCAGGCGCGGTAGTTGGAACCTATGTTCCAGATACCTATCAAGTGAAATTCATGCCTTCGACATCGGCGTTACCAAATCAACCGGTGGAATATTATGTGACGAATAGCAAAGGACAGGTAATCATAAGCGGTAGCGGTGTTGCCCCGCCTGGCGGTTTTCTTTACGCCAATGAAGCAGCGTATTTTGCCGCAATACTGGCCGCCACAGACACTGGGGTAGTGTATCAGGATTCGGAAATCATCGGATTGGAGCAATATGGTATTCAAACCTCTATCAGCGGCGAGCCAACGGCAACAGGACCGATCACTGCGGTCGGCCCGGCAACGCAGGACACCTTTACGATCAAACCCAGCAACTACCAGAACATTTTTAAAACGATTAAAAATCTAGAGGATGCACTGGTCTCTGAGCAGGCTACTGATGCAGAGAGAACACATTTTCACAGCGCCATGAATCGCGTCATCGTGGATATTGATCAGGCGATTGGTAGTGTGCTGGATACGCGTGCACGGGTGGGTGCACGTATGAATACGGTGCAAAAACAGAAAGAAATCAATGAGAGTTTTAATCTCCAGCTTAGGCAGGTTTTGTCACAAATAGAAGACCTGGACTATGCGGAGGCGATTACACGACTAAACATGCAGCTGACCGCGCTTGATGCTTCGCAAAATACTTATAAGAAAGTATCGGAATTGTCACTGTTTAACTATTTATAAGGATAGGATGATGCGTTTGCATATAGGAAGTAGACAGGAAAATGCTTGCAGTTATCTGCAAATGTTTGCCGCTTGCGCATCGAGTATGACTCGACTTGTCAATATGAAAGCAGGATTTCAAGGAGTTACATCGGTAACAAAAATTGGCAAGGCAGTTGCAATTTTTCATCAGATTATTTTAGTGCTAGAGCACTACATAGTTTCAACACCAGTGAGCGATACCGGGCGCTGATTGCGCTAAGGACGCCGAAGGAGACAGACCATGCCTCAAATTATTAACACCAACATCATGTCAATGAATGCGCAGCGTAACCTTAACCGCTCGCAGGACGGACTGAAAACCTCCTTGCAACGACTGTCCTCAGGTCTGCGTATCAACAGCGCAAAAGATGACGCTGCAGGTCTTGCAATCGTTGAGCGTTTTACCTCTCAAGTGAGAGGTTTGACGGTCGCGGTGAGAAATGCAAATGATGGTATTTCACTGTCACAGGTTGCAGAAGGTGCATTGCAGGAGGCAAGCAACATTCTTCAGCGCATTCGAGAATTGGCTGTGCAATCGATTAACGCCACCAACTCAACAAATGACAGAAAAGCGCTCGATCTGGAAAACAAACAGCTCGTTGCCGAATTGCAGCGTATAGCGCGTTCGGCCGAGTTTAATGGCCAGAAGATCCTCGACGGTACCTTTGGAACGGCACTTTTTCAGGTAGGTTCTAACGCCAATCAAACAATCGTGGCCACTACGGCAAATTTTAAGACCAATCAATACGGTGATTATCGCATCGCTGGTCAAGCCAGTACGGTCACTGCTGGCGTGGACAGATTCACTTCATCGAATGGATCGCTTTTTATAACTGGCGCCGACGGTTTTGCCAGCGTTAACTATGCATCTACTGATACTGCGGCTGACATCGTTGATGCAATTAACCTCGTGTCGGATGTAACAGGTGTTGATGCGTGGGCAAAAACGGATGTCGATTTGACATTTTCGGCGTCTGGATCCTATCAGTTCGAGATTTTGTCTGATAACCTCAGCACGCCGGCTTCAGTTAGTTTCTATCTAACAAAAGATACAGGCCTTGAGGCGCTTGGTGCGGCTGTACAGGCCGTCAATGATCATCAGGCAAGGACCGGCGTGGTAGCCACCGTGAAATCGGATGGAACTGGTATTACGTTGACCAACTATTCAGGCAACAATCTCACCATTCGTGACACACTTTACAGTAATGCGGGTAGTGTAACCGTACAGGGTGGCGACAGTCTTGGCGGCTTAGCCGGATCAGGCACCACAGTGTTAGCGGCCGATGGCGCCCAATCTGCGGCGGTAGGTACTGGTCAAATTATTTTTGATTCGGCAAAATCCTTTGCCATCCAGACGATGACGGCGGGTGAGGTATTAAGGCAAACCAACGAAGCGTCAGCCTTGCTCAAGGTAGCCGATCTCGATCTGACTTCAGTCAGTAGTTCAAACGAGGCGTTGGTAATCGTCGACAAAGCGATAGCGCAGGTGAGTGGGCAGCGTGCACGTTTCGGTGCCTTGCAGGCTCGTTTTGAGTCGACTATTCGAAATCTCGAAACCAGCGTCGAGAATCTGAGCGCGGCACGTTCGCGAATTCAGGACGCGGACTTCGCTGTGGAAACCGCAGAACTCACGCGTACGCAAATCTTGCAACAGGCTGGAACGGCGATGTTGGCGCAGGCCAATCAGGTACCGCAGAACGTACTCAGCTTGCTACAGTAAGCGATATCATAAACAAAAAAGAAAAGGCGGGACTAACATCCCGCCTTTTTCTATTGTTGCACTCTCACACGCAGCGCCATTTTTCAGGATCGCTTCAACAGCATATCACCAACGGTCTTAATGACATCGCTCCATGCATATGGGCGGTTTTGTCGTATCAGCGTCGCGCTGGGATACCATGGCGTCGCTTCAGATCCTTCACCCCAAACCCAGTAGGCCGACGCTGGTAGTAACACCCAGGTCGGTTTTCCCAACGCGGCGGCGAGATGAGCAATGCTGTTGTCGATGGTGATAACGACGTCGAGTTGATTGATCAGGTGTGCCAGGGCGGCAATATCGTTTTTTACATCGATTGAAGGAAGGGTCACATTTTCCGGCGCATCACTATGTACCTTATCGAAATCGTATTGTAGAGAAATCCAATTGTGCCCCGTACCAAACAGCGCATGCCAGTGCGGTAGAGGAATCGATCGGAAGAGTCGTTCTTCTTCGTTCTTGCCACCCTGCCAGGAAAAGCCAATGTTTAGTGTGTTAGGGGAGAGCTTTTGGCATTGGTCGTCAACCTGTGGAGGCTTGAGCCAGGCTTTTCGCTTGGGAAAATCTGCCAGTTGTTGTCTAAACATGGCTGGTAAGTCCCCACACAAGCAAAGTTGCGTTTGCTTGCTCAATGTCGTGGGAGTAGTGTTTTTACTGACAAAGGTGAATTCAGGAAACGATGTGGAAAACAGCGGTATGAGTCGTGGATCACAGGCAACCGTGGTATTCGGGGCGAGACTTGCCACATCAGCAAAACAACTGGCAAACAGTATTTCTTCGCCCAGGCCTTGTTCGCAAATCAGTAACAGCGGGATGTCGTGTAAAGGCTGACCTTGCCAATAGGTCAGCGTGCTGTTCAATTGTGGACGCAGCCCAATACTTTTTCCGACCTGATACAGTTTCCAGCCCTGATCCCATTGGAATTTCCCCAAGGTGAGCTGCGCGAGATTCCACTGAGCCAGACGGTTGTGCGGATTTACTTTCAGCGCGAGCTGATAGGCGTCTTGTGCGTCAGAATGTTTGCCTAACTTCTTCAGTATATGACCGCGATTGACGTGTAACGCATCGTCATCGGGTTTGTTTTCGAGCAAATGAGTTAAAATGGAAAGTGCGTTTTGATCGTTGCCCAAAATTCGGTGGGCGTTGGCGAGATTTATATCACGCTCGCGCGACAGCACAGGGCTATCACTGTGTATCGCTTCCAGGATGCCCAAAGCAAGATGCGTTTGATCTAGATGCATATATGCCACGGCCAATACCAGTTGCGCAGAAAGAAACTCTGGATAACGCGCTACGCATTTTGTGCTCAGATCTCTAGCCTGCGCATAAGAACCGATTTGTATGAACAAACGAGACAGACGATCGAACAGTTCAGGTCGTTCCTGTATGGCGAGAGCGTTTTGTAGCGCCGTTATTGCTGCCTGTATATTGCCCAGTTGTTGGTGGCAACTAGAAATAGCGCTATAAACATCGGCTGTTTTTGTTTGTTGCGGTACTGATTCGAGAGTGGAAAGCGCTTGCGAAAAATTACCGCTTTGAACGAGAGCAAAGCCGTAGAGAATTTGAACGTCATCTCGCTCGGGGTGTTTTGTGAGTATTTCGCGGTAACGCGTAATTGCCTCAGGTATTTTTCCCTGCGTGTGTAACTGATGCGCGGTTTGCAATAATTCATCCATGCGTGCCAAGTGCCCGTAGTCGATCAGTGGCCTTGCTCAGTACTTCGGTCCAGTCTTCGTTTGAGGACTGGCGCAATAGTTCAACACAGTCATACCAGGGTGTTTTGTCGCCGTACATCGTCCAGCGCCAGCTCGGAACATAGGGTAGCAAATTGAATGTTTTTACGCCTAGCGCGCCGGCGAGATGAACGGTGGCGTTACTTACCGATAAAACGGCGTCAAGTGCGCTGATTTGTGCGGCAAAATCATCTTGTTCGTTTTTGGGATCGCTGTCCGGCCAGTGGTGTACGGTGATGCCGTATTGATTACGTAAATCAGCAATTTCTTGCTGGCAATCACCATATTGAAGATTGATAAAGCTGATGCCGGGTAGGCTTAGCAGAGGTAGCATATCGACGAGATGGATACTGCGTTTTTCCTGATTGTTCAATTTTCCTGCGCGCCAGGAAATACCGACATTAAGATTCTCGCCTATGTCCTGATAGCGCTTGCGCCAACGCAGGATTTTTTCCTCGTCGGCGCGAAGAAATGGCGTGCCGGGAAAATTGGAGATATCACGTCGGAGCAGGCGTGGCAGACACCCACAAGGCAAGTGGTAATCGATACTGGTTAAGCGTGATAGCTGCGCAAAGTTTTCGCTGCGTGGGCCACTTATGATTTCGGCGCCTGGAAAAGCGCGTTGGTACAATTCGCCCAGTCGCGAATCACACTCAATAATGACGTGTCCTGCAACCGCAATGACATCTGGCAGGCATGAGGCGAACATGATTTCATCACCAATACCTTGCTCTGCGTGTATGAGTATCGTCTTTTCGTGTAGTGATTCGCCCTGCCAGACGGGAAAGGGAAAGGCGCGTATCATCCGTTCCCCGGAAGTATATCCGGCGAAGTAGTCATCCCATCCTCGCGCATAGTCACCTTTTAATAAATAGACAAAGGAACGATGCCAAACCGGTTTTAAATTGTCAGGCATTTTTTCGCTCGCCTGGTTTAGATAAATCAGCGCCTGATCGAGTTCACCGGAGAATAGATACCATTTGCCGAGGTTGTCTAAAACCTCAGGCGCTTCCGGCGCAATAGCCATAGCGCGTTCGAGGAAGGGCCATGCTTCTTCGAGTCGCGACATATCAATGAGTGTGGCAGCGAGGCTGTTTAGCGCAGAAAGACTTGTAGGGTTTATTCTCAGCGCGTCGTTAAGTGGTGAGAGTGCCTGTTCATATTGTTTGTCGAGATAGTAAAGACTGCCTAAATTGGCATTGGCTCTTTCATTATTCGGATCGATTTTGGTAATGCGGCTTAGGATTGCGATTGCCTGTGTTCGTTTTCCCTGTTGTTCATAGCACAAGGCCAGATAATTCAAACAGGGAAAGTGTTGCTCATCTACATGCAAGCCTTGCTCAAGCACTTCAATGGCTTTTTCTGTTTGGCCGGTCTTGCGCAACAAGTCACCGAAATTTGCGTAGGACATGAGCGCCTTCGGATGGGCCGTGATTGCGCGTTGATAGCAGTTTTTCGCTTCATCATATTGAGCGGTCTGCTCAAGAATAATGGCCAGGTTGTTAAGTGTTTCGAGATGACCGGGGTCGAGAGTCAGAATTTTGCGTAAATGCGCGATACCTTCTTCCGTTCTTCCCTGGCGGAACTCTGCCAGACCCAGGAGCATCATTGCTGTTACATTTCGCGGTTGCTGCTTAAGCATTTTCGCGCACAGGGATACGCATTGTTGGTACTGTCCCTGGTTAAAGGCCTTGGCGGCCTGCTGAAGCAATTGCGCAGACATGATGTCCCAATGATTGAAGTGGTGAACACAGGTGAGTGCAAAATACCGACCGGACGCGCTGGAAATTTGTACATAAGTGGCTGATATGGCAGCGGAAGCGTCAGCAGGCAAGCGTTTGCCGGTTGTTATACAGACGTGGCTATCTGCTTGAATTACAGGGGATTGCCTTTTAAGCCAGACGGCAGATTTTTGCCAAAAGTGCCAAACACCTCTCAAGTTTCGTTGTGGGTGGACGAAAAAGTGCGTGGGAGCGGTAAATATCTCCAGGAGAGATATATCCGCTGTGACTATATTACTCGAGCAGTAGGCTATCTACGCCTGTTGTTATCGGGGCTATTACAGAGGGCTATATCATGCCTCAAATTATTAATACCAATGTAATGTCATTGAACGCTCAGAAGAACTTAAACCGTTCTCAGAGTGGTCTAGCGACATCTCTCCAACGACTGTCATCTGGTCTACGTATCAACTCCGCCAAAGACGATGCCGCTGGTCTTGCGATCTCTGAGCGTTTTACTTCTCAGGTTCGTGGTCTGACGGTAGCGGCTCGTAACGCGAACGACGGTATCTCTTTGGCCCAGGTGGCAGAAGGTGCACTGCAGGAAGCAGGCTTGATTCTTCAGCGTGTGCGTGAGCTGGCAGTACAGTCAGCCAACGCCACTAACTCTGCCGGTGACCGTAAGGCACTACAACTGGAAGTAGGACAGCTCACTGCAGAATTGAATCGTATTGCCAAGACAACGGAATTTAATGGTCAGAAGATCCTGGACGGAACATTTGGAACAGCACTGTTCCAGATCGGCGCGAACGCCAATCAGACCATCGTGGCAACAACCGGTAACTTTAAGACAGACAAATATGGTGATTACCGTATTTATGGTCAGAATAACCACGTAGCGCAAGGTGCGGATCGTTTTACCGCTGCTGGTACTTTGACGATTGTTGGATCTGAGGGTACCAAAACGGTTAACTACCAGACTACTGACAACGCCGCTGATATTGCAGAGTCTGTTAACCTGGTTAGTGAAGGCACAGGGGTTAAGGCAACTGCATTAACCGAAATCGACATGGTGTTCTCATCCTCGGGTACATATCAGTTAACCCTGAATGGTGATAACACTACATCTGCGGTCACGATCAGTTTTAGTCTTGACTCAGATACGGGTATCGAGTCCCTGTCTTCTGCGGTACAGGCATTTAACGACTATCAGTCCAAGACTGGCGTTGTAGCCAAGGTGAAGGAAGACGGATCGGGTATCACCTTGACGCATTACCAGGGTGAAAATATCCAGGTAAGTGACACCACATATACCAATTCAGGTACGGTGACCTTAACCGGCGGTGCAGGTGTTCAAGGTACTGCTGAGGCGTCTACATCGGTATTGACGAATGAAGGTACGGCCTCTTCCGTAGTTGGCAGCGGTGAGATTTTCTTTGATGCTGAGAAGTCATTCTCGATCACAGACTCCAACACCAGCCATGCCTTGAATAACTCGACAGAGGCTTCTTCATTGTTGAAAGTTGCTGATCTCGACATCAGTACCGTTACAGGAAGTAACACAGCGATGTATATCGTCGACGCGGCACTGGCACAGGTCAGTAATCAGCGCGCACGTTTCGGTGCTCTTCAAAGTCGTTTCGAATCTACGATTCGTAACCTTGAAACCAGCATAGAAAACCTGAGTGCTGCACGTTCTCGTATCAGAGACGCGGACTTCGCAGTCGAGACCGCCGAGCTGACGCGCAACCAGATCCTACAGCAAGCTGGTACCGCGATGTTGGCCCAGGCCAATGCAATACCTCAGAACGTATTGAGTCTACTAGGATAAAAATAGCGTTTCCAAAACTGCAAGGCGGCCTGAGGGCCGCCTTTTTTTCGTCTTTCTGAAATAGATTTATCAGTGCTCGATTTGTGTTAGCTAGCAAATCAATTAGCTGCATTAATCTCGGCACGTAAAGAGCGAAGTGTACGGGTTAAGGTCTCCAGCTTGACTGCGCAAGGAAGGTGTTCTGAGGGTGATGTCTCGCAAAACCGTCGGCCGCATGGACGCGGCCGTCGAGCGTACATGGACGTATTTACAGCGTGTTTTGCGAGACATCACCCTCAGAACACCTGACACAGCGCGAAAGGCAAGCTGGAGACCTTAACCCGTACACTTTGCGACAACTCCGGCACTTAAAAATCCAACAAAAACCCCAAGGAAAGAATTTGCCCCCTAGAAAAACCATCAATACCCAAGAATATGCCTGGAAACTTTAATCTATTGAAATAAAAGAAAAAAACGGTGTTAGTTCGGGCGCGAAAACCTGGAAAAACTCTACGACCAATACTAATAATAGATATTAAAAAATAAGTGTAACTATATGTATTAAAGAGAAATATTAATGTGTGACGCGTGTCATATTTTACCTTTTTTCGCTCAATCGCTGCAGTTAAAGGCCGAAAACCAAGACAGGGAGCGGTGAATACCGGTAGTAGAGGTATATCCGCTGAAGTTTACCCTACGGGGCTCGGATTCTTCCTATTTATAGGGAGGAAGTTTTCGAGGTATGAATATAATTTGAGGATAGCGTCATGCCACAAATAATTAATACCAATGTGATGGCACTTAATGCGCAGAAGAACCTAAACCGTTCTCAAGGCTCATTAAGTACGTCATTGCAAAGGCTATCGTCTGGATTGCGCATCAACAGCGCTCGAGACGATGCCGCTGGTCTCGCGATATCTGAGCGGTTTACCGCCCAGGTCCGCGGTCTATCTGTTGCTACTCGAAACGCAAACGATGGTATCTCTCTGGCTCAGGTCGCAGAAGGCGCCCTGCAGGAGGCTAGTACCATCCTGCAGCGTGTTCGCGAGCTTGCAGTCCAGTCCATCAATGCAACCAACTCATCAGGTGACCGCAAGGCACTGCAACTGGAGGTTGGTCAGCTAACAGCAGAACTTAACCGTATCGCCAAGACCACAGAGTTTAATGGTCAGAAGATACTTGACGGCTCTTTCGGTACCGCACTGTTTCAAATCGGTGCCAATGCCAATCAGACCATTGTCGCCACCACTGGAAACTTCAAGACTGATAAATACGGTGATTATCGTATTTATGGTCAGAACAACCATGTAGCGCAAGGTGTGGATCGTTTTACCGCCGCTGGAACACTCACTGTCGTCGGTTCGGAAGGGACCAAAGCCGTTTCCTACGTCTCGACTGATAACGCTGCAGACATCGCAGAATCAGTTAATCTGGTTAGTGAGTCTACCGGTGTTAAAGCTACTGCCGTAACGGAAATCGATCTGGCTTTCTCCAGTTCCGGTACTTATCAGTTGACTGTCAATGGTGACAATGCAACCGCCTCGACTATCAGCTTCGACCTTTCCGCCGCTACAGGGACCGAGTCTCTGTCTGCCGCGGTACAAGCATTTAACGACTACCAGTCCAAGACCGGTGTCGTTGCCAAGGTCAAAGACGATGGCACAGGTATCACCTTAACGCATTATCAAGGTGAAAACGTTGTAGTCAGCGACACGACTTACACCAATTCCGGTACGGTTACCGTAACAGGTGGTGCTGGTGTGCAAGGAACTGCGGAAGCGTCTTCGACCGTATTGAGTAATGATGGTACAGCGTCGACGGCGGTTGGTAGTGGTGAGGTTTTCTTTGATGCAGAGAAATCATTCTCCATCACGGATTCCAATACCAGCCATGCACTTAACAACTCGACAGAAGCTTCTACCTTGCAAAAGGTAGCGGATCTAGATATCAGCACGGTAACGGGCAGTAATCTAGCGCTATCTGTCGTGGATGCTGCGCTGGCGCAAGTCAGTAGCCAGCGTGCACGTTTTGGTGCTCTACAAAGTCGTTTTGAGTCTACGATACGTAACCTCGAAACCAATGTAGAAAACCTCAGTGCCGCACGATCACGGATACGCGATGCCGACTTTGCTATCGAAACAGCTGAGTTGACACGTAACCAGATCTTGCAGCAAGCGGGTGTTGCGATGTTGGCGCAAGCCAATGCAATTCCGCAAAACGTGTTGAGTCTTTTGAGTTAACAGGTGAGGGGCGGCTCGCGCCGCCCCAACTCCTTTCAAGATGAGAGAGGTGATCGTAATGGATATACAAGACATTAAGCGATTACCGGCCCAGTTTGATACACCTCAAACCCGGGGGCAGGCTACAAATACAGCGTCTGAAGTAGAGCATGCTGATGCCCTTGCCTCAACTCGCCAAACAGAAACGCAAGCGGCTGCCAAGTCGGCACAGGAAACACCTGCGCAAGCCAACGTTTCTCCGGCACGTCAGGACGATATTGCAAAGGCAGTTGAAGCAATAAAGAGCCACACACAAAACCTGGATCGCGAACTGCAGTTTCAGATTGATTCTGATACCGGCAGAACCGTAGTGACGATCAAAGACGCAGCGACGCAAAAAGTGTTGCGCCAGATTCCATCAGAAGAAATGTTGGAAATCGCCAAGCGCCTGCAAAGCGCACAGGGCGTGATCTTCGATACCAAGGCTTGATTGGCATATCACTTGCAAATTTCTGGTAGAGGACACTATTCGCAGTGTCGTCATGAATTTCTCAATCTTGGTACGGCCATGGCCGATACTGAGAAGGTAGAGGAGAACTATTATGGCAATTTCGTCATTAGGCGTAGGCTCAGGTCTTGATATTCAAGGACTTGTAGGCCAATTGGTTGCTGCCGAAGGCAGCGCCAAGCAGTTGCGTCTGGACAGAAAGGAGACACAACTCCAGGCCAAGATCGGTGCAATGGCAACTGTAAAGAGTGCCTTGTCCAGTTTCCAGTCATCTTATTTAAGCCTCAAATTAGCCTCCTCTTACAGCAAGTTGAACGCTACCTCTACCAATGAAACACTTTTTACCGCCTCGGCAACGACCAAAGCGGCAATTGGCGCCCACTCCATTCAGGTGGAAAGTCTTTCTCAGGCACAGAGCCTGGTGGCTGCCGAAGTTGCTGATACCAGCGCGGTGGTTGGTACCGGTACATTGACCATAGATTTTGGTGAATTGACCGCTGGTCCGACCTATACACCTGATGCTTCGCGCCAGGCAACGATCAATATTACTGACGGTACATTGAATGGCATCAAAGATGCGATAAACGATGCGGATATCGGCATTACCGCTAGTGTTATCTATAATGGCAGTGGATATCAGTTAACCTTGAATTCCGAGAGCGGCGCGGCAAATAGCATGCGCATCGCGGTGAGTGGCGATTCGGATGGTAATGACACGGATGCCAACGGACTCTCTATGTTGACTTATGATCCGACTGGCACGCAGCACATGACGGAATCCTTGGCAGCTCAAGACGCTGTTGCAATCATAGACGGGGTTACCGTTAGTAGCGATACCGATACAATCTCTGGTGCCATCGAAGGCGTTACGCTTAATCTTAAAAAAGCGGAATCAGGAACCGTATCGACACTACGCATTTCCGCCAGCACGGCAACACTGGCGACACAGGTAGGAAGCTTTGTCGACGCCTTCAATGAGTTGTCCACTTTGCTAAAAGATTTGACTTACTACGATTCTGAATCCAAAGAGTCGGGCATGTTCATTGGTGATTCGGTGTTGCGTGGAATTGAAAGCCGAATTCGCGGTGTCTTGAATACCAGTGTTTCCAGTTTTTATGATCCGAGTGTGACCTATAATTCGTTTGCATCGGTCGGTATTACCACAAACGAAGATGGAACGCTTAGCTTAGACTCCTCCAAGTTGTCTACTGCGTTGTCGTCAGACCTGGATGAGGTGCGGAATCTTTTTGCCGGTGGTCTTGCCGGTACGAAAGATGGCAAACTGGCCAATAATCTGGAGTTCGGTTATACACCGCCAAATATTTCTTCAGAATACATCGCCATCGATATTACCGCAGCGGCAACCCATGGTGCGTATACCTCGGGCGTGGCGGCAGCTGGTCCGTATACCATGACAGCTTCGGATATTTTGAAGTTGAGAGTCGATGGTGGTCTGGAAATCACGATAGATAACATTATTGGTGCCGGTTTATCCGAAGCCGATATTGCAACGCAACTGCAAACGGCAATAAATAGTGCATTACAGGCGAGTAGCCAAAAGTCATCTGTCACTGTAAATTTTGACGCTGTGAGCAGTCAGTTCAGCATAACGTCTAATGAATGGGGCAGTACCTCATCAGTGGAAATTACTGACGCACAACTGCAGTATTTGAACCTGGGTTTTGCGGTTTCCGCCATACAGTCTGGCACCAATGTGCAAGGCACCATAGGCGGTGAAAGTGCGACTGGTAGCGGGCGTACTCTTACAGGTACTGGAAACCTTTTTAAAGATATGGAAGTCGACTATATCGGCGCGACGGCAACCTATAGCGACCGAGTAAAGAATATAACCGGTGTGTTCTCTGCATTGGATGATTTGCTCGACAGTTATCTGGATTCGGATGGCATAATTGCCTCGCGCAGCCAGATATTCAATGAACAGATTGATACAATTAACAGTGATCGATCAACCTTGCTAACCAGGCTGTCCGACCTGGAGAAACGTTATTTATTAAAGTTTAGTACGATGGACGCATTGGTAGCACAGCTGAATACGACGGGAACCTATCTCGAGAATCAGTTGAAGAATTTGCCAGGTCCAAAGAAGTCATAATGTAGCCAGGATGTCGTATAGAGGAGTTGTTATATGAGTTCCCCAAAAGCCCATAGTGCGATCAAAGCATACGGTAAGGTTGGCGCCCACTCGGGTACGGCCTATGCCAGCCCGCATCGGCTAATCCTGATGTTGCTTGAAGGCGCACTAGATAAAATTGCCAATGCCAAAGGGCATATGGAAAGGGGCGATATCTCACAGAAGGGAAACTTTATCAGCTGGGCTATTTCGATCGTAGGCGGACTGCGCGCAAGTCTGGATTTTGAAAAAGGTGGTGACATTGCAAGCAATCTTGAGGCGCTGTATGACTACATGGAACGGACACTGGTATTGGCCAATGCCGAAAATGATGTGCGCAAGCTCGACGAAGTTACCAGTTTGATCAATACGATTAAAGAGGCCTGGATGCAGATTGATAGCCAGCAACAGGCTCAGGCGGGACTTGCCGAGGAACAGGCCGGTGATTCACCGGGTGTGACAGGCGCAGTGTAACAGGTGGTGTCACATGGACAGTCAACAGAAACTCGATACCTTGCTTACGCTAAGCCATGAAATGCTGCAAATGGCAACCGTAGGTGAATGGGAACAAGTCGAGTCATTAGAACAACAAAGACAAAATATTCTTCCCGATTTTTCTATGGATTCGTTGAGCGAGTTTGAACAGGAGCAGATTCGGCAAAAGCTACAGCTGTTGACTGAGCTGAATGCGATTATTCTGCAAATGGGACAGCGCGCCAGAGAAACTCATCGCGCTGAAAGCCAGCGTATGGCTACGGGTAAGAAAGCCGTATCGTCTTACAGTAACAGCTTTTGATCCAAATCCAGGCCTTCAAACAACTCCCCGAGAAATTCCCGGTAGTTTTCCCAACGATTGACTGAGCGCTTATACAAAGGCTGTCTGACCTGCCAGTTACTTGCGGTGCGTACACTATTGGCGTTCTTGTCGAAATGCAGGCATTGCTCGGACCAGTCAAGTCCGCAATGGTCGATGATGCGGCGTATCTCTTCCTCGCCGTGACTTACCAGCTGTTCGTAGTTGACGCTGAGTATGCGATCGGGCAACAGGTTTTTCCAGTGTTCAAGTAGATGCTCGTGCAAACGATAAAACTGGCCGAGTGTTTTCAGGTCGCTGCTGTAATGATGGCGACGATTGAAATTCTGAAAGTAACAAGACAGACATGTGTCCAGAGGGTTGCGTGTGCAATGAATGATACGGCTTTTTGGAAATAATAAATGTATCAGTCCGACATGCAGAAAGTTTACGGGCGTTTTGTCTGTCAAAACCAGAAATCCTGGGCGGCGGCGTTCCAACTCGATAAGTACCCGATCGGATAGTTCGCGAATTTTTTCGTTGGACAATTCAGCAATACATTGTGGATAGGGTTCAGCGGCATCCACTATCTGGTCGATCTCATCGATAAAGTTACCAATTATCCCCATTTCGCCACCAGTCGTGACTTTGGGATGGGCGCCTATGATTTGTTCGACTAAGGTAGTGCCCGACCTGGGCATGCCGAGGACGAATATCAGCTCGCCAATCGCCGTATGATTGCGATTGCTGCGCGCCAGTAATTCTGCGTCGAAAACGCTTTCGATGGTGTAGACATACTTGCGATATGCCTCGATGTTGAATCCCTGGTTCTTTAAGTCATTACCTTCACGATAATGTTCGAAAGCCTGGGTATATAATTGTAAATCGTCATATATTTTTCCCAGGGCAAAGTGACAGGCGATCGCCTCGTTTTGCTTAAGATCATTCTGTTTAAGTAGATTTTCAATCTCTGTCGCAATCTCAGGGCTGCCACTAAAACGCTTGCTTTGCGCGAGATTGAAATAGGCATCGGCGAAACCTGAGTCCAGGCTAATCGCTTTTTGAAATAGCGCGCTGGCTTTGTCGTGCAAGCCTTCCTGCTGATAAATAACGCCAAGATTGTTGTAGGCAACAGAAAGCGAGGGATTGAGTTTGATCGCTTCGTAGTAGTGATGACGAGCATCTTCAAAGCGCTCAAGCTTTTGTAGTGATAGCGCCAGATTGTATCGAATATTCGCATCATTTTTCGCAAAGGAAAGTGCTTTTTCAAGCAACTGAACGGCAATATCGTGCCGATCTACCTCTTGGGCGATGAGCGCCAGATAATGTGTGGCATCGACATTATTGGGCTCTATGGCAAGCACGCGTTTGTACAACTGCTCGGCTTCCGCGAGGTTCCGTTGTTTGTGCGCCTTTACCGCTTCCTTGAGTAGAGTGTGAACGTTCACTTTCTTGCCGCCTGTTGCACTGAATTATTGCTATCCAGATTCCAATACATCTGGGGAAGTTATCGACAACTCAGCGGCAAATCTTGACCGGGCTATCGCGCCGGCTTTTAGAGAGCATTGCAGATAATACCAGCGAATAGCGCTTATAAATCGTCAGCCCTGGCATGAATGCTGACTGGAGTAGGATGGCTAGTAGTGAAATTTCAGTATTGAAAAAAGGCGGAAACAGTTGGGTACAAATGATGTGTTGAGATACTGCAAATGAACATTGCCTGGTTATCATCTGGAAACATAAGCATCGTTGATGGAAAGCCGTACTCCGATCTTGCCAGTGCGCGATATCGGATGACGATTCCCGCGATGGAGATGTCAACACGCGGTGCACAAATCGAATTACTGAATATTGATCAGAACACCACTGAGCATTCTTTTGAACAGATAAATCACGCAGATGTGGTGATCTTCGGCAAGACCTTTAACAAGGTCGCAAAGAGCTTGCTCAACCGAGTAAAAAAAGCGGGTGTATCCGTCGTTTTTGACCTGTGTGACAATCACTTTGAACGCAACAAAAGTGAGTTTTATCGTTACATGGCGCAACATGCCGATCTTATTGTGGCGTCAACGCCTGAAATGGCAAGAATTGCCGCAAAATATAGTGAAGTGCCGATTCAAGTCATTTCCGATCCGTACGAAGGTGTACGCGGCGAAGCGCTTTCTCGCATTGACGAACCCTTGAATCTTCTATGGTTCGGCAGTCATACCAATATAGACTCATTGCTATCAGTGATTCCGGAGCTGGAGACTTTTGCCCGCGATAGTCGCGTGGAACTGAGTGTAGTGACCTCGCCAATTAAGGGACTGGAAAAAGCGATACATGATTTTCATTCGCACACCACCAGCGGGCTGCGTATGACTTTTGTAAAGTGGAGTCTGGATACTATGCCCAGACAAATGCACGCCTGTCACGCCGTCATAATTCCAAGTACCGCTGATGAACGTCGTGCGGTTAAGAGTCCGAATCGGCTAATCGAATCTGCCTGGGCAGGGCGTTTCGTCGTGGCGCATCCCGTACCTGCCTATCAGCCGTTTGCACAGTGGATGTATGTGGGTGAAAGTATCACACGTGGTCTGGAAGATATGCGGGAAAATGTAGCGAACCTGTCGACGCGAATTCGCGATGCCCAGAGTTTCATTCAGGAACATCATTCACCTGCAGTGATCGCTGGGCACTGGATGAGAGTCTGTGAAGCCCTGAAAAAAAATGCCTGACGTTTTTTATAACTCGAAACAAGAGATGTCAATTATCGCCATTTGACTTTACCGATAAAGACTTTCCGATGTTGTTGCCTCGATCCTCAGCAATGTGCACCTTTTGTCCGAGTTATTCCAGTGGGATATCTCCATATCCAAGCGATTGTATCAGCGGGTCGGTGCGAACCTCATTGTAGAGTGCTGTTAGTGACGGGTTCTGAGTAAAGGCATAACGCCGTTCTTGCTTGACGTCTTTCGCCAACTCAGCGATATCAATAACCGTGTTATCCATGCCGCAAAATTGCACCAGGTCTGTTAGCGTCCCAACGGGGTTCTGCAGGAATTCTTCATAGTGTACGTCGCGCCAGTCAGCACTAGAAAATAGCCCGCGCTGTTTGTCGACCTGTTGTAAATATTCTTTCCACAGTTTTACGCCCTCATGCAGATGAAAAACCCGCGGAGATCGGTGGCGTTTGAATTCGCCAGTGGCAACCTTACCGGGATGAGCGACCAGGCTCGCTTCCATACGCTGTGCGTAGCTGAGCTCACGTTTGTGCAAGCTATAGGCGATGTCGATGGGATTGCGATAGATGTTTAACACCTTCATATCAGGGAAAATTCGTTTCCAGATGTGTAAAGTGATGCAGTTTCTCGGGTCTTTCCAGCCCCAGCTGAACGACAATTGGTGTAGATCCGGGTGTTGTGTTGCCAGATTAGGGCCTAAAAAAGCCGCAGGCGCATTTGCCCTTAATTGTGCTTGCAGTACCTCAACGAAATATTCCTCGAGCTCTTGGTTGATAAATTGAAAGTTGTACGGATTATCCCAGCTGGCATTGGCCTGCCGTAACATCCACTCATTCAGCTGGAGAAAAAAAATCGCTTCGTTGTTGCCCTCTTTATTGTATCCGACAAAGAGTCCCGCCCGCTCCAGCAAACGGGTAAGCATAGACGTGCCTGAGCGATGCATGCCGACTATGTAGATTGGTTGGTGTATGGTCATTCAGTCTTACCAGTTCGGTGGTGTAGGCTAAAGCGACGTTGGTCGTGATTCATACCGTACAAAAAATGCGCCGTTAAATGGGTCAGTGTTTGTGTCCCAGTGGAAAAAGCGCGGGCCACTCCCCTTCGGGCGACTGGCGAAGAATGTGAAAACCGGGACACCAGGGCGTGCTATCGCCGCTATACATCCAACGCCAATCCGGTGGAAAGAGAACCAAAACCTGTGCGCTGCCGCCTATTGCTGTCATCAAGTGCATATTGGTATTGCTCACGCCGATATAGTCGTCGAGTTGCGCGAGTAGTGCGATCATTCCTTCCAGATCATCGTTTAGGTCTGAAAAATCGTGAACAGGTACAGTGAGTAATTCTGCCAATGTGGAAAGTTCCTGGGTTTCCACATCACGTTGAAGAATGAGGAAGTGCGCGTCTAAGCCGTGAACCATCGCTGCGAATTTTTCCAATTCAATTTGTTTGCTGAGTACGCGTGCGTTTTCGAAGCCGGTGTTTGCCTTTCGGGCGCCTGCGCGCCAGGTCAGGCCGACGATAGGTTTGCCATCCTGGTATGGTAGTAGGCGGTGTTTGATTTGGACGATTTTGTCTGGCAACGGTTGAAATGTGATCGGCGATGGCATGTCATCTTTCGAGGTGCAGCCGGTTATCAAAGGTAAATCATCGACCATAAATGTAAAGTCATGGCCTCGCTGATCGGGGTTGTTCTCATCTTGCACCGAGTCAATAAACGGTAAACGCTCAATAATTGCGCGTAGCTTTTTATTTGGGCAGTAAGTGAGTGTTGCTCCCTGTTCGGCAAGTAGCGTGGCATAGCGCAGAAACAGAATTTCGTCTCCTATCCCTTGCGCGCGCAGCAGCAATATTTTTTTTCCGGTATATGATGCCTGTTGACCAATCGGGCTCAGGCAAATACCGTCTGGCGGAAATCGCAGGCGGTGAAAGTAGTGGTGCCAGCCTTCCTCGAACTGGCCCATAGTTAATAATGCAATTCCGAGATTGAGTGATGCATCGGCATAGGTGGGATTCAAGCGTGACGTTGCTCGATAGCATTGCGCCGCGTGAACCAGGTCTCCGCGTCGTTGCAGCAGATTCCCGAGGTTATACCAGGCCTTGAAGTTGTCGCCATCCTGTTCAATAAGGGTGCGCAATATTTGTTCAGCGCCGGAGATGTCTGATTCTGACTCGGTGATGTTGGCCAGACACAGCTTCGCTCCCACATCATTTGGGGCAAGTTGCAGCGCCTTTTCACACCACTGTCGTCCTGCGCGGTATTCATTTTTCCGCCAGGCAACTCTTCCGAGGTTGACCAAGGTAAGCGTCGATTCGGGTTTGATTGCAAGCGAACGCAGGTAATAGTCGTTTGCCTGCTCGTATTGTTCGCGCTTTTCGGCGATAACACCGAGATTGTTGAGCAGTATTTCGCTATTGTCATTCTCTTTTAGCAGGCGCTTATACAAATGTTCTGCTTCGTCCAGGCGACCTTCTTCGAGATGCAGGTTTCCCCATTGCAATAATAGGGGAAAGGCCTGAGGCGCATATCTACTGCTTTGTTCAAGGACGTTGCGTGCATCGTTAAACATGCGTTGGTGTAAGTAAAGGCTTGCTAGCTTTGCGCTCAAGTCGATGTCCTGCGGCGAGAGTGACCAGCAGATTCGAAAGTGGTGTATGGCGTTTTGTAACAAACCACCATCCAGAAAGCACTGGCCAAGCAGATAGTTGGCCTTGGCGTGCTGAGGTTCTTGCCCAACCAGCGTCTTCAGCGATTCAATCGCCTCAGCTAGGCGCTTAGTCTGTATGTAGAGTATTGAGAGATTCAGCATTGCCGCAGCGTAATTTGGGCGCAGTGCTAAGGCGTGTTTTAAATGTTGTTCAGCGAGTTCTGCACTGTTGCTGTCTTTATAGACACATCCGAGCGTGTTATGTGTTTCCGGGCTATTGTCGTGAAGCTTCACGGCTTTTTGCAGGACGGTTGCGGCCTGGTCCAGAGTCTTGCCGAAATACAAGACAGTGCCATAGAGCTGAAGCGTTTGGACGTTGCTCGGCTGTGTGCGCAACAATTTTTCACACAGGCCACGAGCCTGCTCCAGATCTCCCTGACGAAATCGGTCTACGGCCTTCTGAAACAGATCTCCGCTGGCATGGGTGTTTGGAATATGGCGCATAAACCTCAGTAGCAATTTCTCGACCAGTGAAGTGCTTGCTCGCGTTTAAAAAATGTCGCCATACGGTTAATGTGTGGTACTTTATGCCTGACGCTATCACTGAGTAAAAGGAAGGCGTAAACCCGAATGCTAAATGACAAAGTAGTTTTGGTGACCGGGGGAACCGGGTCGTTTGGTCAAAAATTCGTCGAAATCGTGACTCAGCGATTTCGTCCGCGCAAGTTAATCATCTTCAGTCGTGACGAGCTCAAACAATCGGAGATGGCGGCGCGCTTTCCCAAGTCAGAATTTCCCTATATTCGTTATTTTATTGGTGATGTGCGTGATCAGAACCGTCTTTATCGCGCCTTCGATCAAGTAGACGTGGTGATTCATGCTGCCGCCCTTAAGCAGGTTGACACCTGTGAATACAATCCCTTTGAAGCGATCAAGACCAATATCAACGGTTCCGCCAATGTTATTGAGGCTGCGCTGGACTGCAATGTCAGCACGGTGATCAATCTGAGCACAGACAAGGCCGCCAATCCCATTAATCTATACGGTGCGAGCAAGCTGTGTGCGGACAAGATGTTTGTCGCGGCGAATAATTATCGCGGTACAAAGAAAACGCGCTTTGCCGTGGTGCGATATGGCAATGTTGTCGCCAGTCGCGGTAGCGTGGTGCCCTTGTTTATGCGTCAAAAGCAAACTGGCGCGCTGACCATTACTGATCCGGAAATGACACGCTTCTGGATTAGCCTGGATGAGGCTGTTGAGTTTGTACTTGATTGTATGACAGGTATGGAAGGTGGCGAGATTTTCGTGCCCAAGATACCCAGTGTAAGAATCACCGATCTAGCTCACGCAGTTGCGCCGGAGTGTGAACTGAACGTCGTCGGTATTCGACCGGGTGAGAAATTACACGAAGTGATGGTGGCGCGTGATGACGCCCGTTACACCATTGAACTGCAAGACCGCTTTATCATATACCCCACCTATATCGATCCAAAAAATGAACGCAAGGAAAAGGCTGCCCGGAAAGGTGGCACCTGTTGTCCAAATGGATTTGAATACAGCAGCGAAAAAAACGAGGACTGGCTGGACGTCGACCAATTGCGTCGCATGATCTCTCAAATGGGGTTCTGAAAACGCCTATGTTGCCTTACGGACGTCAGACGATTGATCAGCAGGATATCGATGCCGTTGTAGAAACATTGCGCTCACCCTGGTTAACGACCGGACCGAAGGTTTCGCAGTTTGAGGATGCTATTGCAAAGTTTTGTGGTGCGGAATACGCCATCGCTGTAAGTAGTGGCACCGCCGCTTTACATTGCGCGATGGCCAGTATTGGTATTGGTCCTGGTGACGAGGTTATCGTTCCGACGATGACTTTTCTCGCTACCGCGAACTGTGTTGTGTATCAGGGAGGAACGCCGGTATTCGCGGATGTCGATGCGGACACTTTGTTGCTTGATACCGCTAGCGTTGAACAACGAATTAGCGCTCGCACTCGCGCCATTATTGCCATGGATTTCGCCGGACAAGCTTGTGACTATGACGCGCTGCGTAAAATAGCCGATAGACACAATTTGATTCTTGTTGCCGATGCCTGTCATTCACTGGGTGCAAGCTACAAAGGAAGGCCGGTGGGAACCCTGGCCGATATCACCGTTTTCAGCTTTCATCCCGTCAAGGCTATTGCCTGTGGTGAGGGTGGAATGTTGGTCACAAACAACAAATCGCTGGCAGAATTTTCGCGCCGGTTTCGCAATCATGGCATGTCGCGAGACAGTCAACAGCGCGAATTGTCGAATAACTGGTATTACGAAATGCATGCGCCGGGTTATAACTATCGTATGAGTGATATTCATGCTGCTCTTGGGCTGAGTCAGCTATCTAAACTCAAACACTTTATCGACAGACGACGAGAGATTGCACAGATCTACAATGAGGTTTTTTCCACTGTTTTCGGTATTGCGCCGCTGTCAACGGTAAGCGAGATAGGTCATGCCTGGCACCTCTATATCATAAGCATTAGCGATGGTGAACTTGATCGCGATGAACTGTTTGCGCAATTGCGCAAAGCGCAGATTGGTGTCAATGTTCACTATTTTCCGGTCCACCTGCAGCCCTTTTACAAAGAGATGTATCCAGCGGCGAATTGCGTGGTTGCGGAGCAGGTGTCTCGGCAAATTATCAGTTTGCCGATCTTTCCGGCAATGACTAATGCCGATGTGCAGCGTGTAATCGAAACGATTTTGGGACTGGTAGATAGTTTGCGGAGTCAGTGAAAACACACGATGAAAGTCGAAAGACAGTTTTCCATCGAGCCTAAAAAAAGTGGTCGCTATTCCGCTTTTCCTACCTTGATTTGCCATGGCGACAGAATCTGGATGGCGTGCCGACAGGGTGTCACGCCTTCGAAAACCCCGCATGGAGATGGTGGCAAAATCTATTTTTATTTCGGTGACGGTGGGACGGAGAATCGCTGGCAACGTGTACCCGTTTTCTTTAATCAAACACATACGCTTCCCAATGATCTTGACGCAATACTGAGTGGCCCGTTCGACGGACAGTGCGTTCTGGTTTCCAGGCATTATCGAAACAATCAGGAAAACGTTCCCTATATCAGCATTTTTGATGCTTCTCGACTCGACGAAGCTACACACGGTAAAAGTCCGCTCATTTTAAATCGTCGGCCTATCAACTCCCTGATAGATCGTCGCAACGGTGGCGTATTGGTAGCAGCGGTCTACGGGCATGTGAGGCTTATCGACACAGGAGAGTGGCTTATGTCGAGCTACGCTACAGTTGAGGGCGATATCATGCATTCGCCAGTAATACTTGGGTCGCAGGATAGAGGAAATAGTTGGTACATCAAATCAGTAATCGTTCACTCCGATGCACTCAAGAAATATCTGAATGAAAATACCTTCGTGCAGATGAGCAACGGTAAGTGGATTGCAGTGATCCGTGCCGAAGCTAAACCCAATCCGCTTTATTTTGCGATCTCTGAATCAGGTATGACTGATTGGCTACCCGTACAGGAGACCGGTCTGCACGGACACTCTCCGGTATTGATTAAAGGCGGTGACAGGCCCGTGTTACTCTACCGCGATCTCGATAATCACCAGCCTGCGATTTCAGCGGCGGAATATTGTGACGGTGTGTGGAAACGTATATGTGTATTGGCCGAGTATGAGAATTTGTATAACGGTGGCTATGCTGACGCACTCATTGCCCCCGACGGGAAATTGTTTTCTGCCGCTTACATGGATGACGACGAAGCGTTCCCATGGATAGAAGGGTTTCGTTTTGAGTTAGGGGGCTAGCTTGTCGGCTCGAAAAACTGTCGCCTTTGTGCCCGTTAGATTGAATTCAACTCGTTTGCCCGGTAAGCACTTTGAAATGATCGGGGATCACAGTCTATTGTCCTGGGTTATCAAGCGACTGAAAGATGTAAATCAGTTCGATGACATTGTTATTTGCGCTCCTAATACTAACGCCAGCCAGGTATTGAATGGATTTGCCGATGGCGAAAGCGTCAATCTTTTTTTATACGATGGCAATGAAAATGATGTTGTTGGAAGACTGGTTTCTGCTGCGAAAATCTATGAGGCAGAGATATGCGTACTTGCGAGCGGTGATTGTCCCCTGTTGAGTTCTAGCAGTATTAGTCGTCTGATCAGTGCGATAAAAAATAGTCCTGATGTTGGTATTGCGTCGTTTTCGCGCCTGAACAACAGACGTCCGATACATGAGGGCGTTCTGGTTTCCGTTTTCGAGGTGTGGAATAAAGCGGATAGACTCTCTGATACTGCGGAGCTGCGTGAACATCAGTTTCCGGCCATTTGGAAGAAGCCTGATCTTTTCCGTGACTATGGTGTGGCGCATATTGCAGATGACGCTATCTTCTATCAATTACAACACCGAATCTCTATTGATACCCCTGCGGATCTGGCCTTTCACAAGGCGCTCTATTCTGTGCTCAAGGAAAAGTCGCTGGAGTATAATCTCGCCAATGTAATAGAACTGGCCTTGTCTCATCCTGGTGTCTTGGACACTAATCGTAATGTTCGGCAAAAAAGTCTCGAAGATGTGTCGTGTACGGTCGCAATATTTTTGGGTAAAGATGCGATATCCAGTGACAATGTCAGGCGCCGTTTGAATGTATTTGTGGAGAGTTTGATCAACCAAATCGGCGTTGGGGTGGAAATTATTTCATTTGATGCGGATACGCTTGAACGAATCAAAATTGACGGAATTCAAGCTAAATTGCTGCAACCCAATCCGCAGACATTGAAGGTATTGTTATCACCGTATCGCTATGTTGGTGTGTTTGGTGAAAATTCTGACCAGCGCTTAGTTACCGGTGGGAGCGAAGACGGAAAGATAGTTAAATGCGAAGACCTGCAGAATTTGGATTTTACATAGTGTTGAATATGCGCTCTCATCGAAGCGCCGCAAAGGCTTAGAGAGCGCTTTGTCGATGACAAAGAACAGTAATACGTGATAGGAACAAAATATGAGCACAAGTTGGTATGACGAAGTTTTACAAAACCAAAAAACCTATGTGATCGCCGAGATAGGCTCAAACTTTGGTGGCGATCTTTCGCTAGCCAGGGACTATGTGCACGCGTGTGCGAAGTCCGGCGCAGACGCGGTGAAGTTTCAATCCTGGAATACCTCAACGCTACAAAATGGAATTGATCAGAAAACAGGACAACCATCGGCGGCAATTCCCGTGCTCCAAAAATACGAGTTGCCAATTGAGTGGCATGTGCAACTCAAACAGGAGTGCGACACTGTCGGCGTAGACTTTTTATCGACCCCGTTTGATCTGGATCGCGCCGATTTACTGAATGAAATAGGATGTCGGGCAATCAAGATTGCCTCCGGCGATCTGACGTATACACAATTGCTACGCAGAGTTGGTCGCATGGGTTTGCCCGTTATCTTATCGACCGGGATGTCAGATTATGCAGAGATAGAAGCTGCCTTGGACGCATTAGGCGATGCAAGAAAAAATACAATACTATTGCATTGTGTTGGCGCCTATCCACCAGATATTAGCGACGCCAATCTTCGTGCGATACCCAATATGGCGAACTTTTTCAATTTGCCTATCGGGTTTTCCGATCACTATCCGGGAGATGCAACAGCGATAGGGGCAGTCGCCTTAGGAGCGCGTGTGATTGAGAAACACGTTACTTTTTCGAGAGACGCCGGTCACCCAGACAGTCCTTTTGCAATGGAAATGAATGAATTTTCACAAATGATTGCACGGATTCGCGAAATTGAAAGTGCTCTCGGTAACGGCGAAAAACGTTGCATGCGCACTGAGCAGGGAGGACGAATAGGCGGGCGTCGTTCATTGTACTGGAGGCGAAGCATGGAAGAAGGATGTTCGGTAAGCGAGCTGGATATGGCGGCCCTTCGTCCAGCAGAAGGGCAATTTGAACCACGGCATATGGAGTCTCTGGTTGGGAAAAAGCTTGTCCGACCAGTATTGGCGGGCCAACTGGTTAACTATGCTGACTTCGTCAATGAATGAAGACCTCATTATCTATACACATGCATCTAAGCAGTTCGGATACGGGCATTTACATAGATCGTTTGCGCTGGCTGAGCAGGCCCGGAAACAGGGAATACGGGCAACTGTTGCGCCAGTCGATGTTGAGACCACCCATATCATGAGTGCGTTTGGTATAGCATTGCCTGATCCATTCGCATCAGAGACCGTGGCTTATATTATTCGCGACGTGCCTGTTGGTAGTCCGCTTGAAGTGGTCGAAAAAGATATGGCGGAAGGAAAAGTCGTTCTGCTTATGGATGACAGCGGTCCGGCCAGAACAAAGGCAAACATCGTGTCTGACGCTATGATGACATCAGATAGAATCGCCGCATTAGCACACAGTGATAACGTTCGTTATCTTTACGGTTTTGATTACTGTGTATTGAAATCTGATGTGCTGAATTATCAAGCCAAGGCAAGTCCGGGTCTAGGGAAGTACACCACGATTGTTTTTGCGCTTGGTGGCGGTTTCAGCGAAGACTATCTTTCCAGTTTTCTAGGAGCTTTAAATAAAATTCAGTTTGACGGGAAAATCGAAATATTGCTGACGGATCCTAGTCAAAAAACGGCAGCGCTGCAACAATACGCAGGCAATTTACAGGCTACCATTCATGTTGGCATTAGCGAGGTTGGAAGAGTTCTTTCGTCTGCCGATATTGTGGTAACCAAGATAGGCGTGAGCATGCTAGAGGCGTTTGCCGTCGGGCTTGGGTGTTTCCTGATCGAGCCGACAGACGCACATCACCTCGTTGGTGTATCGCTAATGAAGGCCTACGATAATTGGCCTGCGATCGAGACAGGCATATATACATCGTCATCAGTCGATGAATTAGCCACACAGTTGATCGCGCTTGTTCAAAACCGTACACAGCTTACATCGTTCGGAAGCGCTGCAACGACATTGGTCGATGGTAGCGGCGGAGAGCGACTGATTAATGCCTTGCTCGAGACCTAGTATGGAAAGCAGAAGCTGTCCAGTTTGCCATTCATCGTCATTTGAGTCGATTTGGTCCAATACAGGTTTGTCCGTCGGAGCTTGCCAGAATTGTGGTCACATCTATTCGCTTATCGAATCAGAGGTGCGGGCGGATTATAGCGAATACTCGCAAAGCTATGATGAGGCATTTCTGTTAAGAGATGACAACGTCATCAATCAACTGGCAAAATCCAGGCTGGAATATGTGAAGGCATTTACGCCAGGGGAAATGCTGGAGATTGGTTGTGCCTACGGCCACTTTCTGCATTTGATGGCTAAACACTCGTGGCGTGTCAGGGGAGTTGAACCGTCAGTGGTTCAATCGCGTTTTGCGCGCCAGCATTTTGATCTGGAAGTGGAAAATGCCTTATTTCACGAAGCGCATGTCGAGAATAACAGTCTAGACC
This sequence comes from Gammaproteobacteria bacterium, assembly GCA_029881255.1. NCBI lineage: Bacteria > Pseudomonadati > Pseudomonadota > Gammaproteobacteria > Gammaproteobacteria bacterium. The sequence continues at coordinate 133,388 of JAOUMY010000003.1, read as the reverse complement.
TGATTGCGGCATTCCATGTCCTGGAACACCTTGAGCATCCGCTAGACTTTCTAATACAACTGCGTAGCAAGTTAAAACCGGGTGGCCACGTAATTATTGCTGTACCCAATGTTTTGACGTTGCCTCACGATTTTACTGAATTCTACTATATCGCCAAAGGCTGGCATCGCCATACCTTTCATCCCGATCATGTTAAATTCCTGCTAAGACGTGCGGGCCTAATGCCTGTATTTAGCACAAATGAGCCAACAACAACGATGTCACCCAGTAGCTACCTGATCGTCGCCAATAAGATTGAACAATTTGATGATGATAATATTCCCCATACGAACAGCGAAGACTACATTCGTAATTTTTTTCATAGCATGGCGGCGTATAAATTGAAGTTACGCGATTTACTAAAACAATGGCATGAGCAAGAAAAAATAGTGACGATCTATGGTGGCGGCTTGCATACCAGGGCCGTGATTGAACTTTGTGAAATCGGAGCTAGAGTAATAGACGGGGTCATCGACGACGATCTCGGCAAGCAAGGACAGCAAATCGCGGATTTTCACATTTTCCATAGTGACGACGCTAGAGTCGCTTTGGCAGATGTGTTTTTGGTCTCTAGCCTTTCTGCTGAGGATACTATGCTCAGGAAGCTCAAAACCAGATTTCCTGATAAACTGGCCTACGGGCTTTATAGAGATATTTTTCCGGAAGGAATGCATAGATGAATTCACCCGAATCATGGGTAATTATTATTGGCGCGAGCGATCTGGTTTTTCCTGCGTACGTCCACGCCAGAGAAGATCTCGGGCATGGAATCATCGCATTTGACATGGATGTGAATGCGCCCGGAATGCGGTATGCGGACATCGCCGTCGAAGTGAGTACGAAGGATGTGGACAAGACTGTCGAACAGGCCAGGGAGCTTGCCTCTCGTCACCACATAGCTGGCGTGTTTACCTGTGGCGCCGATGTTGAGATTACCGTTGCTGCGATTGCAGAAGAATTGAAACTTCCCGGCATACCGCTTTCAGTAGCACGTGACTGTAATGACAAGATTCGTATGCACCAGTGTTTGGACGCATTGGATTTTCACGCAAAGGCGCGGTATCGCGTTATCAATTCTGCAGAAGAGCTAGACGAAGCGATAGCATTCGTTGGTCTCCCTTGCGTGATCAAACCTGTATCCAACTGCGCTTCAAGAGGCGTTCAACGTATAGATGCTGCACATGAGTTGCGCGATGCCTTTCATCTGGCTCGTCAATTCAATCTGGGTGATGATAAGCAGGTTATTGTCGAGCAATGTCTGGAAGGTAGCAAACACACGGTTGAAATGATTGCATACGACGAAAATCGCCAACTATTGTCCATTATTGACACTCATTACATCTCTCCGCGTTGGCCTTGTGAAACAAAGCTTACGACGACACTGTTGTCGGAACAGAAGCAACGGGAATGCTTTGAGTTTGCAAAAAACGTTGCCGGGTTGATAGGGATAGACTTTGGCGCGCACAAAGTGGATATCAATATAGACAGAGATGGCAGCATTTCATTAATAGAACTGACAGCCAGGCTTTCTGGAGGTTTTCACTGTCAATATGCCTCGCCCCTCGCGTATGGATCACGTGATATTTTGGCGGCGCTAAAATTAGCAGTTGGCATGCCTTTGGATATGGATGATATCGCGCACCGTTGGAATAAGGGGGCGGTTGTGATGTCTGTGTTTCCTGAGCCCGGCGTAATCACTAAGATTGACGGCGTTGATCTTGCGAGAAGTCAACCAGGCGTGGCTGAAGTGTTTGTTATAAGGAAGCTTGGGGACAGAATCGGGCCTTACTATAATTCTGCAGACAGAGTGGCGTTTGTGATCGCCGAGGGAGATAGCGTGGAACTCGCGGAAAAAAATGCGCTGCGCGGCGTGAATTTAATTGGCATTGAAACTCGAACGACTTGAATAGTTTCGGCAGTTCATCGGAATTGGTTGGACATGTTACATAAGACCAAAGTCATTCTTTTTGGGGCGGGATTGATAGGCCGAGAGGTGTTGCCTAAGTTGGGGCAACACGTGCAGGTATTGGCTTTTTCGGATAATGACCCGGGAAAACATGGAAGCACAGTATTAGGTGTGCCGGTGATTGCTCCGTCGAAAATTCGTGAATTCGACTACGATATTGTGCTGATTTCCAGTACTTCAATATCTGATATATATGATCAATTGCTTACCCTGGGCGTAACCAAAGAACATATCGTTGTCGCCAACGATGCTGAACGAGGGCATTCGCCAGAATTTCCCTGGGATGCGTTCGGGTGTCTGGCGGTAATAGTCGTTGCACTGATCGCACTAGTGCTCTTTTCTATTTATACACTATTGGAATAGAGAATCGTATGTGTGGAATTGCGGGAATAGTTCAGTTCGAAAAGTGTCTGGATAGTCATCAGCTGAAAAGCTGTCTGGAAAAAATGTCCGCTACCATCGCGCATCGGGGGCCAGACGCAAGTGGCTTGTGGATCGATAATGATGCGCGCATTGGACTTGCCCACCAACGTCTCAGCATCATTGATTTGTCCGACCAGGCCGTTCAACCCATGTGGTCTCATGACCAGGCATTCTGCATAAGCTTCAATGGAGAGATATACAACTACCTGGAGTTGCGCAGCGAATTGTTAGGGGCTGGTCATGTATTTCGTACGCAGTCTGATACTGAAGTCCTGATTGAGGCGTATAGAAGATATGGTGCAGACATGCTGTCTCGCCTGGATGGAATGTTTGCTTTTGCGCTATATGATGTTCGTAAGGACATGCTTTTCGTGGCGCGTGATCCGTTCGGGGAAAAGCCGTTTTATTACACGCATACCGATAGGTATTTCGGTTTCGCCTCGGAATTGAAGGCGCTATTACATCTTCCGTCTTTTGACGATGTGGTGCCGTATGAGGAAGTATCCAAATACCTTAGTGCACAATATTTCGATGGGGAATCTACGATATACCGAGGCGCTAGAAAGCTTTTGCCCGGACACTATGCAACACTGGCTAGAGGTAAGCCGCTGCAGACCAAACGCTATTTCGAATTCAGGCCAGGTGAAAACACAAGGCATGCATCACTCGATGAATTGGCTGATGAGCTCGAGGACATTTTAGTCCGCAGTCTAAAACGTCGTTTGCGTGCAGATGTGCCGGTCGGTGCATTTCTGTCCGCAGGCGTAGATTCATCAACAGTAGTCGCTCTGGCGATAAAAAAGCTAGGAATTCCCATTAAGGCTTTTTCAGCAGGCTTTAAAGGATTTTCTGGCAGTGAACATGTCGAGGCTGAAGAAATAGCAAAACACCTGGGCGCGGAACATCGGGTTTATCTGGTATCGCCCGACGACCTGGTGCTTGGCGATCATCTGGGTGATTTGATTGACGAGCCCAATGGCGATACATCGCTTCTTCCTACCTATCTGTTGTGTCAATTTGCACGAAAGGAAGTCAAGGTGGCGCTTTCAGGCGATGGCGCGGATGAATTGTTTGGTGGATACGGCAGATATAGCCAGACTTTGAGTGAAGAAACGCTTGCAGGTCAGACATCCTCCGCCGGGCGTCGTTATTACAGCAATAGAATTCTCGTGTTTAATGATTCGGAGGTTTCTTGTCTTATTGGTAGACATCAGGAACATCACCATGATTTTATTCGTTCGCTACAGAACGAGGTCGACGCCTCCGGAATCGATGTGTTCTCCAGTTTACGCAAGACTGATGTTAATCACTATATGCCAGGCGCAGTGTTGGCCAAAGTGGATAGAATGAGCATGCGGCACGGTTTAGAGGTGCGGACACCTTTTTTAAATCTGGAGGTCGCGCGCTTCGCGGAAAAATTGCCTACGTCGGTTTTAATGCATGAGGGCGTTGGCAAATATTTATTGAAACACCTGGCGTCACGTTACCTTCCAAGAGAGTGGATGATGAAGCCCAAACGCGGCTTTGGTATTCCGTCTTATCAATGGGCGGGAAAAGCGCTGGCGACGCTGGCAAAAACGCGTCTGATTACAAACCGTAACCGCCGGACATTTTGGGCGAGCAGGACAGGGGTAGAATCATGGTTTGAATCTATAGAAGAAGGTGGCGATAATTGCGACTATAAGCTGTGGTCGCTATTGCATCTTGATAAGTATCTGCAGAACAGTGCTGGAAAGCCTCCGGCTGAGGTTGATGCATTGATGATTTGTAGTTTACGTCTGGCACTGGCGAAGGAGCATGCCGATGTTATTGGTCTGGCCACAAGAATCTTCCCCCGTTGGCGAAGCTTTCTTCCTAACGTAAAATATGTGGTATCCGAATGGGCTGATGATACCGAGGATACCATTACCGCAGACTGGTCGGCGAACGCTGCTACCGTGCTGGAAATGGTTTCCAGGATATATTCGATTGAAAAAATTTCCGTGATTCTTCTTGATAGAGGAGGGTTGGACAAGAAGCTTCGCCTTGAATTGCAGAGTCAGAATGTAGAAGCCGTATATTACTACCAGAATGCAAAGTGGGTTAGAGAGTCTTTCGATACGCAAAAAAATTCCCGTGAGAGACAAAGGACGCCGATGGTATTTAGTAAGGCGGAGGAATTGCCTCACCGTTTTCAGAAATCACTTGTTCGAGATGATTTTATTCGACAGCTTCCATTCATTGGTCGTCGCCTCTTTCCAGAAGTATCTTCCGAATGGCTGTTTCGCCAAAACACCGGGTTAATTCGGCGCGATACCTTGTCTCGCAGCGTACAGCTGGTATCGGAACTACATTCCTGGTATTCAATGAGTTCCCGCGAGAAAAAAGTCCTTCGACGCATCGCGACTTGGGCAAAGGAGTCCAGTCAGAAGACAAATGCAAGCGATTGGAAATCACAAAGAATAGCGTTGATTATTAGCGACTTCAGTTCTGGTGGTGCAGAACGCCAATTATCCAATCTTGCGGTTGGGCTGGCCGCGTCAGGCAAGAAAGTGAAAGTGATAACCTTGCACGGTTTGCAGGGAGGGGGAGCGCATTATCTTTCCTTGTTGCGTGGAAAAAATGTTGAAGTAGTATCGGGTACACAATCGTGCGATGGATTTGATGAATCCAATATCCCGGTAGACAATCTGACGTTGCCGATAGAGCTCATTGGTGAGCTTCCGGCGTTCATGCGTAAATATGTATGGCATGCCTTTAGTCATCTGGTTTCCTGGAAGGCCGATACGCTAATCTGCTATCTTGATCAGCCAAACCTTATGGGAGGTCTCGCCGGTCTTCTTGCCAGGATTCCGAAAATTTACATCTCTTTCAGAAATCATCATCCACAAAACTTCGAGTTTTATCATCGGTGGTACAAGCCATATTATCGAGCGCTCGCTTCCTCAGGCGCTGTTCAGATGACAGGTAACTCACAATCAGGAAATAATAGTTATGCTGACTGGATAGGTGTGGAACGACACCGCGTAGAATTAGTGAGAAACGGCGTCGACTTCTCTACGATACATGTTCCAGGCGACGAAGAAGTCAGAGCGCTGCGTAGTGAACACGATGCATCGAATATTCCTCTAGTGGTAGGCGTATTTCGCCTGGCCAGTGAGAAACAACCCATGTTGTTCTTAGATGTTGTTCATGGCGTTCAAAAAGTGATCGGCTCGCTCAAAGTGTTGGTATTAGGCGAGGGACCGGAGCGAAAATCACTGGAGGCTGAAATACAACAACGTGGTCTTGGCGACACCGTGAAGTTACTTGGTCGAAAAACCGAGGTGTCTACCTATCTGGGGGCCGCCGATGTGGTATTACAGACGGCCTGGCTGGAAGGAACGCCTAACTCATTGCTTGAGGCGCAATATCTTAAACGAGCAATCGTAACTACCGCTGCGGGTGGGGCCGCCGAGGCGGTACAGCACAACTATTCAGGTTTAGTCTTTGATACCAGTGAACCGGGCCCTCTGATCAATGCAGTATTGACTGTTCTTCAGGACGCGGAACTTGCCAGGACTCTCGGTGAAAATGCGTATAAATCGGTTAAGGAGCGATTCGGCGTCGACAATCTGGTGGCAAGTTATCTCAAACTGTTTCGGCAAGATTCGAAAGAAGAGGAAACAGTATAAGTCGCCCAGGTAATTCTACTTTCTGACCACATTGGCAACTATGCCGTTGCTGCCATAAAATATATCGGTAGAGCTGTTGTCCGCTGATTCTACCATTTCACTAATCTTTTCCAGCGTCTTGGGTTGGTCATATCGCGCACCTAATGCGTCAAACGTATCCATGATCGCCCATATCCGTCTTTCTTCATCTGACAGCCCGAGTCTTGTGTAATTCCAGCAAGGAATGGGTATCAGGCCTGCGAGATAGAAACCGATTTTCGGAATTTTTCTTATAAAAGTGTCTATCGGCAGATATTTTGGAATATAAAACCTAATGATCTTCAACAACAGGGCTGGAGGTAATCGCGAGCATATTGGTCGCCAGATTCTTTTAGGCGTAGACCAGGGCGATATCAGGCCAAGTTTTCTGTAGTAGTCGATAGAAATTTTCCCACCGGGTTTTAGTTTGGAAAATATTGATCGATAGGCTGCATCCGGATCTGGCGTATGCTGAAGTACACCGTAGCAAAATACATAATCAAAATATTTGTCTGGAAACGGAATATCGTATAAATCACCCTGAAAAAGGAATAGGTCGCCTTTGTTTCTGTTATTTGTGTAGTTCGCTTCTACCGCGCCGCTAAAGTCAAAACTGACAACTTTCGCTCCACATGCCAGAAGCACTTCGGTAAACCGGCCGGCTCCAGAGCCGACTTCCAATACCGTTTTTCCTTTTAGCTCAACCTCTGTCCATTTGGTGTTTGTCCAGAATCTTTTGGTGGAAATAGGTCTGCCTGAAACGCTGTCCAGCTGTGTCGCACGAAAGACATTCCACTGAAGTCCAAAATTCTCGGCATAATTACCGTTGCCACTAAATCTGGGTATTCCACCTTTTATGGGAATATTGCGTTGCTTTTCGTCTCGAGCGACAAGGCTTCCTTCTAAAATTTCATCGTCTTCTCGTGTATCGACGCTGAGATCAAATCTCTCCGAAAGATATTCCTTGTAAAGTGATTCCTTCATAGGGTAGTTCTTCTACACAAGGACACAAGAAAACTGTATTTGAGGGAAAATTTCATATGATTTGATGTTTTAACTCAACTCGTGTGCAACTTCTGTCGTACGTGTCTATTGTTGTCAGAGAGGGATCAGTATAATGAATTATGCCTAAATTCGGAAATGCAAGATGATGAAACTCCTGGCCGTCAGTCATAACCTTAATCTTGAGGGCGCGGCTATCAGCATGTTTGAGATGATATCGGCTGTCTCAACACAATCCGATCTAGAACCGATAGTGATGTCATTCCAAAACGGGCCGCTTGCTGCAAGATATCAGGAGAAAAATATATCGATGATGAGCCTGCCATTTTCCGAAGGTATGCTTCGTCGCGAAAAGGAAATCGAGACCGCTATCGGTGAACTAGCCAATTTAATTGAAAAACTGGAAATCGAAATGGTTTATGGCAATACGTTTTTAGCCTACCCGGCAATCATCGCAGCGCATCGTAGTGGTCGGCCGTCAGTGTGGAATATCAGAGAAAGTCAAAGTATAGATTATTGGCAGACGTATCTGGGCAGCAGACTGGAGCTGGCTATGGATGCGCTTTCGAAGGCGAGCAAGATTGTGTTTGTCTCCCAGGCTACGAAAACGCTATGGAAGGAGCGCGTCGCAGAAATTGCTGACGATTGTATTCCCAATGCACTAAATACGGCCGAATTTCTTAATAGAAAAACAGGATTGAGTCGTGAATCGTGGCGAGAAATGCATCAGATACCTACCGATGCCTGCGTATTTCTTTGTGTTGGCACATTTCACGAGCGCAAGGGTCAGATGGATATTTTGCAGGCGCTAAGTCGCGTGCAGGTAGACGGAGTGCCGGCCGTAGGGGTTCTTATTGGGGATGCAGGTGGTGAATATAGCGAGGCAATGAATGCCTATTGTATGGGCAGACAGGTAGATTGTCGTTTATTACCCAAGACGGATATGATTCTTGATGGCTACCAAGCGGCTGATGTGTTTATTTGCAGTTCTCGAAACGAGAGCTATCCACGTATCATACTCGAGGCCATGGAATGTGGTTTGCCCATCATTACGACCAATGTTTTCGGTATCGCGGAGCAGGTAGAGTTCGGAGAAAATGCCCTGGAATACGCGCCAGGGGATGTTGATGCCCTGGCAAACGCTATTGGCTTACTATGTGCGAATGTCGAAAAACGAAAGGCTATGGCGGAAAAATCACTTGCATTGACCCGGCGACATATCACCTTTGCCGACATGACAAAACGATATGCCGATATATTCGAAAACATCACAGGCCACATTTCAGTGCCTTGAAGTAAATATAGCTCTCAGCGCTGCTTTCTTCGCCAAAGAGTATAGATTTTATTGTTTATATTCGGGTCGGAGTTGTCGGAGCTGGAAAAGTACAGATATTCTCCTGTGTGGTTAAAGCGGCCCTCGCCTTTATCTTTAATAGCGGTAAGAGGTGCATGCGGAAATCCTATCAAGGCGCCGTCTTCGAACAACATGAGTGGGGAGCGGGTTTTATTGTCAGAGGTATTGGCGATAGCGATCTGCTCGGGCAAGTGTGTTTTGTAACATGCGCCGTCTTCGAGGATGAAAGGTCGGGTTATTGGTATTTCTTCGACAAAATAGTCGTTCTCGGGACTGATTGCCTGTTTTGTCATGACAAACTCGGTATTTCCGTGTCCACTGTTTATATTGACGATATTCAGTCCGCGTTCGTAGCAAAATCGAGCTACATCGCTACTGGTGGAAAATTCAATTGGGTAGCCGCCCAGCCAGTCTCGAACATCTGTCCAGAATTCCATACCCCGGCTTTTGTTATATTCATCGATTATGGTAAACGGGTTTTCCCCTTGCATGGCTCTGCCCTTGAGTACTCGCTCCCAGGCGTACCAGTTTTCCATTTCCTTTTTTTCCTCAGGGCCTGCGCGATTGTATTTTAGTTTAATATCGATCCAGTACTGAGGTGACGGGTTCTGATATACCTCGTCGGCGTATAAGGCGATATAGTAAACACCATCATCTTTGAGCGGTATTATTGAGTTGTTCACCGCATTCCACAGATCGCCAGTATGATGGAGAACGCCCCATGAGTAGACAATATCGCCTTTGGGAAGCGAGGACATAAAATCGCGATCCAGCACCGAGCCCTCGATTATCTTCCAGTTCTCAGGATGGCCCGCACGTTCCCTTAAAGACTTAGTCGCTTCCACAGAATCGGGATCAAAATCAAAGCTGATAATTTGACGAGCACCGGAAAAATAAGCAGCAAGTGAATGCAAGCCGCTGCCGCAGCCGATGTCAACAAAGTCTTTGCCCTGTAGATCTTCCAGTTGCAGGGTGTCAAGAAGATGCTTTCTGGACGTTTCAAGTCTGTCATGATCAAATTCTGTCAGAAAGGCCTGCCAGTTTTTGCCGAATTCGAAACGGATCGTTTCCGCGGATTCAGGGGCAACAGTTGATTTGTTCATACGCGTGAATTTGTCTCGCTATTGAGCTATAGAATGGTTTCAATGGATTATAAAAGCAAATTGATCCTGTTACAAAATGCTTTGCGGTTTTTTGGGGTTCACCACTTGGATAACAATTCTGATAACCGCTGTCACAAGCGACAGACCGTCTCCGTTCTGTAGAATAGACAGTTTGAAGGTCTCTTTACGGCTAGTCAATTGTGGCAAAATTCTTGAATGATTTCGTTGTTGTTCATAGGGTGGGGATAATTGAGACTCTTAAATGTAGGCGCCCCAGTATCGTGTTTGGCCAGCTGGAGCGAGGCACCGTTGTTAATTGTTCAACGGGAAAAGTAGATTGCGCCTGTGCTTTGTTTGAATATTGACGAAAGGATATTATGAATTTATCGACGCCTAAGAAATGCTATGTAATCTGTGCATCCCATCGCACCGGAAGTAACCTCCTCTACGCAGGATTAGTTGATTCAGGAATTGCAGGCATTCCCTTGGAGTACTATATGCATCTACGCGGGGAGAAAGGTCCGCTTCCTGCTCTATGGAAAAACTCACCCGAAGAGTTTAACAGGAGGATGTACGAAAAAGGTACTACTGAAAATGGGTGCTTTGGTGTAAAGATCATGTGGGAAAATCTAGAGGATATGAGGCGTTTTTACATATCTATACCGGAATGGTCGAATTTCAATGCCCCCGAAGTATTAGAAAATATTTTTCCCAACGCAAAATATATTTACATTTCCAGGCGAGATAAGGTCAGGCAAGCGGTGTCAATGGTAAAGGCAATAAAAACCGGCTACTTTACCAGTCGACAAGAGGACGAGGCAAAAGAAAAAGGTGAATATAAAACCGCAAAAGAATATGATCATGAAACCGTATTTCAACAATATAAACGACTATTGAAAGAAGATGAGCTTTGGCAGAATTACTTTAAACAAATAAATGTTTCACCTTATCGAGTTATTTATGAGGAGTTTGTCGATAATTATGAAAAAACAATTCGAAATGTGCTCGAGTTTATCGATGTTGAAGGATGGAATGCGATCGAAATCGGCGAGAAAGCTCTAAGAAAGCAAGCTGATGAGGAAAACGAAAAATGGGCAGAAGCGTTTTATAATTTTCTATCGAGTACAGAAATTAGTTAGTTTGTCTAAAAAGGCATTCGAAAAGGTATAGTTTCAGGTGAATGGAATAGTCTGAAAATATAATTCAAATTGTTATTGTAGAATTGCCTGTTGTGGGTGACGGCATACTCTTATGCGGTTAAATTCATAGTTGTATTAGGTGATTATTGTTTGTTTTTTCTAAAAGATAATTCTTTAATTAGTTTTTCAATATTGGGTATTCTGGTTTCTAGCTTAAGGAAATTATTCCATCGGATTCCACCATTTTGCGGAAACACTTGAGGGTATGGTGATGGTGCATCACTATATAAAATCGTCATTATGCCCATGCTAGACGATATATATCCTAAAAAAGTATCAGTGATAAATAGATCGAAACCCTCGATACAGTGTATTATTGCCGATAAGTTTTCAGAAATTATATGAGTGTGACGATCAAATTCTTTGCTATCGAAATCAAATATGTCTTCTAGCAGATTGTCTAGATGGAAAAAGTTGTAGTCTGGGATGTCAGAAGTGTATGCTTTGGATAGATATTGCGGGTTTCTTGTATAAAACCCAATCCGTGGCAGTTTGTTCTTGAATTTAATTTCACTGTCTTCAAATAAGAAGAATCGTTTCACCGGCTGTTCTATAGTAATATGGTTACTTCTTATAAGGTGTAAAATAAATCGTTCTAAGGTGGCGTGATAGAGCTTGTCGACAGGTGATGAAGATTCGAGTGTGCTAACAAAGTTTATATTAGAATACAGTCCTTTCAACGTTTCAATTGTGCCACTTGGGGCAATGATAGTGATGTGGCTTTCTAAGGTGTTGAGAAAGCGTAGTACCGGGCTCCATAAAAATGCATTTTCCCAATAGTGGCGTATATCCAGTACTAGGTCATCGTCAATGCGTATTTCTCCATTCCATTTTTTCTGTGTTAAGGGGCTTTGAGAAAAAGTGTGCCCTTCGCTAACTTCTAGTGCAATCTGAAGACTTCCTGCATCGTAAAGTCGGTCGATAATATAGTTAGTACTTTGTCGGTCATTTATCGTTCTCTTTAACAAGGTTTTTGAAGCAAACTCCGTAAATTCCTTATTTCCGTCTCTGGCAATCGCAGGTAGAGTTTCGTACAAAGCGAAAAGAATATCTGGCGATACGCAATTCGATGTGGTTGACTTCTCAATTCTATCCATCATTTCTAAGTTATTGTTGAGGATCGGTGCGTGACGAAAGAAATTGTAGATAAAGTCTGCGATCAATCCTGTTGGTACGTGGTTTTCTATTGATGAGTCAAGCGATATCATTCTGTTCCAAATAGAACTTTTTTCAAATTCATATGTATTTTTATCGTAATCATATGTGTCCGGATTGGGATTCAAAATCTTTTCCATAATGGGACATAATTCTGCTTTTACGGAGATTTGTTCATTTTTGTGTAGCTGTACATTTGCTTGACTAATAAGGCCACTTTTTAGTTGGTCAAATAGTTCATGGTTTCGACTAATGAATGGTCTAAAGTTACGTAACCAATGTCCCAGCGCACTGAAAAGCGTTCGTTCATTTGGGAATACTTGATTTAACAATGTAGTAGACGGATGCCAGGGATAGTTGTCCGCTCCCAGGCGCATGGGATCGTTCCCTCGTTTGCTGTTAAGGCGCCATATTGGTTTTCCAAGGGCGCCCGCGAGAGGTGCGTTTATGTTGCCAACTGTTATGATCAGGTCGAGAGCGGATATCAAAGCAGCGAGTTCGTCAATATTATTTCTTATATCGACACCATCGATAACCGAAAGCCTAAATCCGGATCTTTTCTCAAGGTCGTCATTTTCTTGCGAGATGTCATCGTACTGAAGATTGATAAAGTCTATATTGTCAGTAAATTGAAAAAGCTGTTTCCAGTCCCCTAGCGAGACATATCCGGGACGCCCGAAACCAGTACTTCCGCTGCGCCAAGAGAAGCCAACTTTTTTTCGCGGGCCAGTTTTCTTAAACTGTTTACGCCAAAAGTCTACTCGTTGTGAATCAGCATGAAGATACCTGCAGGTCTCAGAAAAATCCTCGATTGAGTTGCGAAAAAATATCGGTAGGCTTCCGAGAGGTGCGTGATAATCAGGAACTCCAATGTCATTCCAGTCATGTTGAAGTGTAATATCGTTTCTGGGGACGAAGAGCATCGTAGGAAAGCTTCGAGAAAAGAGCTTGATTAGGCGTTTATCGCACTCGACGATAAATTTACCTTGTAGCTTTTCGACGTCGGTTAGACAAGAGGCGAATAGTATTTCATCGCCGATTCCTTGTTCAGCGTGTAGAAATAAAGTCTTGTTGGTCAGGTCTTCACCTTGCCACTGAGGAAAGGTGAAGGCTCTCCGCTTGTGAGTTCTGATTTTTAGTCGCCATTCGTGTTCTATCCAACCTTCTCTGATGTGCCCTGCGCTTAGGAGTGCGAGAGAAAGATTGTTGTGTGCCTCTGCATTGTCAGGGTCTAGAACGAGGGATTTTTTAAGAGCGTCTATGGCTAGTTCTGGCCTCGACGTTCGCAAATAGGCTAAGCCAAGGTTTTGATGAATAGTGCTGTCGTTTGGGTTCAACACGGAAGCACGAGAAAAGTAATCGGCAGCTGTATTACAATTGCAGACTTTCCGTCCAGTGAAGTATATCCCTCCCATGGCATTCAGTGCATTGAAGTTATTTGGGTTCGCTTCTATCGCACGAGTAAGGTATTTCTCGGCCGTTATGTATTCTTTGCGGTTAAAATAGAATATACCTAACTCGGTGAGAATAAAGTCACTATTGTCGATTGAGGTAATACTCTTTAGGCATCGTTCAAAGCCAATAAGATCTCCAATATTCGAAGAAAGAACTGCTAGCTGCCACAAATGTCTAGGACTGGATTTGTCGTAGACTTTCTGTAATGCGATACATATAGTCTTCAAGAACTCCGTTGGTACGTTGGCTTGCGAAAGTGAAGTGGTATAGTTGGCATAAGAAATATAACGGTTTAAGCTATCCTGAAGAGCATTGTCATGGTTAGGAAAACAGCGTAAAGTTTCAATAGCTGTTATCACAAGCTTAATTAGATTTTCATCCTCTTTCAAAATAGCGTTCTGTTCAGCAATAGCCTGCGCAGAGTCATACATCTTTTCTGAAATATAGAGCTTATACAATACTAACTCAAAGGACTCGCCTCCTACTCCAAGTTTTTTCGCGCGTTCAAAATGTTGAATTGCTTCGTAGTGCTTTCCTTTTGATACATAGCACTTGGCGAGGTTTTTGTGAGCAATGGGAAAGTCATTCTTCAATTCTATCGCACTAAGATAATGACGTATTGCCAATTCCATGTTGTTAGAATTTTGGTAAGCTATGCCGAGCAAATAAAGCGGTTCATAGGCATTGGGTTTTAAAGATTGTACTTGCGACAGATACTTGGCGGCCGTGTGCCAATCCTGCTTGATTAGATAGCCTTTCCCAAGCAAGGTCAATATATCAACATCATTAATCGAGCGATTTAGTGCAAGGCTAAGATGCTTTATTCCATCATCAGTTCTATTGTTTTCTACATACAACTTTCCAAGTATATAGTGGGCAAGAAAATTCTCCTGTGATTCGCCGAGCGCAGATAGACACCTAGTTTCAACGGCGCCCTTCTCTCCTCGATTCCAAAGTTTCTCAGTCTCATTTGCCCAGGTTTGATCGAATTTCATAGGGTAAGCTATATATGCCTCTATTTACGAAAAATCACATCTAATGCTGTATGTGTTTTGCTAAACCTTAAGCAAAAATTACGCCCAACGACAATTTGTCCACCGGAGGCAGGATGGCCGGTGCTATCGGGATATATAGCGCTTTGAGTAGAGCGTGAGATTTGTTGTTTTCATGTTTTGTAGGGGGAGAATCTATATTGCCAATCGGCTGCAAAACAAAATGTCAGACATTCATGAATTTTCGAGGTATGCGGGCATTATCGTTTAGGGGTATGGAAGTCAAAAATGCAATAACCGGCGTATCAACATTTCCATAGTTGAGCAATCTCAGGGTAGAAATCCTGATACGCACGTTCGATGTTCGCCATCAGTTCTGATATGGAAACAGGGAAAACACCCTCAAGGGAACTGAGTTTTACCCCGTCAAATATCGCGATACATTCCTCGAACTCGTGTAGCAGCATACTGCTAATGGCATCAAACTTTTCCTCCATTTGTGCTTGGCATGACCTAACGATATAGTTGTATGTGTTGACTGGTATTCGAAAGTTATTAAATTTCTCTGTGAGCTGAAGGTATGCATGAATCTCTCTATGCGGCGAAAGATACTTATGCCAACATTCAGGACATTCAAGCCTAGCGATACAATGTGCAAACTGGCTATAAACAATCTCTCCGTAACTGGACAATCGAATGACAAATGGCATTTCGTTTATATTCAACTCAATGCCTTTCTCAAAAAGAAACCTGTCAAACTGACTGTTTTCTTTTATCGAGATAGGGGAAAAACGGTTTTCTATTTCGAAAAATACACTCAACTGCTCCGTGGTTGCTGATAATGCAGGCGGCGACAACGCGGACATATCTATGGCGGCATGTTTACCCGCCCTTTGGCAAATCTTTATAGCCTCCAAAAAATGATGTTGAGGAAGCTGACGAAAAAGTGATGAAAAAAAGGCAGCAATATCTGTCGGCGGAGACATGTTTCTTGCGATGTAATGAAAAAGGCTCCCATTGGCGAATCCAAACAAGCCATCATTCGGATTGCGGATCACATTTAGGCAAAAGGTTTCGTGCGTGGTCCCGAGTAAATATGGTAGTTGGTACAAGTCTGTATACGAGTGAGTCTGTATTATGATAGGTGTGTCGGAGGCATGTGCGAG
This sequence comes from Gammaproteobacteria bacterium, assembly GCA_029881255.1. Taxonomy (NCBI): domain Bacteria; kingdom Pseudomonadati; phylum Pseudomonadota; class Gammaproteobacteria; species Gammaproteobacteria bacterium. The sequence continues at coordinate 117,863 of JAOUMY010000003.1, read as the reverse complement.
GAGATGGCTGTTCTTTAGCCAGTACTCGGATTCTCTATATGGAGGTACATATATTCCTTGATTGCTAGATAATAACTTGTGAATGGCAATGGTGCCAACATTGCCTATTGAAATGATAAAACGAAAAGGGTTCATTTTTCATCCGCATATTTGGGTGACAAAACAAATGTGTTAGTATCGTGTAACTTTAACTACTCGTCAATTAAAGGTTTTCCTTGATGAAGAATCCGCATTTTGATGACAACAGGGTGATTTGGAAGAATGCCTACAGTGGACTGTATCAACCCGTGGAGTACAGCATTCAGTTTGATCTGCAGTGGCGCTTGTTTCTAGAGCAAAAATCGGGGTTCACAAAGCTGGCCGGCGTAGAAACTGATGATGCATGGATTGATGATCGTGTGTTTGATTTAACTGGTGTCAGTGGCATGATAAGTGATGACAAGGCGGCTGGTGCGCGTGGTATTGGTGGGAGACAAAAACTCGACTTGAATTTTTCTGCCAATCACTTTGAAAACAAACACTGTCTTGATGCAGCCTGTGGTGCCGGTCGCTGGACGAAAACTTTGATGTCACTTGGTGCACGGGTTAAATCTATTGATGTGTCGGAGGCCGGTTTGGAATCGGTAAAGAGATTTAATCAAGATGTGGAGAAGTTGGACATATTTCAGATTAAAACCCGACCAGACCTACAAAGCCGGTTTGATTTTACTATCTGTTGGGGAGTGGTTATGTGTACCCATGACCCCAAGCTGGCTTTTGATAATGTTGCGGCCTCAGTAAAAAATGGTGGAGAGCTCTACGTCATGGTATACGCGCCCACATATCACAGCCGTGCAGATATTTTGCAGCACCGGTTGCATTATCACACGAAGTTAAAAACTAATGAAGAAAGACTGGCATATGCCTACGAAATCGCCGACCGTCCCGAGAATGTCGCTACTTATCTCGATATGTTAAATACTACATACAATTGGGTTGTGGAGGAGGAAACTATACATGGGTGGTTTCACAATAATGGATTTAGTGAAGTTATAACCTTGAACGTTAGTGAGAAATTTCCTGTTGCTTATCATGTATTGGGCCGCAAACGTGAGTTTATGAAACCGCAGTATGATGATTTGGGAAATAGCATAGCAGAAGAAATTGATTTGCAAAATTTACGTATTGTTGATATTGATCAACCCATCCGTAGCGATCAAGGCCACGCATGGTATGTCAAGTTAGCAAATTACGAATCAGAGGCGGATTCAGAACAAAACCTCTATCGTTCGAGGTTAATTTTGCTAGAGGATGGCAGGCCACTGTCAGAGCGCCACTGTAATCATAATGTAATCCGAGAAAAAGGCGACGGTCGATACTCTCATTGGAGAGGTGGGCTGCTTTTTTCCACTTCGGATAACAGTGACCCTACAAAGAACGGTCGTCACTACCAGTTGGCTTTTCTGAAATAACATTAGCCCAGTATAGGCTGTATGCTAACCAATTTTGTAAAGATGCGGTTGATATAGTTGTTGGTAAATTTATATCTGTTCTCGTCCAAAGGGACGACAAAAATGCCAGACCCAGAGTTTTTGAGTTGTACCAAATATGGAATGATCTGCTAACTCTTTGCGTATGGTTTAATAAACTAAAATGAACTGAGTTTCAAATTTATTAATCTGATTGTAAAGTCCTATTTATGATAGCCAAATGTTTTTTCTTACCCTGCCGAACCAAGTTCCCCAAGGTAAGACACCAAATGACTCTACACTACCATTGTCAATATGTTCATTAACCCATTTACTGACTAAAACAGCCTTGTGTATAGCTCTTTTGCTCGTATAGTCATCCATAACTAATATGCAACTATCGGAGAAGTATCTTCCGTATGTATTAACATCCGCTTCTACATCTCCGTCGGCGTCGACGAAAAATAGCCCGATTTTATCTCGAGAAAGTTCAGTGACTACCTTTGTTACTACATGTACATCTCTGCTTGAACCTTCGATTACGAAAACATTTTCTGTCAATTCGTAAGACGCTATATTACTTCTTAAATCGTTTACTATATTCTCGGACGGGATTAGGGGGTGATCTAAATAGCTGCCGCCCTTTTCAATTGTGATGACGGGTGCTCCACACCTTTCGCTTATACCTTTCGCCAAGGCGACTGTTGAACCTCCAACATACGGGCCAATCTCCAATACTCTTCCATTGGCGACTTTCGCGAAATATAGCATTAGGAGAAGGGTAGATTTACTTAGCATCGAGATGCGGTTTAGGCTAGTAATTAGATTAGAAGATGGGTGAAAATCCACACCTCTTGCATAATGATGTAAAAAATCTTTAGAAAATTTGTGTTGTTCGATACCTGCCGGAAAGTTATATTGTGCATACAAATCGTTGTAAAATTTATAAAAGTAGGTGTCAGACAATGCTATTCTATCTTCACTAATTCCCATATCTAGTAGCTGGTCGCGAGGTTCGCTGTACTGAGATATGCAGATGATGACTAAATCAAAACAGACCTCAATCAATTGAGAAGGGGGGAGTATCTCTATTCTACACTGGTAGCTACTTTGTTTCTCTAGGTCATTATCGATTATGGCGATCACATGGTATCGAGCAGGCAAGATTTCAAGAAGATGTTCTGTTCGTTGACTTGACCCGAACAATACTACCTTCTTGGAACTCAAGTTCTTAGTTGAATGATTGCACATAGTAAATTCTTGTTCAAAAATCTAGTCGAAAAGCAGGATAAACGCTATTGACTATGAGTATATGAATATTTCATCGCTGGAAAATTGATTTTCCGTGCACCGCATGCGTATCGGTCTATCGTCAGGCTTTTCGATAAACGCAAATAGATTTTCTGGCTCTATCTCTTCGGCACCACCACTGTAGTAGATGTCGATTTTTGCACGAAAAAACAGAGGCGCCTTTATTTGAATTTTCTGGTGAGTCTGTTTACGCAAAATAGAAAACTCAAAATAGAAAAAGGATGGTAAATATGATTGTATGGTAACCCTAACGCTCCCTCCTGCAGATTTCGGTGTATGTAAATCAAATTCGATAGTTACATATTTTCTTGCTGTGTTGAAGCTGGAATGTTTGTATCCCCGTAGTTTATTTGTTAGTTCTATTAATACAGTATTTGTCACTTCAAGAGACTTATTTAGTTCTACAATCGTTGTTGATATTGATTGTGTATTTGTGAGCCGCTTTAGATCGTTAAAGTAAACAATGGCTTGATCGTATAGATCTTGCATTGTGAAGTATATGTTGCTAATCCTTTTAAGGTCACCGCTTGTGTGAAGAAGCTTGTGATTTAGGTGGTCAAAATTACAGGTATTGGTGGCAGAGCGCTGTAAAAAAGTGAGTGACCTATTCAGTTCCTCAATGCCGGAAAAGTGAACCTCTCCTATCGGGACCAAGTCGGCCTCAGATACGGAGGAGTTACTTCGTATGAGTGACTTAGGTGTTTTTAACTCTCCCATCCATTGTGACTCAAGTAACGCAACAGCCTTAGTCCTCCAATCCATCATGTCCTGACAAACATAGGTAGCCTTGTACCAAAGCCCAGCGTCAGACATAAGTTTGTCAACCATTGAGCGAAGTTTTAGAGCTTGCACCCAGATTTGATAAGACGTTTCAAACCCTTGCAGTATTGAATCATAGTGACTGTTGTTTAACGACTTCTCCTTCGGTATTTTGTCACGTCTTCTTGAGGCCCTTTTGGCCTTAAGTGTTTCAATTGACCAGTCTAAAGCAGTAATTGGATTTGTGCTTGTCTTGAGCGTTTTCACGACTAGCCGATGAATATCCTCTAGTATGTCGGTTTCATCGACGAAGTCAGGCTCGGAAAAATATTGATTCTTGATGACTTCCTTCAATATTCGACTGGCCGCAATGCCATGAGCCTGGGGAGATGGATGATAGTCGACTTCGGAGGCTCGAAGATGAAGAAGATCCTTTGTCTTTAGAGGGTCACCAAACACAGGTGATAGGTCAAGATAGTCAAATGCGCGTTGTGCACAATGTTTTTTCAATATTTCCGCAGGTGAATACGAGTGCATTAAGGGCAGATAGTAGTAATACACTATCAAACATGGTGTTTCGAGTTTTTTCACTAAAGTATCAAACTTGTCTAACGCTTGGAGGAAATGCGGAAAATACTCTCCTTCCTCGTTCCACATATCCCTAATGTGATCTTCAAAGGTGTGTTGAGAATGGTCGACGCCGGGAAAGTCGGTGTCGTTGTAGCAAACAGGTAAAATGAGTAAATCCGGTTTGTATATGCTTACAAGCGGTTCGGTTCTGTATAGGCTGTGAAAGAAAGAATGCCCGCACACGCCAGCATTAATGACTTCAAACGAAAGAGACAAAAATGTTTTGTTTAGTAGCGACTCGAGTTGACGAGGCATGGTCTCATCGTATTTTACCCCCTGGCCATATGTCATGGAGTCGCCGATACAAAGTACTCTTTTAACGCCTTGAGGCTCCATTTGAGGAGAAACTATTTCTCTGCTTCCGAACAGCATATTTTTATCCGTATTAGTCTAATGAGGATAAATAAATTCCACAACATAGCGATTATCGTCTTCCTTGAATGGAAAATGATCGATATTAGTTGCCGCGATTGCCAAGCACTGAATGAGCCAGTCAGGAGCGGTTTGTTGACGTTTCAGCTGCTCAAGCAGTTTATGAAAGTCTTCTTTCGAGTAATTGCTGTGTGCCATTGCTAGTACTCTTTCTCGACCAGAAAATTTTCTATAACCAGATAGTCAATATCTGTATTCTCAAAACAGTTTAAGGCATCTTCTGGTGTGCACACTATTGGTTCGCCTCTGATATTGAACGAAGTATTGATAAGTATTGGTATATCCGTGATTTGGTAAAAACTGGAGATAAGTTTGTGAAAGCGTGGGTTATCGGTTTCACTAACTGTTTGCAAACGCGCAGTATTGTCGATATGCGTAACAGAAGGAATGACTTTGTCTTTTCCTTGCCGTACAGGGGTGACAAACAGCATATAGGGTGATTCAATATTGCACTGAAAATACGTTTCCGCATGTTCAGCCAGAACAGCAGGTGCAAATGGACGAAACTCTTCTCTAAACTTGATTCTGGAATTAAGAATCTCTTTCATATCGGGGTGAGCGGGATTGGCAAGTATGCTTCTATTTCCCAGAGCGCGTGCGCCAAATTCCATTCGTCCTTGTACCCATCCAATAATCCGATCTTTGCTTAGGAGGTCGGCAACTCTGGAGCACAATTCATCCTCGCATAGCTCAGTATAAATGGCCGCATTTTTGTCGAGCTCGAATTTGATTTGATCACGAGTATAAGAAGGGCCCAAATATGGGGTGAAGGGCTCTACCGTTCTGGTTTTGCTGGAATCCAGGTTGTGGTGCGCAACTAGCGCAGCGCCAATAGCCGCACCATTGTCACCTGCGCCAGGTTGTATCCACATTTGTTCAAAACCAGAACTTTTTAAAATCTTCCAATTTGCTACGCTGTTTAAGGCAACACCTCCCGCAAAGCACAAGTTGCGTTGTCCGGTCATTTCCCTTAGGTTTCGCGCGAGCGCAATCAAAATTTCCTCTGTGACAATTTGAAGTGACGCCGCAATGTCCATATGACGCTTCTCCAAAACGGAATCTTTGTTCCTGGCTGGGCCGAGCAGACTCTCTAGTGCAAAGGTGTACATCTGGGTTTTGCTGTGTTCGAAGGAGAAATAGCGCATATCGAGGCTAAATGATCCGTCGCTATGCAGCTTAATCAGTTCTCTAATTTGTGTAACATAGTTGGGCTTCCCATAAGGCGCCAATCCCATCACTTTATATTCGTCATTATTGGCCTTGAAGCCAAGAAACGCCGTTAATGTGGTGTATAGCATCCCTAGTGAGTGGGGATAATGAATTTCACGGAGTTTGGTGATGTTTGTTTCGGTTGCGGTTGCTTGCAGAGTGGTAGACCACTCCCCGACGCCGTCTACTGTAAGAATTGCGGCTTCGCGAAAAGGTGAACAGTAGTAGGCGGACGCGGCATGTGACAAATGATGATCTGAATACAGAATCCTTCCGGTGTAGTCGAATTTTGACTCAAGAATTGCGGGAAGAAAGCACTGCTCATGTAGTGCCTGGCTTACTTGGGTCTGAATAAGTTCGTATCCCGCCTTTTGATGTTTGGCCGCCGTGACTAACGCGCGTTCGAGTTTCTTCAGTGGTTTCTCATAATAGCAAATCGCATCAATATCATCGATCTCGAGTTTGGCAAATCGTAGACAAAAGTCGATAGACGACTCCGGAAAACGGTTGTCGTGTTTTTTTCTGGTAAAGCGTTCTTCTTCGGCTGCAGCCACAACTCGGCCATTCTGAACAAGAGCCGCACTGGCATCGTGAAAATAACAAGAAATGCCTAGTATGTTCATTTTCTATCCTCTAATAGAGGCTATGCAAATCAGAAGGCATGGGACTTTCTATCCATGTCGAATCCTCAACTGAAGTTGTATTCGAAGTTTCATCTGGAACACAGGACAAGATATCTTTAAAAATTCGAGCAAGTAACTCGTTTTCAGGACTATGAAGAGGATTTTCACCGGGTTCACTCATGTCATACCTTTCACGAAAGTTTACGGTCAACTGGATTGATGACATCAAAGGCATTATAAGGATAAATAGTGTAGATAAACAATCATTTGTGTAACGTGGATTTAGTGGTTGCAAGCTTGTGAAGGTGTTTGATAATGTCGTCAGGCACTGGCTTTCATCGGCCGACAACTAAGCCAAGAGGGGGATGCTTTGCAATTTCAGCCCGGAAGCTCTGCGCGGCACGACGTATTGGCTTTCTATCGAGATATGCCTTTCAATTTTCACGAGAGTGCAAGTGAGGCGGCGGAGCGTATAGCGAAGATGAATATATGCGACGTATACCCTGTTCTCGAAAGGTTTTTGCGTCCTGCTACGCGGGTGTTGGAGGTTGGTTGCGGAACCGGTTGGCTTTCCAATGCAATCGCCTATCATCATCATTGTCAGGTTTTAGGTATCGATTTTAACAGGGTAGCAATTGAGCGATCAAAAGAGGTTGAAGGTATTTTGGGATCTGGCGCTGAGTTTCTTGAGGCAGATCTTTTTTCCTTTGAAACCGCTGAAAAATTTCGGCTAATCATTTCGCTCGGGGTTTTACATCATACAAGTGATTGCCTGGGTGGGGTACGTCACATATGTAGAACGTTGCTGGCGCCGAAAGGTCATCTATTTTTAGGCTTGTATCATCGTTATGGGAGGAGTCCATTTCTGCAGCACTTCGAGGACTTGAAACGACAAAAACTCAGCGAAGAGAATTTGTTTGTCGAGTACAAGCGCTTACATGGCGATCTGCATGACGAACAACATATTTTGTCCTGGTTCAGGGACCAGGTGTTGCACCCATATGAAACTCAGCACACCATCAAGGAGCTATTGCCGATCTTCGAAGAGGAAAATATGGAGCTTCGCTTCACATCCATAAACGACTTTGCGAAAGCGTGGTCAATTGATGAGCTACTTGATTTGGAAAGAGCGTTTGAAGAAAAAGCACGCCGTGACCTGCTAGAAGGAAAATATAACCCTGGCTTTTTTGTCGTGCTCGCGCGCAAGTTAGATTCTAAATAGCCTGAAAAATTGACAAATGGCGATACGCAAAACTTATATCGTATTTCACATGAATTTGCTCTATTCCTCGATAGGCGAGAGCCAGCATTCCGTTCTGTTGAGGGAGTGTTATGCACGGATGTTGGATTTTATCGAGGATACCGGAGTACCCTGCGGGGTAGAGGTAAACGCATTTAGTTTAATGAAGTTATATGAGCTGAATCCTGCCTGGGTCGCGAAGTTTCGACAACTGGTTCAAGAGGGGAAGGTCGAATTAATTGGTTCCGGATTTGTTCAAAGCATAGGTCCTCTTCAACCTGCGGCGCTGGTCAAAGCCAATTTAGTGCATGGTAGCTTGCTGTATCGAGAGTATCTTGGCGTTGTCCCCGAGATCGCATTGATAAACGAGCAGGCATATTCATCGGGACTCATTTCGATCTACAGAAATGCGGGATATCGTGCCCTCATTATGGAATGGAACAATGCTGCCAGCGTAAATCCCGCCTGGGGTAGGGAACTGAGATATCATCCTCAGATCGCCATCGATAGTGATGGAAACGAAATTTTCATCATTTGGAGCGATTCAATATTATTTCAACAATTTCAGCGTCTGGCTCATGGTGAGATAAATAAGTCTGATTATGAAGAGTTCCTATATAAGCACATCGGAAGTCAAGCCGGATCGTTATGTCTCTATTCAAATGACGTGGAAGTCTTTGGGTTTCGACCTGGACGATTTACGACTGAGCCAGATTTATGTGAGACTGGCGTGGAGTGGAGGCGTATTGGCGATGCCGTTGACGCTTTGCGCGAAAAAAATGAATACGAGTTTGTGCTTCCAGGTCAGACACTGGATGCCCAACACGAGAGTGCTTTTCATCGCCTGTCTTTGTGCAACAGCGTGCTACCCATACCAGTAAAAAAACAAGGCAAATACAACATCCTTCGTTGGGCAAACTCGGGCAGAAACGATCTCGAAATCAACACCCGTTGCTGGCGCATTTACCGACAAATTGAACACTACCCGATTGAACATTCCTATTGGCGTCGCCTTTGTGCCTTGTGGGCGAGTGACTTTCGCACGCATATCACGGATACCCGTTGGCAAGGATATATTGACGAATTGACGGCCTTTGAAGATGAATTGGGGATAGTGGATGCGCTCGCAAAGCCGTTTTCCAAGAATATAAACCCGATCGACATCAATGAACGCTTTCTCAAACTTGAATCACCAAGCGCCCGTATCGTTTTAGACACACGGCGAGGATTGACTATCAGATCCTGCGAACTTGGCGACAGCAAATTATCTCTGTTTGGTCTGATACCACATGGATATTTCCACGACATTCGTTATGCCGCTGACTGGTTTAGTGGGCATATGACGTATGAAAGCGGTGGTCGTCACAAGATAACCGATCTGTCACAGGTATCACTACCATCATTAGCGGCGGCTACACAGCAATCGGCGTATTTGTCGATTGCAGATTTCGGAGAAATAAGAAAGCAGATATCAATACAGGAACGCGAACCAGCCTTCACTATCGACTACGCGATCAATGGCAAACCCGATCATGATGGCCTGTGGCGCTGCGCCTACTTCACCTTCAACCCTGAGGCTTTCGACCAACAAACGCTGTTTTACGCCACCCATAATGGCGGTGAAACCCTGGAGCGATTTGAAATAGACAGAGAATTCGATCACGGTCGTCCGGTGTCGCATCTGGTTAGCGCCAACACGGGACTAGGTGCAACAAAAGGAATCGTGATCGTCGGCGACGAAAAGACACAACTGGAATTCCGTATCGATCAGGCGCAACTGGCGGTTATACCGATGCTGTCTTTCCACTATGTCGACGACAGTTATCTACTGCGCTTGTGGTTCTCGCTACGCGAGCTCGACGATACCCGTCGCTTCGACCCGCAACAAGCGCTGAACTACCAATTTACTATCCAGGTCAGACTTCTGGATTCGCCACATTTGCGCTAACCGGCCAGCCGAAATATTTCAGATTTTCGAGATAGCGTTCTGCGTGCAGGGCATCGTCTTCGCTCAATTGCCCGGTATGTTCGACGAAGTGTTCTACCGAAGTTGCCATATCACCGCGCATGGCTTCAACGAATAACAGCGCCAGTGCATACGTGAGACAGTTGTCATTCTGAAAACGCTCGCCTAAAGTCTGGTGCAATTCTTCCCATTTATCTGAATCTTCCAGCCAGCCCAGGGCGCTAAAAATCGGTGGAATCATCAGCAAACCATCGGGAAAAATAATGTCATCGACTTCGAGTACCGTGCGTTGCACCGCCTCGTTCCATACCTGACTCAGAATAAATAGCAAGGCGTGGTGATCGGCAAGAAAGTTCTGTACATCTTCGGCTAAAAAAGCGCCGAGGACTTCGTTCAACTGATAGACATCTTCTACCTGCGCCAGCGCTATCAGATTGGCATCGATAAACGCGAAAGGGTTTTCATAGTCCAGGGTAAATGTAAAAGCGTTGTCGGTAGTCATTAAGCCGCTCCTTTTTTACGTTGGTCGCAGTGCATCATATCGTCACGTTCCCTGAACCAGATGTCCGCGTAATCACAATCAATGTATTCCTGAAAGTAGGGGCCACCTATGGTGTAGTGGATAAGAGAAACATCTTTCGCATATTTGTCATAGCCCACCAGGTGGTTCCAGCGATGGGGGATTTCACCAATCAAACTGTCATCTCCCAACCATTTGAATTGATGTAGCTCAAGGCCCGAGGCCTTGTTCACATATTCCGGTGTTAACGCCTTGCACTTTGCATTGTTGAACAACATCACACTCGACCAGTTCTTTTTCTCATACTTGCTTTGTGGGGCGTTGAGAAACTTGGTCTCTTCTTCGGGACGATGATTGTGCTTAACGACCTGCACCGCATAGCGGTCGTCGCGTAGCTTCCAAAGATTGGCAATATCGTCGAGTACCAGCATGTCGCAGTCCATAAAAATCGACCAGCCTTCAAACCCGGATAGAAAAGGCGTGAGAAAGCGCGAAAATGAGAAATCGGTAGATTGCAGCGGATTACGCTCCCGTTTCATCACGCCCTTGAGTTGTGACAAGGCCACAGGGGTGATCGATACCGGCTCGGTGGCGCGTGCATTAATGCTATGTGACAACACGCTGTAGGCGATGGCCTCTCGGGGATCGTATCCAATAAATATCCTGATCATGGCTTACTCCAGAAGGAATAATTAAGTGCTTATTCATGAGTAACCATGCAGGGCATGTGCCAAGGAGTGAGGTGAAATAATGTCGAAAAATCAAGGACATATAGCTGGACATGTAAATGGGGAGATGGCTGAGAAAATGCCAGAAAATCAAGACCTTAATTCAAGTCCCAGTGTAATTGATCAAGCGCGGTATACCAGGAGCCACTCACGTCCTGCCGATAGACACGGAACTGCGGAAACCACGGTGAAGTATTGCCGCTTAATCCCCAGCGCCATTCCGGTGGATGGGGCACAAGCACGCGGGCGGGTTTGCCTATACCGGCGCGCAAGTGCATATTGGTATTGCTCACGCCGATATAATCATTGAGTAATTGCAGCAAGGCCAACATGCTGGGCAAATCATTATTGAGATGGCTTTGATCGAGTATAGGCGCCCCAATAGCATTTTGCAGTGCGTCCATTTCGCCAGAATCGGGATGCCGCTGCAAGGAGATAAAACGCGCTGGGGTGTTTTTTAATGCCTGTCCTAGCGCAGGAATATCGACCGTCTTAAACAATACCCGTTTGCGATCTTCTCCTGCGCGCCAGGTCAGACCGATATATGGTGGCGGACCAAACGCCGCGAGTGTGCGTTTAATTTGTTCGTATAAATCTTTGTTCACCCGCAAGGGTAAGGGCGGTGGTGGTGTCGCGTTGTTTTTCATGCCGAGCACCAGAGGCAGGTCACCCACGGATAGACAAATATCGTGCTTGGGAGCAACACTAATATCCTCATCGATAATTTTGTCTATGCAGTAAACACTGGACAATATGTTTTTGAGCTTATTATCGGCGCGATAAAATATACGCGCACCACGGTCCTTGATCTCCTGGGTAAAACGCAGAAAAAAGATCTCGTCCCCCAAACCCTGGTCTTTATTGATCAGTATCGTTTTATGGTCGAGGATCTTGTCGAGCAAACTGGTCGAGGTGGGAAAATTCAAACTGATGCGACTAGGTCTCGACGAATAATTTTTAAATCCCTGCTCGTACAGGCCAGCGGCAAGCTGACTAACGGCAAGATTGAAACGGGTGTCGGAGAATGTGGGATCGATGCGGTTCGCTTTTGAAAAGCTATCCTGAGCGTTTTGAGGCTCGCCAATGCGGGTCAGGTTTATGCCCAAACCATTCCAGCCTGGCGCATGGTCAGGCGCAATACGGGTGACTTTTTCGTACTGCATCGCAGCTTCCTTGAAGTCACCGATTTCCTCGTAATACTGCGCCATACCAACATTGGCTTCTATGCTCATAGGATCGACCTTGAGTGCCTTGCGGAATGACTGGAAGGCTTGTTCGGTGTCTCCCATATCAATTTGGGTAACCCCGAGATTGGCCAGACTTTTGGCTGAATTTTCCTGCAGGGAAATCGCGCGGGTAAAAAACTCAACTGCCTTCTCCAGCTCCCCCTGTGCGCGATGTATATAACCTACATTATTCAGCGCCTCGATATCATTCGGCGAATTACGCAATGCCTTGTCGAGTAACAGCATGGCCTCGCTGTAGTCTTTGCGTTGTTGAAGAATCAGCGCCAGATTATTCAGCGACTTCAGATGATTCGGATCTATCTTCAACACGCGACGATAGAATTCCTCTGCTTCGTCATTGCGTTTGATCTTGTGACAAAGATTGCCAAAATGAAACATCGCACTGGTGTAAGTCGGTTTTATCTTAATCGCATTGCGATAACAACGCGCCGCCGCTTCGATGTGATTTAACTGTTCGTTAACGACGCCAAGATTATTCCAGGCCTCGGCATACGTCGGCTTGATAACGGTAGCCTGAGTAAAGGCTTTTTCCGCCTCTTTTAGTTTACCCAACTGAAAATTCACTGTCGCCAACATAAACCAGGCGAGTTCATTCTTGCGCTCTTTCGCGCACACATTTTCGAGTAAGGACTTGGCTTCTTTAATTTGCCCCTGTTGAAATAGCGCAATAGCACGTTGAGTTTTTGGGCTGCTGGAATGGGCGCTCATAGGAATCCGGCATCTTTCCTGATTTTTTTCAATGCCTGTTGCCAACCGCCATTCTTTTCCTGACGATATAAAGTGAAGGTGGAATACCAGTGCGTATCCTCACCAGATTCCAGCCAACGCCACTCTGGAGGATAGGGCACCAGCAATCTGGCCGGAAGATTGAGTGAACCTCGAATGTGCATATTGGTATTGCTGACACCGATGTAGTCGTCGAGTAAAAACAATATTGCCGCCATTTCCTGCAGATTTTCATTAGCGCCGGTTAAATCGATGCAACTGCACTTCAGATGTTCGCGCAGGTGCTCCACTTCGCCCTCGCCTGGGTTTCTCTGCAGCAATACCAATGTGCCTTTAAAGTCCTTGAACAACTCTTCTATCAATGCGAGATCAATAGACTTATGTAGTAACTCAACATCTTCGGCCACGCTACCTGCGATGGCGCCTGCGCGCCAGGTAAGACCAACCCAGGGCTGTGGCATATTTTCCAGATGTTGTTGATGCAGTTTATCCGCAGTCTCGCTATCGATACTCAGGGGAAACGGTGGTGGCATCTTCGGTGTTTCGTCACTACCAAGCAGATACGGTAGATCGGCGATAGACACATGATGGTCGAACGACTCTTCCGGCACCTCGGTGCTAATGCACTGAATAATGTTTTGATCCTGTAACAAGGGGACTATCGGTTGGGAGACTACCACGTGCAGGTAATCGGCAAAGTTTGCCAGCGGCTGACAAAAGCGTAGAAAAAACAGTTCATCGCCCAGGCCTTGATCACGCTCCACCAGTACACGTTTCCCGGTAAAGCCACCACTGATATTGAAATCAGTTTTTTTTTCCCGCAATAAAATACTGGGTCGGTGGCGGTAATTTTTCCAACCGCGTTTGTAATCACCGCGTAACAAATAGATGGTGGATAACAGAAACGCGATTTTATTTTTCAGCAGTTCGGACTGCGGATTGGCGTTCCTTGTCTCAGCGAGCATACTCAAGGCTTGTTTAAAGCTTTGTTCAGCTGAATTGAATTCCCCCAGTCGGTAATAGGCATAGGCCAGATTGACATGAGAATTGAGATAGTCCGGTTGAACTCGGGTAAGATTCTCCAGATACGAGATGGCCAGTTCTTTCTGATTGAGACGTGCCAGCACCAGGGCTTTGTCATTAATTGCGTCCACGTCTTCCTTATTGGTTTCGATAAGGCGGTCGAGCAGGCTGAGCGCGGTTTCGTTTTCTTCCAGCTTGATGGCTACGCGCACCTTGCGTCTTAACAAGGCCGGCGTTTCACCAAACTGTTTTTCGGCGTCGGCGATCAGTTCGCTGGCGAGCTGCATCTTGTTTTGCGCGATATAGGTATTGATCAGATTCTGATAGGGTTCCCAATAGGTCGGTTCCAGCCTGATGGCGCGTTCGAACTGGGCCTCGGCGCTGCTGAACTGATCCATGGAAAAATACACCGAGCCCATCGAATTTCGCACCTGGGCATGTTGTGTGTTGCGTTCAATCGCTCTTTCGAGGAACTCAATCGCTTCCTGCGGTCGCCCCAATTGATATAGGGACAGACCCAATAAATGAAATACATCGAATAAGGCGTGGCCATTCGCCAGCAAACTTCGACATATCGAAGCCGATTCACGCCACTGGCCGCGCTGAAACAGGCGGGCCGCCATCTGCAGCATTTCCAGTGGAGTAGGGTTATCGGCGTGGGGTGTATTCATGCGTACTGAACGTCACAACTGTAGTTTAGCTCTGTAACGCACGAACTATGCCGTCCCGAAAATTAACGCAAGCTAAACGAAACCACGTTTTTATTGATGGTGATGATTAATAAATCAAAGGCTTAGCTTTTAAAAAATATTTTGCGACGACATTTTGACATGCGAAGCTGATCGTGTTTTACTATACGGCGATGAGGGTGGGGCGTTTCCCGTAAGAGGAAACTCCGCGCAAATGATGATTAAAAAACAGGAAGATGAGGGATACGCATGTCGACTGCATCATCCACTGTGCTTGTCGTTGAAGAAGACAGTCAGAAGAGACAAATCTATAAAGGCATTCTGGATTTCGTAGACCAGGAAGCCCGCATTACCGATTGCCGCCACTGGAAAGAGATCCTGACCCAGCCCAATACCATTGGTATGGTGCTGTTGGGAGATAGCGGCACCGACGATAGCCTGAAGAAGGTATTCGACGGAATCACCGAACTGGACGCGGATCTGCCGATTATCCGTCTGGTCGATAAGACTAAAAAACTCCCCAATAAACAGAGCGACATTGAACAGTTTGTTCAAGCCGAGTGCTTTAATACCCTCGACCTGCCGCTTAAATATATGCAACTGACCGATGCGCTTCATCAGGCCGAAGTCTTTCGCGCCAGCTCTGAAAAACCACGCGACGGTAGCACTACTGAGCTGTTCCGCAGCCTGGTCGGCAATAGCCGCAGCATCCGTTCCGTACGCGAGATGATGGGCCAGGTAGCAGATTCCGATGCCACGGTGTTGATCCTGGGCGAATCAGGCACTGGTAAGGAAGTGGTTGCTCGCAACCTGCACTACCATTCCAGCCGTCGCAACAAACCATTCGTACCGGTTAACTGCGGCGCGATTCCCGGCGATCTGCTCGAAAGCGAATTGTTCGGACACGAAAAAGGCGCATTCACCGGCGCAATCAGTACCCGTCAGGGCCGTTTTGAATTGGCCGAAGGCGGTACGTTATTCCTCGATGAAATCGGTGATATGAGTCTGCACATGCAGGTCAAGCTGTTGCGCGTGTTACAGGAACGTACTTTTGAAAGAGTTGGCAGCAACAAGAGCATCCGTGCCGATGTGCGTATCATCGCCGCGACGCACCGCAACCTGGAAACCCTGATCAAGGAAGGTAAGTTCCGCGAGGATTTATTCTATCGCCTGAACGTCTTCCCCATCGAAATGCCACATCTGCGTGATCGCCTTGATGACATTCCATTGCTGGTGAATGAACTGATCGCGCGTATGGAAGCGGAAAAACGCGGTTCGGTACGTTTGACACCTGCAGCGGTTATGGCCTTGTGCCAATATCGTTGGCCGGGCAATGTACGCGAGCTTGCCAATCTCGTAGAGCGTCTGGTCATTATGTATCCGTATGGCGTGGTGGACATCAACGACCTGCCGGAGAAGTTTCGCCCAAAGGGCAAGACCTTCGCGGCGGATGAAGTTGCAGAAGAACAAATGGCCAAGGTCTCTACCGAAAGCATTAGTCGAATGTTTGAGAAAGAGCCTTTAAGCATGCCACGTTTGCCGAACGAAGGGCTTGATCTCAAGGAACACCTGAATAATCTGGAATTCAATCTGATTAAACAGGCCCTGGACGATGCCGGTGGTGTGGTCGCCCACGCCGCCAAGCGTTTGAAAATGCGTCGTACCACGCTGGTGGAAAAACTGCGTAAATATGGTTTGCAGCGCAGTCAGGACACCGTCGGCGCCTGATCACGATCGTTCTTGAAAACCAAAAAGCCGGTGACATCGTCACCGGCTTTCTTTTTGGACTAAACCATAGCCGATGTTTTCGCTGTATGAGTAGGTTGCGTTACAAAGCGCTTGACTAAAACCGTCTACAGTTTGAACGAAATAGCGGGCGAGTTTGCCCTGGGTGCAAAGAGTAAACACGAGTCATGTCTTTCCCTGTCGATGAATGTATTCCTCAATTGCTGGACGCCCTGGCATCCTCACCCAATGTGGTGTTGCAGGCCCCGCCCGGCGCAGGCAAGACGACGCGCGTGCCGCTGGCCTTGTTAAAGGCTGATTGGTTGGGGGCGCGCAAAATTCTGATGCTCGAACCGCGACGCCTGGCCGCGCGTTCCGCCGCACGTTTTATGGCCGGCAGTCGGGGCGAAGCCGTAGGCGAGTGCATCGGCTATCGCGTCAGACTCGATAGCAAAATCGGACCGAATACACGCATCGAAGTCGTCACCGAGGGCATACTCACGCGTATGCTGCAACAAGACCCGGCGTTGGAAGACTACGGCGTGGTCATCTTCGATGAATTCCACGAGCGCAATCTGCAATCGGATTTGGGATTGGCACTGTGTCTCGATGCGCAGCAAGGTCTGCGTGAGGACTTACGTATCGTCGTGATGTCGGCGACATTGGATGGTGACGCCATTGCAGGCTTGCTGGAGCAGGCGCCGATAATTTCCAGTGAGGGACGGCGTTACCCGGTAGCTATTCACTATGCGCCGCTGAGCGCCAGCTTTGCCCGAGAGCGTCGCGATTTCTTGCAGCAGTTGGCGGCGCAAATCGTGTCCATCATGCAAAAAGAAAGCGGCAGTGTGTTGGTTTTTTTGCCCGGCGCAGGCGAGATACAACAGGTTTTTTCGCTACTGCAACAATCATCCTTAGGCCAGGACGTTAACCTCGCACCATTGTTTGGACAACTGTCATCGGCGCAACAAGATGCCGCGATACAAGCCGCACCCGAAGGCAAACGTAAAATCGTACTTGCCACCTCCATCGCGGAAACCAGTTTAACGATCGAAGGTATACGCATCGTCATCGATAGCGGCTTAACGCGTCGCCCGCGTTTCGATCCCAATAACGGAATGACGCGACTCGTCACGCAACAGCTTAGCGCCGCCAGCGCTGAACAACGCAGCGGTCGTGCCGGTCGTCTACAAGAGGGCGTTTGTTATCGCCTGTGGTCTGCGTCGACACACTTGATCGCGCAGACCGCGGCCGAAATCGTCGATGCCGATCTCGCGCCCTTGCTTTTGGAACTGGCCTTGTGGGGTGTTACTGATGTGACACAACTGCGCTGGCTCGATCAGCCGCCTGTAGCGCATGTCGCCCAGGCGCGTGATCTTTTACATGGCCTGGGAGCGCTCGATGACAAAGGCGCAATTAGCGCCCACGGCAAAGCGATGTCTGCGGTTGGTACGCATCCACGCTTGGCGCACATGATGTTGCGCGGTAAAGAACTGGGCATCGGGCGACTGGCATGCGACATTGCGGCACTGTTGAGCGAACGCGACATCTATCGCGGCCCTGAAAAAAACAGTGATGTGCAAAAACGCATCGATGCCTTACGTGATAAACACGCGGCTCGTGAATTCGATATGGCTGGTATAAAGCGCGTGCGTGAGACAGCAAACCAGTGGCAACAACAATTAGACGTACGCGACGACAAGAATATTGATCAGCAATATTGGGCCGGTGTGTTGCTTGCTTTTGCTTATCCCGATCGCATCGCGCAACGACGTAGTGAGCAAGATACACGTTATCGCCTGAGCAATGGTGGAGGCGCACAGTTAAACGAACACGATGGACTGCGCGTAAATAAATACATCGTCGCAGCCAACCTCGACGGTGCGCGTGAAGCGCGGGTGTTTCTCGCTGCTGCGATCGATGAATCACTATTGCACGAATATCTGCATGAACTGATAGCAGAGCAAAACATTGTCGAGTGGGACGAGCGCAACTCGGCGGTACAAGCTCGCAGCCAACAGCGTATCGGCGCAATTGTGATTGCAGACAAACCGTGGAAAAATGCCGATCCCGATGCAATTAAAAAGGCGCTTACCGAGGGCATACGCAAACAAGGAATCGATTGCTTGCCGTGGACGGATACCGCGCGTCAATTCCAATCACGCGTACAGTTTGTTCACGATCATGTCGACGAAACATGGCCGAGTTTTGACGACATCAATTTAATCGATACACTCGAAGAATGGCTGGCTCCTTTTCTCGACAAGATGTCGCGCATCAGTCACCTGTCGAATCTAAATATGCACGAGATATTGCTTGCGCGTTTGAGTTGGGAACAGCAGCGCCAACTCGATGCACTCGTACCCACACACCTAACAGTGCCGAGTGGTTCGCGCATACGCGTCGACTATGGGCAATTTCCACCAGTGCTCGCAGTACGTTTGCAGGAAATGTTTGGCCAGGCGGAAACACCGTGTGTTGCCAATGGAAAAATACCTGTGTTGTTACACCTATTGTCTCCTGCACAGCGTCCCTTGCAAGTTACTCAAGACCTCGCCGGATTTTGGAACGGTTCATACAGTGCGGTAAAAAAAGAAATGAAAGGTCGCTATCCCAAACACGTGTGGCCGGACGATCCCATGCAGGCACAAGCGACGGCGCGGGCGAAGCCGAAGAATGGTTAAGGACTTAACAAGCATAGTTGTTGGCTGACGTTTTCCTGGTCCGCGTATATTTTCTCTCTCGGCTCATTTTCCCTTGAATGCACATAGGATTTGCTATTAAATCAGCGATATGAAATTTTTCGTGCCTGTATACGGGGGTCAACAGCTACTGAAATAGCGAGAACCGCGTATATAGGGATACGGGGAAACCCTCTATATGTTTTGGGAGTGTTGCGTTTAGGGGGTTCTGATTATAGTCAGATATACAAACAGTTGCGGGGATTATGTGAAAGATTATTTAGGAATCTTAATCTCGTGCCATATTTTAAGCTGTTATGTGTTTGGAGAAAATGACCAATGGATTCTGGAGAATTAAAGAACGCCTATATTTCTTCTGCGGAGAATTTAGAAGTTATTAGGCGAGATTTCGAATCAAACGGAAACACCAAGAGCAGAAGGGAATTTTACCGACTTAGATATATGGCAGCCATTATTATGAATGATCTGAGTCGGGAATATTTGAGTATAGAAACGAATCCAACGAACGGTACTTCAAAGTTATTAGCAGTTGGAACACTAATTTTAAAGCTTTATGAAGCTAGACAATGGTACACGAAGGATGGTTATGTAACATTGCTAGATATTGCTGACCAGAAAGGAATTAAATCTGAAACTGAGCAAAAGCTACGATCCTTGAAAGGCCTAAAAGCCGGAAGAATCGATGCTTATTCAAAGTTTCGCAATACAATAGCCGGTCACTATTTATTTAACTCTTGCGAGTTAATAGAAGAATTGGAAAAGATAGAGCAAGAAGTATTCTTCGAAGATGCAAGAGCAGTGCTGCGATACGGTAACGAATGGATAAATGTACTGAAGTATGTTGGAGAACACACCTAACAAGTCGTTGCAGCGGACAAGCCGCTGAACTCGGCGTTTGAGGCTGTAGGAAAACACGAATGTCTAGAATATTTTTGAATTATAGGGTGGCAAAACCATTCCTGAGGTTGCGATCGTCGAACACATGGCTACTCAGGAGATCGGTTTTTCTGTTAAAAATCGTGCCAGGGTTTTTCTGCGGCCTCGTTAGTCATACAACAAGGATGATATGAATACAAACTACACTCGTGAAATTGTAGTTTCAAGCACACCAGGTGAAGCTTATAAAGCATTGACTATTGGTTTTAATAGATGGTGGACGACTGATTGCAATTCTGTGACTGATGCCGGAGATGAAATTACTTTTAAATTTGGTCCGTCCTACTGGGTAATGTGCGCCACAAAACTAGTGCCTGGTAAAATAGTCGAATTAAAGTGCATTGATGCCCATCATGTGCACGATGGATTGCCATCAACAATTCTTGTCGAATGGAAAGGAAGCAAATTAAAGTGGAATATCCAAAATCGGAAACAGGAAACAAAAATTGCATTTATTCACGAGGGTCTTTCACCATCACTAGAATGTTATGAGGTATGCGAGCAAGGTTGGGATTATTTCTTTGCTAAAAGTTTAAAGCAATATCTAGATACTGGTAAGGGGTTCCCATTTGAAAACCGGGCGTAAAACTTGCTTAACATGCGCTCGTGTAGGAAGCACATTACGTCGCGCCCCAAATCCAAGCGTTAGTTATAAATGTGATGAAGACACGTCTATTGCTTATATTGTTTTGTTTCAGTGTGTGTGTAAGTGCAGAGGATTTTGGTATCGGCGTGGCTAAACTTTCCTATCCAAGTAATAATGGAGAAATATTCGAAAAAGAAAACACGTACAGACCTCGCGCACTAGACATATATTTTCAAACAACCAAACCGTTTTCGCTCTACACGCATGTTTTACTAACGGAAAACAACAAGGCAATTGCGATTTACGGTTTTAAATATGGATTTGGCATTATGTGACGAGTTGGCGGAGGCATTGGATTGAATTTTGTCGCCTCAGTTTTAGTGGCGATGTTAATTTGAAGTGGAACTCGTATATAGTGGGTGCATATAGAGAGCATTGGAACTGGGGAGACGCGAGGTATGGTTCCTACGGGCTGCGCATTGGAAAGGGAATGTCTATATTTGGGTGGTAAAGTTACGTGGCTTTGTTTGGCTAAAAATTTAACAATTCGTTCAAATTCTCAGGGCAAAAAGCGCCCAGCACGGACGCCGCAAAAAGTGTTGCACAAATACTCAGCGGCATCTATGAAGCAGACTTTCTGCCCAATAGTTATGGCTACCGTCCCAATCGCAGTGCACATGGCGAGATTCACAGTCTACGAGTCAACCTGCAATTCCAGGGTTTTGGTTACATCGTCGAAGCTGATATCAAAGGCTTCTTCGACACCGTAGACCATCACTGGTTACAGCGGATGCTCAAGCAACGAATCGACGACAAGCGGCTGATGAGACTCATCCAGCAATGGATGACGGCCGAAGTGGTTGAACCCTCTGGAAAGGTTTCTAAACCAGACCAAGGCACACCACAAGGCGGTGCTGTCTCACCGGTATTAGCCAACATCTATCTGCACTATGTGTTAGACCTTTGGTTTGAGAAAGTGATTAAACCAACATGTCAGGGGCGAGCCATGTTGATACGCTACTGCGATGCCGCACCTCAATGAAGAAACAGCATGAGCTGATGCGATCCATCTATCAATGGATTAAACGCCATCGGCACCAGCGCAGCAACGTACTGTTGCCGAAGCTCAAGCGAAAGCTGGTAGGGGTTGCGAATTACTTTGGGCTGCCAGACAATAGCGAAAGCCTGATACGGTTGTATCGACATACGCTGCACAGTCTGCACAAGTGGTTAAATCGCAGGAGCCAACGTCATAGCTACAACTGGGCAGGACTAAAAGCGTTGTTGAATCGTTTAGACATTCAGCCGCTTCGCGTCTGGAAGCGCACGCAGTTGGTAGCGGATTGGTACTAGGGCCGTGTTAGCACGGGTGAATAACATGACTGAAGAGCCGGATGCGGTAGTTCCGCACGTCCGGATCTGTGTCGGGGCCATCGGGTGACTGGTGGTTCTACGATGACTACATAAATGAGAAAACATAATTTGGGAGAACCTGAATGGTTGACAAATTTTCCGAAGAAGACCTGACTATTGAGGAAGAACAAGAAGAAGAGAGCGTTGCAATAAATTACGATATTGCAAGCTATCCGTCGGACTTCACACTTTCTGGAATAGCGCAGATGTGGAAGGATGACGATATTTTAATCCCCGACTATCAACGTGAGTTTGTTTGGACTATGCGCCAATCGTCGCTACTCATCGACTCATTTCTATGTGGTCTTCCGGTTCCTCCGGTGTTTTTTTATATAGACGAGGATAATAAAAATTTAGTTATTGATGGCCAGCAACGAATTCTGAGTGTTGTGTTTTTTATGGAAGGCTATTTCGGCAAGGAAAGCACTCAAGGAAAACGACAAGTTTTTCGTTTGACCGGACTACCTGAAAAGAGCCCGTATTATAATCAGAGGTTTGAAGATCTAGACGAAACAGCACAACGCAAGTTAAAGCAAGCAGTGCTAAGAGCTGTAAATATACGCCAACTGAATCCCACTGGAGAAAGCACAAGCGCATATCATATTTTTGAGCGTCTAAATACAGGCGGCACGCCTTTAAAACCCCAAGAAATTAGAAACTGTGTTTTTCGCGGGGGGTTTAATAACCACCTAAAAGATGCCAATAAAGATGCCAATTGGCGAAAAATATTGGGTAAATCATACATCGACAAGCATCAGAAGGATGTCGAACTCTTGTTAAGAATATTTTCACTGGTTGGCGCATCTGATGAATACGAAAAGCCTATGAAAGAATTCCTAAACAAAGCCATGAAGAAGCATGACTCTGGTGATACTAAAAAAGCCAAGAATTTCATCAATATATTCTACAAAATAACGGAACTTGTGATCGATAAAATTGGGCCGAAGCCGTTTCATCTAAGAGGTCCCATAAACGTATCTGCCCTTGATTCGGTGATGTGTGTATTAATTGAACATCACGACAAAATAGACTTTCCTAATTTGAAAGATAAGTTTAAAAAGCTATTGAAAGACGATGACTTTGATGAGTACACCAGGATAAATACCACTGATACAAAAACGGTTTCGGAGCGTATTGAAAAAGTAAGAGAGTATCTTTTGGGTTAAGGCCGTGACATATAGCAATAACTTTCGACATGCCGATGATGTTGTGAATCATCTTAACACCATAGTTCCAGCTATAGCGGACCCATTGCTGAAAGCCAAATACGTTGGGTTCGTCTCCGTCGTTGCCGTTACTGTTTACGAGATGGCTGTTAAGGACATATTTATCGAATTCGCCAACAAAAAACATAAAGTCCTCGGTAATTTTACGGAGTCGTACTTCGATAGAATAAATGGGAAAATAAAACTTCATATTATTAAAGAAGATTACATTCCGAGATTTGGGGCGAAATACAAAACGAGATTTCAAAGAAATATCGAAATATGTGCGAACGACTACTTTAAGGCCCATCGCCGCGATATCAGAAGTGCATACGGTAATTTAATCACATGGAGAAATGATTTCGCGCATGAAGGTAGGACTAATACAACCGCCACATATGAAGAGGCAGTTCAGGCATATGAAGATGGCAAGGAAGTTATTCACTGTCTAGCAAAATGTATGACCAGGTGAAAATGTGTAACAATTCGCCCAAGGTCGCTACGCTCCCACGGACGCCTCGCTGCGCTCAGCGCCTCTTGGCTTTGCGTTGAGGCTGTAGAAAAACCCCATTTTCGCTTTTTTAACTGATAAACTGGCAGCGCGCATAGGGAGACATGCTGATGCCGAAATTCAAAGACTATAATTACGATCAAACATCGATGGTAGTAGTTAATTTTAAAGACCAACTACAGCCAGGGACGTTTGAATACACGATTCATTATCTGCTCGACGAGAAACTTGACCTGTCGATATTTTATCCTCGCTATCAAAACGATGACGGTGGACGTCCAGCTTACGATCCGGCGATTTTGTTAAAGATTATTTTGTTTGCCTACTCAAAGGGTATTACCTCAAGCCGTGAGATACAGTGGTATTGCGAGCATAATATTATTTTCAAGGCACTATCTTGCGATAGCGTTCCACACTTCACCACCATCGCCGCATTTGTCAGTGATCATGCGAAAGAGATCGAATCATTGTTTGATCAGTTATTGCTTAATGGGAATCGAAAATATATTTTGAAGGACGATTGACGAAGTGCCGTGCGTGCAAGCTGAAGTCGTAATGCATGAAAAACCCGGGTTCAGCAGACAGTCGAAAAGGACATGGTAGACAGGTCTCTTTTATCGTTAAAAAGAACAGCCCATATACAGACTGGATGAAGCACCGCGTTGACAGTGATAAAGGAAAACATATCTATAGTCACCGGATGTCTGTGGTCGAGCCGGTGTTTGCAAACATAGGCACGAATAAGCGGTTGAACCGTTTTAGTTTGCGAGGTAAAAAGAAGGTGCAAAGCCAATGGCAGCTTTGCTGTATGGTGCATAACATAGAGAAGTTGGCCAATTATGGCGGATTAGCAGCGTATAACGACAGGTTCAACCAAATTGATACAAATGGATAATGTTTGGGGCATGAAAAATTCACTGCATATTGTTCATACTGACGGGCTAGGTTGTCGGTGTCAGTTGCGGGTTTTTCTACAGTCTCGTTATGCATAAGAGAATTCATCATGGATAGAAAATCTTTCAAGCTACCTTTTCGAAAAGCGGGATTTACAAAATATCTCTGTCCTACCTGTAATAAAGGCTTCCTTAGAGTAAAGAAGGGGACATTTCATTTTGAAGAAATAAGATCATCGTCTAGAGAACGCCGCCATAGTGATTATTGGGAACCTGAATGGATGGAATATATCTATAGCTGCCTATTTGAATGTACAAATACAACATGTAAAGACACTGTATCAAGTTCAGGCGTGGGCTCCGTATCTCAATATTATAGTTACGACGAAGAAGGTAATCCTGATGTTGACTATGATGATTATTTTACTCCAAAATACTTTACTCCACATCTTAGGTTGTTTGTTCCTCCAAAAGATACACCAGAAACTGTTGATGATGAAATAGAAAGCTCATTCTCATTATTTTTTAGTGACCCCCCTTCATCAGCTAATCACATTAGGGTTGCATTGGAGCACTTGCTAACTCATTTAAAGATAAAACGATTTACTACAACAAATGGACGACGCAGCTATCTCGCACTTCACAAACGGATCGATTTACTTCCTAGAAAATATGACCATGTCAAGGATATATTTTTTGCTATCAAGTGGTTAGGGAATGCTGGAAGTCACAGTCAACACAAAGTAACAACTGATGATGTACTTGATGCATATGAGCTTATGGATGAACTTCTTGTTGAGATATTTGCAAATAAAAGAAAAAATGCAAAGTCGCTTGCAAAAAAAATAAACAAAAAGAAAGGGCCAAAATAAATGCATAACAATCAGCGCAACTTGACGCTTGACTGCTCCGGACTTACGCTGCCGCTCCAGGCCGTCGCAGTCAGTCGTAAGTTAGCAAAGCGTAATGTTTTCTGCTTCTCCTTTGACGTAAAGGTATACAGTTAGATGAGGAAAATCCAATTTTTAATTAGCCATTTAATTTTTGTGTTCTCGCCAGGGCTTGTCTTAGCGGAAGCTTGCTCATTCAAACTACCAGACTCCTCCAATTATGAAGGGGAATGTAAGAAAGGGTTGTTTAACGGCAAAGGAAAACTAACATGGCGTAACGGCTCCGAATACGTGGGTGAATTCAAAGATGGCTTGATGCATGGTTATGGTAAGTTCGTGCATACGTCTGGCTGGTCAAATGAGGGCGAGTACAGAAATGGCGCCTTAAACGGACAAGGTGTTTATAGGTCAGAGTACGGAGACACGTACAAAGGGAAATTTGTAGAAGATATACAAACAGGTGAAGGAAAATTCATTTACTCCAATGGAGATGTTTGTGAAGGTTACTTTGTAAACGGTTATCTTCACGGAAATGGCACTTGTAAATATTCTGATGGTACTTTCGTCAATACAGAATGGAAAAATGGACGAATGCACGGACGAGGAACCCTAAATAGTTCTAACGGAGACAAATATAAGGGAGAATTTGCCGAAGGAAGGATTAATGGAAGAGGTGTTTTTCACTACAGTAATGGTGATATGTGTGAAGGCCAATTTTACGATGGGAAAATACATGGAAATGCCACATGCAATTATGTAAATGGCACTCATATTAAAGGTGAATGGAAAAATGGGCTTTTAAATGGATACGGGACAATGACGTTTAAGAGCGGCGATCAATATAGCGGTCAATTCGAAAACGACAAAAGGGATGGAAAAGGTGTTTATAAGAGAGCGAATGGAGATAAGTATTCAGGAAGCTTCAAAAACAATACTTTCAACGGACTAGGAATATACGAACATAGTAACGGAGATAAATATACAGGCGAGTTTCATAATGGTCTCGCTCATGGTGAAGGTTCTTTTTATGATCACAAGACAAAGAAAGAATCGAAAGGTTTTTGGTGGAATGGAGAGTTATTGGACAAAGGTGGAGAAAGTTGCGAAATATCTCAGCCTGTAAAAACATAACAGTCGGTCGAGCGCTTACGGCTCGGACCTCGCTCCGCTCTGCCTCTCACCATAGGCGTTATGTTGTGCACAAGTGGAGCCTGAGATGAAGAACGATCCAGAACTAAAGATAGTGGAGTCCTGGAAAAGGAACGCATCACCGTGGATTCGCGCGGTACGTGAAAATGAAATCGATAGTAGAATACTAGTAACGAATAAGGCGATTGTTGATGCTGTTCTTAGTCAGTCACCAAAAAAAGTTCTGGATATTGGATGTGGAGAAGGATGGTTAGTTAGAACGCTATCTGAGAACGGTATTGATGTCCTGGGAGTTGATGTGGTCTCCGAATTCATCGAATCCGCCAAATTGTACAATGTAGGGCGTTATCAACTCCTGGGCTATGATCAATTGTCTTCTCATTCCTTGGGTGAGAAGTTTGATGTTTTGGTCTGTAACTTCTCGCTGTTCGGGCTGGAATCAGTGGAAGGGATATTTCGATCAGCCAAAAACTTATTACAACCCGGGGGATCCCTGACAATCCAGACACTTCACCCGAAAACGATCTTGGCAGAAAAAGAAGCGGTGGAGGGATGGGCTGAAGGATCATGGTCAGGATTTAGTAGCGAATTTTGTGATCCGGCCCCTTGGTATCGTCGTTCCATAGGAAATTGGATAGAGTTATTCATCGCATTTGGTTTTGAAGAGCCTGAGATAATCGAACCAGTAAATCCAAAAACAGAAAACTTTGCTTCAATTGTCTTTATAGGAAAGTATGCAGCTAACAAGGCACTTCATCCAACGCAAAAACCGCGCGGCTAAGTTTGTCATTAGCCATCTAGGTGAAAAATGTTATTTCGCGAAGCAAATTATAAAGACGCAAGCGCAATTGCCAATCTACATGCAGATAGTTGGCGTGTCGCATATCGCGGAATTTTTCGCGATGAGAATTTAGATGGTGATGTTGTCAATGAACGAAAAGAAGTTTGGAATCACCGGCTTTCTGCCCCAAAAGATAACCAACTTGTTATCTTGGCAGAGGAAAACAGTGAACTATGTGGTTTCGTGTGCGCTTATGGTAATGAGGATCCGACGTGGGGTACTTTCATAGACAACTTGCACGTACGTAAAGAAAGGAAACGCAAGGGAATCGGTCGTGGCTTAATGAAAGAAATCGCACTCTGGTCACGTCGTCACTATCCCGATGCGGGTCTATATCTAGGCGTTTTAGAGCGCAACCTTTCAGCGCGCAGGTTCTATGAAGCACTTGGCGCTCGAAATCAAGAATCAAGACTTTGGGAGCCACCGGGTGGAGGCGAAGTTGTAGATCTTCGTTATGTGTGGTCGAATCTTGATTCAATAATAGCGGGCAACGGCTAACAAGCGCTTCAACCGGACGGCCCAAATCAGCGCTTCGCTCTGCTTTGGGTTCCCTCGCCTAAACGCGCTCGGCCGCCCGTTAAGCTAGTCGTTGAGGCTATAGGAAAACTCGAATGTATAAAAATATTTTAGAATTATGGGGTGGCAAAACCATTCCTGAGGTTGCGATCGTCGAACACATGGCTACTCAGGAGATCGGTTTTTCTGTAAAAATCGTGTCAGGGTTTTTCTACGGCCTCGTTAGAAGAATATGAATATGAAGCTGAACGTATTTGGGAAACACATTGAAGTTTTACGCAGAAATAATAGATGGGAAACATATTATCTCGGCAATGAAGGGAAAAAAAGAATTGCTGAGGATATATTGGTACCCTCCAATATTGATGAAGCTGACTTGGTGGAGTATATAGCCGACTTGTGCCACGAATGGGCTACACCTCAAAAAAATAATGTCTTTATTATTAAATAAGGTATCTTCTAACAAGCAGTGCCAGCTTGCCCCTGCGGGGCCGGATCTCACTACGCTCGGCTGCTGCTCTTGTCGTTGGACGCAGTAAATAGAAAAATGGAATCTTCTATGAACACATGTAAATGCTTCAGCTGTGGTGGTGAATATCCTGACATTGAAGGACCTATACATCGATATATGACATCATCATCTGGTTGCTGGTCTGTGTATGGTGAAGTGCTTGCTCGCGAATACAGTAATCCTGATTACTTTGAAGTACACAGGCTAACTGTAGATGCTTATGCCGTCCAACACCCAGGTTCTACTGATCGTCAAAGTGTTCAGTCAGTTGGTGTTCACCTGGTTCGTTTGTGCCTGTTTCTGGAGCATGGCTTGACCGCAGAAAATGCAAATAACGCAATGCTTGAGGCTGGAAAATATAAACACAACTTCACTTGGCTTGAGCCGCCGGAAAATATGGGTAGGATTACCGCTGCTGATGTTATAAAAGCCAAAAATGTTGCAGAGCACAAGTCAATAGTAAGGGAATGGGCTCAAAGCTCTTGGGAAGCGTGGTCTAAACACCACAATACTATTTGGGCATGGCTACCCGCCCAACAAAGCGCTCAAGGTGCCACCGCTAAACGAAGCGTCTAAGCGTGACGCTATCTATGCGTAAACTGATCTCATATCAAGGATGACATATGGCAGATAATGTCAAAATAAGAATTCACTGGAGTTTTTGGGCAATAGCTGCCTTTGGTATGCTTTGGAATATTGGCGGATCAATTAACTATATGATGCAAACCAATCTAGACTTTGTTTCTACCTTACCCGCTTATTAGAGCTGGATGGCTATAACGAATTGGAAAAGCTGCTAAAAGCAGAAGGGCTGGAGAATGAAACATACAAGGCAAGCCAGTAATCCCCAACGGAGAAAAATCTTACTGCGTTCGGCTACTGCTCTTGTCGTTAGGGAAATAGCGTAATCAAGGAGGAAACATATGAAGTCTTTTAACACTACCATAGTCATAAATGCCCCAACAGAAAAGGTTTGGGAGATTCTCACTAATATTTCTGACTGGCACCAATGGAATACAACGATTGAAAATGTTGCGGGTTCAGTCTCGCCAGGTAGCAAAGTGACTGTTCGCGCAAAGGCAATGCCTGACAGAGCATTTCCGCTTACGGTCTCTGATTTCACTCCAAATAAATCGATGGTTTGGAGTGGCGGTATGCCTCTGGGTCTATTTACTGGGAAACGTACTTATACGATAACCAGTGCTGAAAATAATGCCACCATATTTTCAATGAGTGAAAACTTTTCTGGTTTATTGGCGCCTTTAATCACTCGTTCAATACCGGATTTGCAACCATCATTTGATGAGTTTTCAAAATGTCTCAAACAATGTGCTGAGTCAGCAGAAGTATGATAAGCGCCCGTGGAAATGGTGCTTATATCGCAACAAAGAGCTGGGTAGAAAAACATAGCTGACTATGCCTATCAAAGAACATTTACCCGGATACATTATTGGGCCACTCGTTTGAAAGAAATGCCACAAGCCTCTCTTCGCTGCTATACGCCGGTGAGTTGCGACATTGTGTGACCTAATTCATATCTACAACTTCAAATATTGTTGTAATTATGTATGAAGTAGCTTCGGAAATTAAACCTTTATCACACAAGGTAAAGATCCGTAGTTGCGCCAACACAAGACACCTTTCATGGAGGAAACATCAATGAATAAACAGGAATATGAAACCAACTTACACTGGGCTAATAATGCGTTACGTCATGTAAAGTACACGTGTGTTATAGGGGCTTCAAATAGACATGATGATATGGAACGCACTAGTAATTGGTCTAATGACAGCGTTAAACGGATGCGCAAACAGTCAGCTGCCCGTACGGCTACCACATGGGGAGAATTAGTTCGTTTACTAGCCAAAGATGCCAGTGATAGTCGATGTGGTAATTGCGGAGAACAAGCAGCCTTAGCCTTTGAGTATTTGAGACTTACACTCGGGGCAACGCCTATCGAATATATGACGTTGGCAAGCCAGCGGCAAGGAGGCGGTGGAGTTGGTGTATGTGATGGTGACCATGTGTTTGTCGTAATTGGTCGAAAGGCGGGCGGAAACCCCGGTACAGTTTCATCAACACTTGATATACAAAACTGGAACCCCGAGACAGTAATATGTGATCCCTGGGCGAATGAGGTATATCCGGCTTTTGATTTTGGTGTTAAATCCACTTGTGGTGGGGCGTGGCATAGGCTTAAGTCTGCACTACAAGCTTAATGTTGGCGAATATATCGACCATCGTTAAATTTATCTTTTAAATGCTAAAAACATCATTTTACAAAAGCAATAAATTCTATTTTACATAGCAAGCGCATTTTGGCGGACAGGTTTTCCATTGAGTTTCAAACGGGCCTCTCATCCAGGCGCTTGCCTATGTAATGGAGCAGGAAAATGGGAATAGTTTATTCAGTAAGCAAGAAAGATACACATAATTTCTCCAAAAATGTATGCTCGTCTATTAACTTAATTAAAGGCCAGGGAGTTGAAGGCGATGCTCACAGCGGAAGTACTGTAAAACACAGATCCAGAGTCGAGAAAGATCCTAGTCAGCCAAACCTGAGACAGGTGCATTTGATTCATTATGAACTTATCGAGGAACTTAGAGCGAAAGGTTTTAAAGTTAACCCGGCAACCATGGGTGAAAACATTACAACAAAAGATATTGATCTTCTCTCTTTGCCGCGAAATACAAAGTTAAAGATTGGTGGCGCAGTGATAGAAGTGACAGGATTGAGAAATCCATGCGCGCAGCTAGATAATTATCAAAAGGGTTTAACTGCCGCTGTCCTGGATAGGGATGAAAATGGCAATCTGATCAGAAAAGCGGGAATCATGGGGATAGTAAAACAGGGCGGTGTCATCAAAGCAGGTGATTCCATAAATGTAGAACTACCTGACGAGCCATTCCTGCCTCTAGAGAGAGTTTAGCTCTATTCAGTTGTTCAAAATACATGAGCTTCCAACATTCTTCGCCTTCAGTGGCGCTATGCGACCTCTATTGAATGTTGAGTGAGAAAAAATATTTGTAGCGTCACTGTTTGAGTTCCTTGTTCTTTGCCCTTTAAAACAGCTATTCTTATATTACTAATTAGTAGTTTCAGCTAAACATCTGCGAGTAAACAATGGGCATCAAAATTGTCGTAAACAACCGCGAGGTGACGAATCCATTCGCCCGTTTGGTGGGTGGAGTGTTAGCCGTCTTTATAACACTTCTCATCGGATTGGTACTGTTATTTATTGCGCTACCCGTGATGTGGTTTTCGGTGTCTGCCATGCTAGTGATTTTGTTGAGTGTGTTGGTGACTGCTCCGCGTTTGTTGACACAGGCCAAAGAGATTAGAAAACAATTGCCGCCGAAAGACGAAAATCTTTAGGGAGCAAAATACACTACGCCCGGTTCTATTTGTGCGCGGCTGCTTCCGCCATCCAGGACAAATCCACTTGCTACCCAATATGTTTTGCGTGAGGGATCAGGCTGAATATCCAAATAGTCACCCCACGCGCCGTTTTGTGGTGCATGCGTGGATTTCTTGACTGTTTTCATTTTCCACTGACTTAGACTTTCATCGAGCCAACCCACCGCATGGCAGGCGAAATCGTTTCCTCCGCCACAAAATGCGGTCATGCCAATATCGCCGCGTTTGTTCGGGCAGGTCGCTGGATATGACCAGGCCCGATCCAGGCTCCACAGATCAGGTTCGTCGAGCAAGGTTTCGTCGTGTTCGTTGATGCGTACGCAGCGTATATATGGATGAGGATGGTGGTCATCGGCACTGGCGCTCCACGCAAATCCAATAAGGCCTCTTGCACGCCATCCGGCGGTGATTCGATCATCCAGGCGTTTTAGCCAGGGTTTGTTATTCGGGCCGAGTGAATCATATGGTCCGTCTTTCCAAGGGCTGACGGTGATCGTTTTATGCGTAACGCTGGTGCTATTGTCCGCCCATTTGAACATCACAATGGCTGTTGACCGATTACTCTGACTAGCAAAGTAAGCCGAATCACCCTCGCCACGCGCGAATCGCAGCGAACCGTATTGAGTGGTAGACCACGCTTGGCGTGGTAAGCTAGCTCGCGCTTTTAAATCTTTTAGTGGTAATCGAATCACTACCGCCCGAGTCCATACATCACCGCTGACCGTAAACATATTAAAAGAAAACAACAGATAATTTTCGGTTTCTAAAATGTCGGGATAGTCAAACCATACATCCGTCCAGGAGGCGTTTATGTCGGTGGGTTTGGTGTCCCACCATGTCCACGATGTTGGTGTGCCGGAATTGCTTACCGCCACGCGAAATAGGTTGCCTTCACTGGTTTTGCGATATTGTGTTAACCAAAACCATAGGCGCCATTTCTTGGAGTAGTGGACGATTTGATCACAACATACGCCACCACGGGCTGGAGGTAAGGTTTCATAAGGATCAATGAATTTCCAGCTTTTGCCCATATTGCTACTGCGTGCGCAAAACCAATTTCCAGACACAATGATTCGTTTACCCGATGTAGCCAGACTGGGTTCGCAAATAGTACTGGCCTGGTTTCCTACCGCGTTTTGATTTAAACGCAGGTGTTTGATAATGCGTGTCATAAAGTCTATTCGTCTGGGTTGTTTGGCGGCGTCGTCGACTTGTGCGGTTTTTCTAAACTACGCGAACGACTTTTTTCTGGTCCTGGCGATTTTCGCTGTGGTGACACATTGTTATCCTGCAGATCGAAATCCGGTTTCTCGACTTGTTCGTCAGCATTGTTTTCGACATTACACAAATCACACGGCTCACCTTCCTTCACATGGTGATGTTCGTGCCCTACATCGGAATTTTTGGGTGGGCTCATCAGTTCAATACCAGTCGCGCGGAATATCCCAATATGACCGTCCAAAACAAGGCCATAAAACCTTTTTCGCCTATGGAATGATTGATATATCGACCAGCGTAGGTGCTAATAATCATGACGGGGAGCAAAATGCCAGCGAGTATCCACGCTTCTTTACTGAGCAAACCTGCGTTGTTAAACACCGCTGCTTTGGTTGCATCACCGACGAGGGAAACCATTGCGGCTGCGCCGACTAAATACTGGCGATCCAGTCCCAGGCTGCGTATCGCCACACCTTTGAGCGGTCCGCTCATGCCTGAAAATCCGGAAGTGGCGCCCGCTGTAAAGGCCATTATTCCCGCCCAACTCTTGCGCGTTACACCATACGGTAGAAAATCCAGGGCAAAGGTAGCGAGAAACATCACAATGACAAAGCCTTTCACCCAGGACTCAGGCGCAACAATCATTAACTGTGCACCCAGTGCCGCGCCGAACATCACCGCTATCGCGATTAAGGCAGAGGATTTAAGTGGCAGTGTTTTACGATAGGCATACGCTTTCACCAGATTATTCGCTGCGAGTAATAATGCAGACAGTGCGACGCCTTCCTTGACACCCGTCGTCATCATTAATACGGGGACGAGTATCAACGAGCCACCAAAACCCGCAGCTGCCGACAAGGCAAACGCAGCAGGAACGGCTACAGTAAGTATTGCGATTGAAAAGAGATCGAACTCCATAAACTTTCCTTTTGGTATAAATCTAGAACAAAGCCTGGCGCGGTCGATTAACAACGCGTATCAATCGTGCCGCGGCGTGTGGCCAATTACGTACCAGGTCATTCACACTCACGTTGCCGGCGGCAGGTAAATTAGTCGGTGCACTAAATTGATCGATTTGCGAACCGCCTATCGCCAGTAGTAACACATAATCTTGATCTACCGTTGGTGAAGGATTGGCGACATCGCCGCCGGCATCGCTCGGTGGCGCATCAGTGCCTAAATCTATTCTGACTTCGACCGATCTAGGCATGCGAGCACTGAGCTTGACTGGTAAACGATGTAATGCATTCCCGCCGTTTAACGCTACGTTCCAGTGAGTCAACGTCGTGGGTGCGCCCGCTGAAAACTGGGCACGGGCAAAATCGATCACGCTGCGACAATCGACATTGAGTAAGTGGGTTTGATCCGAATGACTACGCCAAAGTAACACGACGCCCGATTCATTGACGTTGACGGGGTTAGTATCGCGGTGATGCAACAATACATCGACGATTACCGGTTCACGATGGATTTGCCACACCCCGGCGACTACGCGACGCGGTATGACTGTTTCCATTAAATCCGCTTCGGTGCCCGGATTGTTTTCGACGACTTCGTTTTGCCATGCCGGTCGATATACGGCGAGCTGTGCGCTGGAATCTTTCGCATTCGCCATCACCCAATTCCATACGGCCTGAGTGATGGTGTTGGTAGGAGGGCCTGCTATCTCTGCGTTATGTTCTCGCGTGAGACGCGCGATGATGTCGCTCATTTGGTCAGACCATTTTCCATTCGGTACGACGCTCGGATAAATCCATCGCAATGCCGTTTGAAAAGTCCACAGTTGATATGGACTGTGCGCAAATGAAGTCCCCGGTATAAAACTGGGCGCATGAGTCACCGGCGTTGCTGGCCGTACCACGATGTCAGGACTGTTTAAAACGGACAAGGGGGTTTGCGTAGTCGAAGTGGGATTTGCGCGTGGATCGGCCAAGGGTGTCGGAAACTGCCGTCTGTCATCGTGGGCATGTACACGAAGAAATGTTCTGACGGGTTCTTCTGCACTCAGATTAACTTCCCATATTCCCCGTGACTGCAAAGCGACGCGCAGCAATCGCGTTGGCGTCGCGGCGCCAGGTGTTGGGTCTGTCCAAATCTTTAAGTCTTGCGCAACCGATTCGGGTAAGCCGTTATCAAACAGCGCCCATTGCCATTGCGGAACATCGTGCGCGTCGGCACCACTACCCACGGTGATCATGCTCTTAGTGCCTTTCCACACGCCGGTAGAGGTACCGACATATACGGGATTACCTGCGGCAGTATCGACGACTACCGAGTAGGCCGGATCGACCGGACTATCCGTGTCATCGTAGGGATTATCCATGAAACCGAGTAATTCAAGGTCTAATCCTGTGCGATAAAATTTGCTGCCTACATCGGCGTAATAGAAACACGTATCCAAACGGTTCATGGGTGTTGGGTTTAACGGATTGGGGCTAACGTTACCGGAACCGACTACGTAGAAATCATTGCTGCCCGGTACCACTGCCACGTCGGCGTAATTAAATGTCCATGGAATGACGCTGCCATCGGTGGGGGTGGCAGCAACCGCAGCATCGCGATCCGATAGAATACGTGCCGTCCATTTGCCTGAGGCATCTTCATCGTAGAGCACGATGCCCTCGACATAGACCGCAACCAAACGATGTTCATTGACCCACTTAACGCTTACGACAGCGCCCAGTGGCAAACTGGTACTGGTGTCAATTGTTGCGGGAGCCAAGGGTACACCGAAACGGCGAGCATTGTTGTTACCCGGACCGCGATCTGGCGCGCGTGCATAACGAGTAGGTAAAGGCGTTCCCGGCGGTGTTACAGGTAACACACGCCAGTTGGTGTTGTGTGTGTTACCAACATTGTCTGCGATCCAGACACGAATAGTGCCTAGTGCGACGCGTGTATTGTTTGTGCCTGGACGACGAAAAACATCAATACCAGAATAAAATTCTGACAACTTGTTTTCAGCATCTGTGTTGGTTGTACGAATAGGGCTTCGGTATTGCGACGTTGGGCGACCATCCCAGGTGCCTTCAATGTACTGGCCTATGTGTAAATTAGAATACACCGGATGAATGAGTACGCCGCCACCGTCGCCTTCCATACCTGTGCGAAGTTGCCAAACAGTAGCGCCTACGCGAATTTGACGACCGTTATCCTGTGTTCCCATTAACATAAACTGACTGTTAGTTGGATGTGAACTGATAAACCCTGATTCGATCGATGCAATCCCGGTATTGCGCGAAGTAAAGGTATTTGCCTGACCATTGCGCGTTGATACAAACACGCCGCCGTCGCATCCCACCCATACGTCTTGTCGTAGTGTGCCGGCTTTTTGAGTGATTGCAATCTTGTGTATATCCGGGTGTATGCCATTGCCAATGAATCCAGAAACGTTAGCACCAAAACCGCCAGGCACTGTGGCAGACACATCGGGAATCGCGACGAGATTGGTACCGTTAAAATCCCAGGCCCACACCGAACCATTCCAATCGGTCAATCCCGGCAGGTTGGCACCTGAATTGGTTTGTCCAATACATCCGCCGATATACACGCGATCGACATTTGTTCCTGGTGCGCCACCGGGTTCGTAGCTGTGAACAAGTATGCATTGGTCGTAATTCATTTGACCATCCCACAAACTCTTGGCACTGGGAAAATGTCCTGGACTGGCAACGCGCAGGGGCGTTGCTGTTAATCCCGCAGATGCACCCGCTTGCGCGTCATTGACACGCCAAACATAAGGGGTTCGGTGTTTGTTTTTTGCTGCAGGCGTACGCCAAATTTCTCCCAGCGCATACACCGCGTTTTGCGTTCCGTTGACCGCGATACTGATGCGTCCGGCCATCATACTGCCGGCAGGATCACTGCTACCCGTCGTTAAACGCATGTGAGGTATCCAGTGATAGTGCGCATTGTTTACGGTAGTAAAATCGTTTCCGAATTCACTCGGATCTAACATCGCCAGCCCGCGGCTAAAGAAAGCGATGTATAAACGATTGCCACAAAAAGCGACGTCAGTGACGATAAAACCAGGATCGGGAGAGCTATGGTGTTGTATGTGTTGCGCCTGGGCAACAAGACCAGCCGTGGGTAAATTTATAGACACCCATTGGTATCTATTGGAAAGAGCACCAGCGACACGGTTACCCAGTATCAATCCTTTCGAGCTGGCGGCGATGACTTTGTCGTTTAGTTCACCTGCATTCGCTCCGCTCAAGGCGTGTGGTACGCGGACCATACGCATGATTGATTCGCCTTCGAATACAAATAGACCTGCGTCTTCTTCCCAAGGATCGTCTTGCAAATTGGCGAGAGCAGCGTTGTTTGATACTAATACGCCTATGCCTCGAAAACCTCTAAAGCCAGCCGTAGTGTAGCCTGAGCTAGGCTCACCGGTGCCTACCATCACAAAATCATTTTCACTGTTGACATCGTTATCAAATTTTACGAGCAAGCATCCGCAGGAAAATGTAGAAATATTGCCACCCGTACTGCGTTCATCGCTTGCCCACGCGCCTATAGGATCCCATGTCAGACCTGCGTTGCGTGTATACCAAACGCCACCTTTCGCCGTGGCGATATAGGCACGTTTACCGTTGGGACTGACTGCAATATCGCGAACACGACCGGACACGCGTGGCAGGCGATCGGCTTGTCCGCTGATGACTACGGAGGGACCGATAGGCACCCAGCGATTTTGATTGCGGTTGGCGGCGCCGGGTTGTGAGAAGGCACGCGCTGACATCGAACGCGTTCGCGCTGTTTCACTGTCGGGCTCTCCTATGTCGGTTTGCGCTAACAACCGACGATTTTTTTTATAGGCACTGAGCGCATTGCGTAGCAGTTGGGGAGGCTGGTTAGGTATTCGTTGTTGATTGTATAGTTCACGTGCAGCATTCATTTTCTTTCGAGCTGCTTTGCGTGCCGCGCGCTGTTCTCGAATCTGTGTTTGTTCGCGTGTTAAATCCGGCGTATATTCCATTTCGCTCATCATTATTCTCCCTCAATAATGCGAATCCATCCTTCTTGAATCTCATGGGGAAGGGTCGGTAACAAGGCGGCGTCAGTTGCAGAGACAATCGGATCATCACGCCACGTAAGCGGTCCGGTGCGACGCGTAAACTGTTGCTTCTCGCCGAGCAAATTCACTTTCGGCAAACGAATTTCCTCGGGATCTACCAGTACAGGGCCGACGCGTACGGATGGAATCACCCGTGTTAATCCTTTAGTGATCCAGGCGTCGTTCAATGACAATGATTTCTTAGGCAACACGCCAGATGTCAGATGCACCCGTCCAGCAGGCAACATCAGTAGGGTGAGTCGAATCACTTGCCCGGGACGCACATAAATCGTGTCATCTTTTTTCAGCAACGGGTGGGTGAGCTTCACTGTTTCGGGTGTCTGAGTACTTCCCAAAGGACCGAGATGTCCGCGACAGCGTCCCGAATCTTTTGCATACTCAGCGAGCACTTTGTCGACGAGATAGAACTCATCGTAGTTTTCGTTGACATAAAAACCGAGTAGCGAATCGTCACTGCGATGAAGATCTCCGAAACGCACAGGAAAATATTGATCTCGCAAGGACTCAAATGATTCGCGCCGCGCGTCTGCGCCACCGATGTGGGTGATTTTGACGCTATCAATATCGTCGGGTATATCCAGACGCAGCGTCGCCTTGACTACAGCGATCGGTCGGCCAACCAGTCCGGCGACTGCACTGGTACCTAATGAGCTGTAGGTGTCTATTGTCCACAGAGCGGTATCAATTGTTCGTAACAACGCGCTCAAGGCCGAGTCCCGATCGGGTTGACTCGTGGCGCGATTACGCACGTCACTACGCACCACGCCTTCTGCCAATAGTCCCAATGCCATCGCCGAATCTGGAATTTCTTCTGACGGTCCCGCTGTTGGAGGAACAGCTCTCCCTGGCGCGGGTTCCCATCGCACGGCACCGGAAATTTCATGATGACTTAGTTGACCAAGCGCATTGCCATCAACATCAAAAAACTCCAGAGCCTCATCGATGTGATCTGGTAACAAAAAACCGGCGACCGGATTGATGGCGAATTTAGGCTCGATCTGGTTGACAAAGGCTTCGGGGGCGTTGGCTGCATCGGCATTGAGTGGCCACGACGGACTGACGAGTCGAAAGAGCCAGCGAGCGCCATTTTGTATCCGCGGATGCATGCGGATGCAGGCGTCTTCACCTGGCACTTCTAATGCCGTGGTTGTTTCCACTTTGTTTAACGCAATAGTTTGTGTTCGGCCAAAGGCATCGACAAGACGCAAATTGAGTAGCTTCAATTTGCCGCCGAATAATGGGACAGGCAATGCGTGCGCTGTGGGTTTATGTTCTTCTTCTTTTGCGGTGTGGATACCACCTTGATAAAGCAATCCCAATAACTGCTCGCGAATTCCGTCGAGGGACGTCGACACCAAATCCAACGGGGCGAGAAAGTCCGCAAGATCTTCCAGTGCAGCTTTATCACTATCGCCGAGCGTGGCTTCGGTGGCGTCACGTTCCTGCTCTGCGGTGATCCAGCGTTGGATACTGCTGTGTAGCGCAGTACTCAAACCGCGGTTAATCGGGCTGCGTCCATCGAATTGAAAAATCTTGTTCGCGCCGCTGTCTTCCAGCAATTTGAAATCCAAATCCTCGAGCGTCCAGCGGTCCAGGTTGTCCCAGCCAGTGATCTGTACACGCCACTCCAACCATAACGGCACCCACGGCTGACGCCATGCGGTAATGCCAATAGGACTGGGTGGTGTACCCTTTAGATAGGCCATACGTGACAACTCGGCTAATAACTGTCTCGCCACCGAGCTGTCGTAGAAGGATTCTCCCTCCCAAAAGTTTCCATTATGCGCACGT
Source organism: Gammaproteobacteria bacterium (assembly GCA_029881255.1). Lineage (NCBI taxonomy): Bacteria > Pseudomonadati > Pseudomonadota > Gammaproteobacteria > Gammaproteobacteria bacterium. The sequence continues at coordinate 77,929 of JAOUMY010000003.1, read as the reverse complement.
GTGGCATCGCCTTGTATGGACATCGGTGAGGTCCGAAAATTGAATTCACCGGTGCCGTCATAGCGACCATCCAATGAATACATTCTCAGCATTTCGGCTTGAATACGATTGCTAAATTGCAGCTCATATGTCGAATTCTTGCTCACGGCTTTTGCCAGCCAACTCGCGGCGTAGGGTGTTAAGATCGCCGCTTCGCGGGCTAATAAAAGAACTTCGTTGGGTACTGCGCCGGAATTTAGCGACGGTACCAGATCGACTCCGTCAACGACGCTGTCGATACATTTTATGACTTCGCTGGGATACCGACAACGCAAGCGATTGTGATCGTCGTAACTACCATCATGGTGATGACGTAAGCTGGGTTTGCAACCTTTTATCGCAACAACCGGCGCCTGAGGTCTAAAAAGGCGTGGGGCAGGTCGTCTGACACTGCGTGATTCTCCCGGGTTCTTGGTCGTGTCTTGCAACCAGTCATTAAGCGGCCGTGAGCTTCCGAGTCGACCGTCGACACGCAAACCGAGCTGGTCACCTTTGGTGCCGAATTTTCCCTGGCGTCCTTTCGTTTTACTAAATTTCACTGAGGCGATAGAGCGAGCCTTGCGACCAATTGATACGGGATTGGCCTTGGCGGAATCTTCAACACGCAAGACATCTTCACGATCAAGTGGCAATGGTTTTCCTGGCGAAGACCAGAACATATCGGAATGTTCTTTTTCCGCGATGTCTCGTAAACCATCGGGTTCACCTAAGCGATCCATTAGATCGCTGGTAAATGCAGCGGCAATCGTCTCAGCGGTTTGTCGATCACTGATTGATGTTCCCAAGGTGCTGGCACCCAAGGCCGTGACGACATCGTCAGTGTCGAATCCAATGGCTAAAGACAACGAGCTGCTGTTAGGCCGCTCATCATACATCGGACTGGCTGCGTTAATTGGAACGCCCGTGACCATGCCATGTAACATCGATGAAAAACGCGGCGGGCGTTGTTTAATAATGACGCGTCCGGGATTGCTCACCGCTAGCGATGATTCAGGAATAATGTCGGCGTGTTTGTATTTTTGAACATCTTTCTGCGTATGTATTTCGGTTTCGCCAACGTCCTTGAAAAATTGAAAATATCCCGAACTCTGCAACATCGCTAGCGTCGACAACAATGGTTGAGAAACATCCTCGTCTTGCTCGGGATCGACAAACCAACGCAACTCCTGCAGCAGATCGAACAATTCCCCTTTGCCAGTGGCATTGAGAGGATCTTCGGCATGTGTACTATTCCAACCACAGACCAGATAGGTAGCGATGTCGTTATGAAAACCTTTCTTGGCGGTATTCTTTAGAATGTTGATATCGTCGAGCGGATCATGAAAACCAAAACGTCCGGCACTCGCATGATACGATGCTGTCCACAATAATGAACCACCGATACCACCATTGAGTGGGTCGAACGTCTGCGCATCCGTTGGCACGTTAAAGCTACCGTTGAAATCCTTGAGCGCGCTCAGTGCTTTGGTTTTGGCGTCGATCACCCAACCACGAACCATCGGGCGATCGTGTCCGTTGGGGAATAACAGCCGTAACACCACCCACCGATCGGGTAGCTTGGGTAACACCAGGGCATCGCCATGCTCTTCGTGTTGACCGCGTAACAAAGCATCCGGCATGGCCCAGTGCAGATGTACGCCGTAAGAAGCGACGCTGCCTTCCGAAAATGGCGCGGGATCATTTGGACCACCGGTCACCGGCGTTAGCAGCTCGGTTTCGTTTGAGAAATATGCCTGAACATCAATCGGTACCAGTATGCGTTTATCACGCAATAAATTGGGATCCCACGTGGTGATTGAACCAATATCGGTGCTGGCACGAACAAGCCAGGCCCATCTCTCGGAATAGATCGCGTTGTCGAGCGTTGATTTTTTCAGTAAATCGCGATCGCTGACGATATTGCCACTTTTGCTCGCCATATCACTGCACTCCCTTTTTCACGCCGGAAACCAATTGGGAGTAGTTCACTGTCGCCTTAAATACGGAATCCAACGTTGGTTTTGCAATCGCTCCAAAAACTTGTCGATAGGGGAAACGCAAACACTGTAATGCGTATTCGCCACTATTCAATTCATCACCGGCCCCGGTATCACCACCCGTGACCGCAGCCAAATCTTTTTCCAACTGACGAATATCGATTACGCCAGAACCGCCGGGACGAAAGTGTACGGTTTTGTCTTGCCCTCCCAATTTGTCGATGTATTCACTGGTATTGACGTCGCGTGGTCGGATGACAGCGCGCCGCGTGTTGCCAACATCTTTCTGCAACACACCGAATTGAATTCCCTGACGAGGCTCTTCGATGTGTACCACTTTCGGCACGCCGTCAAATAGGCACAACAATACTGCCGGCGCGAGACGCTCTAAACGAATCAACTGCACTTCCGGCAAATTGTCGCTATAGTCGCCCTCATCTCCTTCGTCGGGTTCTTCGTAAAACGCCCGTACGTGCAGTCCAGGCCAACCAGCGACTGCACGTGATCGCAATAAAAATCCGCTAATAGGACCGGCGCCGCCGGATTTGCGACTGGCCTCGGAATTCAGACGTACGTTGCGTTCTTCGGTGTCCAGTTCTGCACGTATAGCTGCGTACTGGGTTTCGAGCTGAGTACGATCGTCGCTATTGACGGTGCCAACACTTAAGGCACCTTGCACCAGGGCATCAGTCCAACGTCTGTCCATATAGAACCAGCGTATAGATTCGAGGGGAAGCAATTCACTATCGGCAACCAGATTGGCAAATGGAACCCCTTCCAGAAGTCGTAGCCGAACCAGCCACTGACGTAACTCGGCAGGCATCGCGGTGTCTTCGAACTTTCTGAATTCTGCGGCCGAAGCCTTCTTTATCGCGTCTAACTCAGGGGCCAAATTATTCAAGATATCCTGCGGCTTATACATTAGATGTTTTCCTCATCTTTTTCAGCAGCCAAAATTCGATCCAATATATCGAAATTGACGGTTTTCTTACTGATGTCCAAAACAGAGACATTCGGACCAACGAGTACATTGTTTTGTAAAATCGAATTTAATGTGTTGGACACGATATCGACTTTTTGGTTGTTGAGACTGGCTTGAAGATTTTCGCGAAAGTTGACGCGACCGATGTCGTTCAATTCGAAATTCATCGTCGGTGTTTCGAGATCGCGAATGTTATCGAGTATGCGACCAATATCGCCGCGCAATAAATGCGTATCTATTCCTAATCCGCGACCGAGTATATCCGTGGCCATGCCATCGAATGGCATGGGACGCCCGGGTGATATGGTGACCCGTGGATTGCCAACAAATTTTTCCGGTTGAGTAACGATGGCTTTGGCAAAAAATCGCCCGACAATTGGCCCCAAATGTTTGAGCGTTTCTTCACGAATGTCCTCGCCGAGAAGTTCGCGCCAGTTTTCCAACCGACTATCCAAAATCGAACGCAGCCGTGCAGCGTGATAGTGACGTTGCCGCCAACGCAACAAGGAATTAATGATCGACGGTTGCGACAGTGTGAGGAGTCGTCCGATTTCAAACGCCGACGCCAGAGACAAATCTTCGCGACCATCCGGCACAACGATGCGCAACTGATCAGAGCTATGGGCTAAGGGTAGTCGATCCGCTACGGATGATTTTGTTGGATGTGGTACCAGAGGACCGCGATACCACGAACGGACTTCGTCTCCCTCGCGGGTTTTGTGATTTAATCCAAGATGTCCGGTTTCGACAACCTCTAGCGGTAAACGGCCATCGAGGGGTTTGCTGTGCGTGCCCGTATCACCGAGTAAGCGTGAATCCAAATGCTGCATAAGATAACGAAATGTCGTGGAACCTGACGAGGTAAAACTCCAGTGCAGTAGCACGGGAAATCGGTAGGTTTTGTCTAACAGAAAGTTCGGAATATCGGCGTAAGCAAAATCTTTTGCCATTTTCAGTTGAACACTCATCGAGTCCGATGGTTTATCCTTTTTCTTACCCCAATGCGATTTAACCGGATTTGATTGCACGCCGATGGTGTTGGCGCCGGTAGAGATTGAGTATGCAGTTGAGCCTGAGTCTGCGCCTGCCAGGGGCGACGGTGCGTCAAGACTGCCAGTGCCTGAACTGACGCCGTCAAAATGTGTTTTGATGGTAGTCGACATCGCTTGGTGATCACTTTGGGCAAGCGACTTTATGTAATTGGTAGCCTTCGAAACAAACGTAGTATAGGCCAAATAGGGCGGTGACTTTTCCAGTAATGCATCAAACTGCCCTTCGAGATTGATCAGGCAGGCAAGATATTTGACCGGTACTTCGTTGCCCTCATCATCGCGACCTGGCAAGGGTAAACGATTGCATACCACCACCGATAGAAAGCCATCGTCGTCGCCCATCATCAGTTCTGTATCATTGATGTCGACTTCACGGGCGTGAACTAATAACTCAACGTCTTCCTGAGTAGGAAAAATCTTGTCGATCATCGATTTTCGAATCACCAGGCAATTGCCTTTTTCCACGTCCTTTACACCGGGGAGCGTAACACCCGATGTAACACACTGGTCGACGCTAATGCCTGTTTCCAGTATCGCTTCTTCTTGCGCGATGAGTACCAGGGCCAACCATGGCACACGTTCAGGCTGACCGTCGATTTGGCGTTCCCACGGTAAGGTACGACGTTTAATCACCACTTGAGGTAGTCGACTACCGTAACTGCCGCTTGAATTCGCGGGTGGAAAAGTCGAAAGGACTTGATCGGGTGGGAGTAAGTAACGCGGCGAGCGCACGCGTATATGAATCTCCGATCGATCAACTTTTAAGTCGTTGTTGCCGAGCGCTTGTCCATCTTTATTTGCAGTGAGTTTTGTATCGGCGACGAATTTCCAATCACCGGCTTTTAAGTCGGGCTCGATGCTGCCATATAGTTGAAATTGTCCTTTGCCTACTGCCATACCTTAAACTCCCATGCTATGAGGAACTCTCATCATTCTGTAGTTTCCTCTTCGTCGCTAGTCACATTGGTGTCTTTGAAAACATTCGGTGCTGCAATATTGCCGCTGAACACCACTTCATCTTTTTGAATCGATACTTGTCCCGGTGTGGGCTGGCTTGAAGAAATTTCCGCTTGCTGCCAATGTAATGTACAACCAGAACCTTTTGCGGCACGGAGTCTGGCGACGCACGAGAGCAAACCACGATCAGCAATCAGATCGGCGACGTCATTCATCGCGCTTTGCGAGGCGATAACACCGGCGATTTGACGCGTACCACCTTCATTGACGCGAATGATGATCGGTGATTGGTCTTTGGCCTGGACCTCGAATAGCACGATGCTTCGACCACCGATTTGAATCACGGTTGGTTGATCAAGGGTGTGATTGGACGTGGCATTGATGATATCCACGTCAGTATCCAGTAGATTTTTTAGTTGTGTCTGGCGTAGTACCAGGCCTATCGTTTTGACTTGATGATCAAAACGTGTTGAAACAACCGCCGCATTACGCACGATATCGCCCGCAGTGTTCCAGCCTAAGGGTTCGCGAATTCCTTGCCCCTGGGTATTAATCACGCAGGCTGCACCCAATGCTGAACGTTGACCGAGACGAGCGACACGCGACTGATCATGCCATCCGATAATATTTATGCCGTGATTTTCAACAATATCATCGACGGTGCCATCGGCTTGAATTGCGATCAAGGCTGCGCCTTTGCAAATGTCCAGCTTGTCATTACTGACAACAACATCTTGTTGAGCAAACCCGCTGCTGTCTAATACCACCACGCGTGCAGTTCCATCGACGCGGAGACTGGGTCGGTTTTCGTGTACATCAATCGCAGCATCGGGAGAATTCAACACCACAACGTCGCCGGGACGCAGACGACTGCCCGGTTCAAAACCTTGTGGCTGATGACGGTGAGTTTTGGCTCTATTCGATAGGGGTGATGACAGACCGCTGACTATCGACCCCCCAAATGCCGTGCCGACATGTCCACCGCGATAGGAACGGGCGACACCCGCCATATGGGTTTTGGGAATTGCACCTTGTGTAATTACGGTCAGGTCATTGACAAATGCGGGTGCCGCCGTGAATTTCATGCTGATCGGCAGACTACGTCCTAAACGACCTTTCACCGAATCAATACTCGGCGCTGCACGACGTTTGATTCGTTGGTTACTCACGCTAGTGCCTTTAGGTCTTAATTCAACGCCTGTACCACTGGTCATGACGGTAGCGACAAAAGGCGCGCGCGGTGTACGGCCCACGACGGCGGGCGCAGCCTGCATTAATGCTGAAGAAGCGTTGACGTCATTGGCTTCCAACATTCCTTCGGTTAATGTTCCGAACATAGGTGGTGCAGTACGAGAACCAACGTAGGATGCTTTTGCTGTTGCGCTACGTTGACTATTGCCAATAAAACCATCGACGGCAATAGGGCCGAGATCACTAAACAAGGTTTGTTGCGCCAGGTTCATTAGCGCCTCGGTTTGCGAAGGAATGCTAGGCAAACCAAAACTATTGGCAGAGTTGATTATCGTGGCGCGCATCGGACCGGTTGCCAATAACGGTAAGTGACGGCGTTCTGCCTCGACGCGATTGTTATTGATAGGAGGCCCGGTGATATTTTGCGGGTCAGCTTCCGCTACTAATTTGTAGCGATTCGGCGCAAAAATAACATCGCCTTTTGGTAATGCCTTGGAAGGTTGTTCCGGATCTTTTGATTCGCCCCATGCGCCGATGGGGAATGCCTCGTAGCCATAGCTGGCGCCTTTATGACTTTCGCTTTCCTGTGCAAATCCTGCTGCCAACTTGGCCAACTTTGAACTGGAGTTCGAGTGAAGAGAATCAATATTAGGCCAGTTGCCCGCATTGTCTTTTTTGTACAAGGCGAGTTCGAATACCGAAATGAAATTGCTGGTACCCACTGGCGCCAAATTGATTGTCGTTGCCGTGCCATCAGAGGTTTTGATAGTCATGTCGTGCACGCCGACAAAGTGTATCTGTGTCTTCTTGATGGGGATGGTCGATACGATGCTTAATTCAAATTCTGCAAAAACTTCATATGGACGATCTTCTGATCCGTCGCTCGATGGTGCATCGCGCTTGCCATCGGTAGCCGCGGGTAAACTGCCTTTACCGGTAATACCGGTGACGCTTCGCGCACCACCGTGCACGCCGCGTTCAAGATATTTTGCGACGAATTCATCCCAGCTAATGGTGGGATGTTTGGCGGTATTTTGATTGCCGAAGGGTACGGTAACATCGACCGGTCCGAGTTCGAGTCTAGCCTTGCCGTGAAAATCCGGACCTTCAACTTCGATGGATGCACCGAGTGAGAAGCTCAGGCTTATGGTGCCGAAGAAGGTATCAATCTTGATACCTGCTGAGATTCTCGCATAGGCATTGGCAATTAAGTAGAACGGGTCGAAATAAATAATTGCGTGAGCCCCGAACGAAATTCTCGCCCACACAAAGCCGAAATCAACGCTGACTTCGATATCCAATCCTGCCATCAAGGCTTCTGAGGTTAAGGCGAAATACGTTCCGCCCTTGATGACAATAGCGTCGCCCAGCTTCCACACCAGTCCTAATCGCGGCACGATCGGATAGCCTTCGCGGGAAAAACTCGGGTGATAGCCGCCGAGCGTCATTACAAACTGTCCAGCGTTTTTACCTTTCCACCAAGTAGCAAAGGCAAACCCACCAGTGAGACGTACTTCGGGATAGAGTAACCAGGAGTTATCGGTGAGTTGCGCCTGAATCAGAAACAAACCTTCCGATGTTGAAAATCGCGCGATTAATCCTAATTCAATCGATACCAGTGGTGCTTGCGGGCGAGGCAAGGCCATGCGCGCCAGTCCTAGCAGATTAATGTCGAGTCCTTTGCCAAAGGACACGGACAAAACGGCTATGCCATCAACCAAGGAGAAGCATGTAAAACTGATGCCGGCAGCAAACCAAAAGTTACCTGGTTCTGCGCCAAAGTATGTATTTAGTCTGCGCAACTTTTCCATCGGATCGCCAGCACTTGAGGCATTGGGATCGAGGGCTTCAATAAACGGATAGGTGGCGAATTGAGAGAAATCATCAGGCATTCTGATTTTGCGTTGGATGCCTAGTCCGCCGCCAAGTCCGGTGAGGAAAAACGCGGGTGGTCCGCCGATAGGTCCGACAATCGCACCAAAGACAAAGAACGAAGGCGAAGGTTTCGGGGGTGAAGGATTCGAAGGATCTGGCGGCATGATGTTAGCGGTGTATCCGCCAAACACCGACAGACCGTAGGTGGCAAAACGGCCAGTCAACATCCCAACATAACTAATGACACCGTCGTCATTGGTTTTTAACATGCCGCCAGACAGAGACAGGCCAGAAAAATCACCGGCGACTGCAAATCCGGCCAAGTCTGCGGACCAACTGCTGACGTCAAAAAAGTCGCCGCCGCGATGCCAGGTCAGACTAAGTTGGTCGACAGCGGCGCTCATGCCGAACATATCGACGCGCGCGTCAAACAACATGGTAATAGCGTTGATGTTTTGCTCGTCTTCATCGACCTTTAGTCCAAACTGTTCGATATAGACTGGACCGAGTTGGCGTTGAATGACCAGCCACCAGGGGCCATTACCCTCACCAGCGCGTAAACTGAATTTTGCGTCACCGGGTCCGGGATTTTTTTGAATGGCAATTGATGGGCTGAACGAAGGTCGCGCAGAGGGCGAAGATGACGATGCTGCATCACTTAGCAAGTTTTCGGCAACGGCGTTATTGCCGCCACCACTGGAAGGGGTGAGGGCTAAGCCGTCGAGTTGCAAATGAACGCCTGCGCCAAAGTCGCTGCCTGTATGTTCGCCATACACATGAACTGCCAGCGCATTGATGCTCATGATTCCGAGATCGATAAGCGGGCCTGCCGTTTTCGAAACGCGCACGCCTAGTCCTGCCAAAGCAAACGATGGCGCGAGGGAATAATGATCACTGGCATCTTTTTTTATTAAATATAAGGAAAATCCTGGCTGTGATGCGACGGAACTCTTTATCCAGTCGGCAAGTACTTCGAGGTCAACATTGGGATCGCCGGTGGCTACGTTAAGATTGCCATTGAGATTGACATTAATACCGACGCTTTGATTGGGCCCGTCAGTTTTCTTAATCAAACTGACAACGACTTCATTACTATCACCAAATGAGAGTTTGATGTCAGGTCCAGCGAGATTAAATGCCAATCGATAGATTCGGTTGAGCAACGGTTGCGGATCTTCAATATTGACGAATTCAGAAAATAGCGCGGTATCGAGTGCAGGCAATCCGTTTTGATCAAGTAAGACAACACCTTTGAGACGAGTATGCCACTCGCTGTTTTCTACAAGCGCGACTTTCTGGAAAACAAAACTCGATGCCAGAGAAAGTAGTTTTGCGGTAATCGCAATGGCTAGATCAGTATCACTAGAAGCGGTTTCAACTCCCTCGCTATCGACTATTGCCAAATAGGGAGGGCTTGCATCTAAGTTCCACCGAAATTCGATACATTGACCGGTGCTATCTAACTCCAGGCCAATTCCGAATAAACGCGAGAAACTGCCGGCAGTTATTCCTGCGCGGCAATGTATGACCGGCCGTAACATGACGGCGTTGCCGATATTAAAATTCTCACCAATATAACGAATCTCGGCCTGCATTCCGTATTGATTGAGACGGATTTGATTGACACGTATGGTGCCTGCTTGCGGAAACTGGAACTGGGCACTGAGAACTACGGCCGGAGTACTGGGTACGGTGTTGTCCATCGTCATGCTAAAAACAGACGGAGAACCGAAGTCGAGTTTGGTTTTTCCTGGCGCAGGGGAACTTACCGCCACAGCCAGCGAAGGACTGTTTAACATTTGTGCCAGTCGCGTGAGTGTCGCGGTAGTTAATTGCGGTATTCGATCAAGGAAAGCTGCGGCAGGATTGTTGGCAAAGTTGGTGATTCTTGCCGATGAAAACTGACCCGCTTCGAGCAAATCAAGCGCTCCACCCAAATCAAAAACGACTTGTCCAGTATCACGCAAAATCTGATCGACTGACGCATTGCTGCGTTGAGCCGCGAGCGCATTGAGCACGGGTGGCAATGCCATTTGCAGTCCTGCGCCTATGAGCGCGCCAACGCCGGGACTATTGGGATAAATTTGCAATGGACTGGTCAACGGACGCAGGATATCGACACGTACATCCGGCGTTATCGCGACGGCCAAACCGTTGCCGTTGAATTGCACCGATGCATTGGCTGCGGGTAAAACAGTAAGCGCATTTCCCGATTGGGAAATCGCGATACCACCGATAATACTGGCATCAAGTGGTATGTCGCCTAGATTGTGATGAATATTAACGGCAAGACCTAAACGCAATTGTCCGCTGATAACGGAATAGGTAATGGCGACATCGTCTGATAGTGGCCACCCCGTTCCGCTATGACCGGGAACGATAATCGGTAGTAGCTTATCCATGACGGCGATGGTTTGTCCGAATGGATCAGATTGCCAGGGCGCCGCGCCAAAACGTAACCACGCACCCGGATCCATGAACAACGCCCACGGCGTGTAGATGCCACGATAGCCGAATTCGTCAGCATCTTTGAGCAATTGCAAACTCTGTAGAACTTGGTCAATTGCTTGGGCAGACGAGGCTTGAACGCGGCCACGCAATACGTCGATCACAGTGCTAATGAGTGTCGCCGGAACAAATGAAGCAACCAGTTTACTTAATCTATCTGTGTGCGCCGGATCAAAAACGTCGATAGAATCGACGGGAGATTGTCCGGGCAATTTCCAATCGACGTACAATTCTGCATCGCTAGGTGTCGCGGATTCGATAACACCACGTAACTGAATTCCTCCTCGCGTCGTGTCGACAAAACCCACGGCGCCGCTCATACGCAAACCTGTCTGGCTAAGTGCGACGCTCAGGCCAAACGGCGGAAATCCAGTACTTTCGTGCAATATGTCGACGCCAAGCGTGCGCGTCGCCAGGTCGACGGATATCGTTGCCGCGTCGATACTCCAGGCGAGTGATGTACCGTTGCCACTGAAGCCGTAAAGGCTACGCAGGATACCGGCCATGTCAGAGGCCTTGGCGCTTAATGCGGCGCGCAGGGTTTGCTCTGTATCAAATACGAGACGATCAATTCCTTGAGCGTCGAAACCGCCATCGCGGACTAAACCTAAACAGGCAAACAAGGAAGTGAATTCAGGAGAAACGCTGCCAATACGGCTAACAATATCAGCCATAATCATGTGGCTGGCCGGATCGACAACAGTTGCACCGATGGCGAGGGCGTCGAGTGATACAATCCATCGATCACGTTTGACGCCAACACAATTGGCTTCGTGAAAAATGATTTCCGTACTGCCGCTGCGCGTTGGGTCGTTGATCGGAATCTTCACGTCAACAGACATCCAACGTGCTTCAATTGGGCTGTCAGAACCGGGGCCGCCGATGAGCCAGCCATCGTGAACACCAAAATTCAATCGCAAATGCAATTGCTGTTGATTATGAATGGCGAAACTGTCACCACCCGTGCCTCGATCAAACGAAACAAGCTCTAATGTCGCGCCTGCACCGACAAGTATCCCACCCAGGTTCAGATTGTTGACCGGGATATCCAGACCTAAATAAAGTTTCTCTTGTTCGATTGCAGATTCACTGTCCAAGTCGGCATAGGCATAGTTAATCGCCTCACGTACCAGCTCTGCGAGCGCCGAATTCAATTGCTGTGACGACAAATTGCCAAACGCTGCCGTCACCTTGAGTCCACTACGTAATGCGAGCGCGGAGGCATCGGGTATCGTGTCGAATAAAGTCTCGGAATCACCTACCGAGGCCAAGGCGCGATCAATCAGGTGGAACAGATGCAAATATTCAACGGCCTCGTTTGCATACCACTCCTGGTCAGGGTCGGCTTCTTCTTCGATAGGAATGCGTGACAAGAAACGTAGCGCGTCGCCACTGAGCCCAGTGGAAAAAGTATCAACTGAGACTGCACCCCAGGGCGCGCCTACGGTAGCGACATGTTCGATTTGTGCGTTGGTTTGCGCAGCCTTGATGGCGGCGGCGCCAGCTGCACCGTAGGCAACTACGGTAATCGGTGCACTTCTGCCTTGTAATAATCGATTGATACGTTGCGCTTGTTCAGCGATACCACCTAAATCCGGGCGCGCAATCGCTGCTTGTGTTGGCGTAGGTAGCGCTAATGACCAAATGTCGTTTGCACTACTGGAAATCGGTGTTCGTGTCGATGCAGTTCGCAAATCAAAGCTGTTGACTTCGGCGCCAAAACAACTCGCCCACACGTCCTCGCAACCGACAAACAACACCGCATTCGGCTTGCTAGGGAATATGTCAGCGAGTATCTGTTTTGTTGCGCCACGTGCGATCAAGGCAGAATAACCAAATCCCTGTATGCTCACGCCGTCGACATTTTCTGGTAACGATACCGGCCGTCCGACTATGCCATCAGTACCAGCAAAACGTTCTATCAGGACGCTAAACCCCTCGGCCAATTGATTGCGGCCGGTAAGCAGATCGGCCAAATCGGGTAGTGCGCTACTGGCATCGTGTAATGCGTCGACTAGAACTTGTGTTTCGAAATTATCATAAACATCGAATCGACCGGGTAAGGTCTGATAACGATTTAGCGCTAGCGGACAACCGGGATCAAACCACGCAACGACTGCCGGCGCGGAAGGCTCTGCGGCTATCGCGCAACGATAGGGTGCGCGTTGGTGTCCGTAACCGGAAGGTTCGGCATCGCGAAAACCATTAAGAATATAGGCAACCGGTTGCAAAGCGGTGCGTATGTTGGCGCAGTCGATAACGAGTTCACCAAGCCATTCGAGGAGCGCTGCCTTCGGGTCACTCACCAGTCCCTCAAGCTTCAGGTGTGCGCCGAGGCCACGCCAACCACTCAGATCCAACATCACCTCAATGATCGGAGAATTGATACGCGAAAGTAAAATAGCAACGATGCTTTCGAGTTGTTCCCAATCTGGAGTAAAGTCGACAGAGCCGTCTTTTTTGAATTTCGGTAAGGGGATTTCAAAATTTGCGGTGCCGCCTTCATCAGATATTGCGTCGATTTCTAGGGCAAGCTCGCTGGATTTCAGATAAAACGCAAAGCCATCACGCGGCGACCAGGCAGCCTCCACGCCGAAGGATTTGAGTAATAAATCGGCGGGGCCTAAATCAAATCGCGCGGTACTGTCATCTGCTTTCTTGAATTCAACGCAAGCGGAAAAACTATTGAAAAACTCTGCGCTGGTTTGTACCAGGTTGCAACGTAGAAGGCGGGCATGAATGGTCGCACTGGCTGCAAAATCATCGAATATCGGAGTTGAAAATTCAGCCCCGAAATCAAATAACAACTCATCTCCTATACTGCGAACAAGTAGTTGAATGCCATTAAAATCGACCCGCCAGGGGTCGATGTCACTCCCTGAGCCTGTAACAGCATCACTGTCATTGCCGGTAAATAATTCCTGTAGCGCAAGCAGAACGCTACGCATCGCATTTGAATCAGCGCGTAAGGCATTCCAATAGTCGCGAACCGCATTAAGCGGATTATTGACTATGGCTTGTGCAGAAATGCCACTAATACCGGTCGGCGGGTTAAGCCCGATCAACATACTGGTGATTTCACCTGGTCTACCCAGTGCGCTGAGAGCGGCAGACAATGCGGAGTTTACTGCTGTGCTTAGTGCGTCGAGAGCGGAATTCGGACTGGATAAATCCATCAGCGCGTGTACATCGCTGCCCATGGTGACACCGTGAGCAGTTAGCGCAAACTCTGGTTTGCCATTGAGTAAGCGTGCGCCGAGTTTAATCGCGTTAATACCAATAGCAGGGCTGAAACTGCTATCGACAGGCATCAATATATTGGGATCGCTACTCGATGTAGGGTTGTCGGTACCAAACTCCACCATCGCCGACAGAGTAGGAAAGGCCTTTACTTCACCTTTTGCCGTATCCGCAGTCAATATCTCTGCAAAAAATTTCGCCTGAATATTGCTCTGAACTGCCAAAGTGACGTCAATAAACGGTGTGATCTGTATGCCACCACCGCTGGTTGAGCCTATCTTTAAACCGATGCCAAATTTGGCAAGCGTAAGCGTAAAATTTAATTTGGTGCTGTTGCCAACAGACATAATATCTGTTGGTGTTACGCCGAGCAGCTGAGCTAATTTATTGAACCAGGCATTACGGTTGCTGGGGGAGATAAAGATGGATTCAAGCCATACCACTACCGCCGATACGCCTTGTGTGACAAAATTTTCGATCGGTAATTCGGGAATGTTGGGATCATTAGTGAGTCCGAGTAGACCCATCAAAGCTTTAAACGGCGCAAACGCACTATCGTCGTCGATGGCGTCCGCTTGCGCCTTTAATAAACTCAACACAAATTCGAGTATGTCCGGACCCAACGTGGCAAGCGAAGAACTGTTGAGTTCGAAATCTTGAGGCGTGCTGGAACCAGGTAATTGAAACTGTTCCAATGTTAGCGAAAGCCCAAATGCGTCGCTACCATTTGTCGGAATCGATGCTTTAAGCGTTACGCCATCAAGTGCTACTTCGCCGGATGCAGGCGATACATCGGCAAAATCCAAACCAAGGCTGATTTCAATGAATGCGTTGTCCTTGCCCAGGAACAACCAATCGGGTTCTGGTGTTTTTTGGCGCGTGTCGCTTGTACCCGCAATTTGAAAAATCGGTACATGGACTTTGGCAATGACTTTGGTAGCGCCGTCGTTTTTGTATTCAACGCCAAAACCGATGACAGTTTTCCCCGCGGAGGGCGTAACAACAGCGTATATCGTTGCTCCCTGCTCTGAAAACAACGGTACCCACGTTGCGCCGTTTTCAGTTTGTCGATCTGGGGCTCCCAGAACCTGATCGACAAATTCCAGTAGGGCTTCGCGTTGTTCATCAGAAGACAGGATGTGTTTCAAGCCTTTGGCGTTACCTGTGCCACCGACGGGATTGTTAAACCACTCCCCTCTGAAACCGGTACTGTCTGTTAGTCCGACGGCAGTGGCCAGACTTCCAAATACATCGAGTTCTTGATTATTACTCACGATCAGGCTTCCACTCTTAGGCTATGGCGGGCGATGGGTTGGATTAACAAGATTTGGGATCCGGCGCCGATACTGCCGGGCACCAGTGGTCTACCCTTAGTATCGACGCCAAATTGAGAACAAATGGCTTTGGCTGTCTCAAGCAGTGTTTCCCAGGCGAAGGCGGTGAGTGAGTCTGTCCAGATGTCGACGATGGCGCGTGGGCCTTGCAATTCATTAAATGCTGACATCAACAAACCACTTGGTGAGGAACTGCTACCAACACCGAGCGGAATCGGAATCTCGACAACGCCGCTTTGATCGCACTCTACAGTTGCGGTTATGGTGACGATTCCGCTGGATAAATCGATTCTAGTTTTATCACTGTGCAGGAGGAGTTCACTGTCGCCGTGAGTCCACACTACCAGTGGAGTTGAATTGCGTGGTAAGTCGAGTACAAATCTCACCACCGAATCGACTATGCGTTGCGCATCTCGTCTCGGCACTTTGACAATTTTTTTTGTGAGTTCACCGGCATTGAGCACCAACAGATCTTTGGCGTCCGGCAACCACTTAAAAGAATTTTGTTTGATCGAAAAAAACGAAGGATCAAAGTCCGCCATAAGTTCGACTCCTTTCGAAAGTTATTGCAGACGTGGAACAGGATTACAGATTAAAACCAAAATTCTAATTTAGCAATGAATTTTATTTTTGCTTTATTTCGGTCGACGTAATTTTTTCAATTCTAAATAAAACACTCTGGAATTACGTAATTTATTGATTCGAGATTCAGTGAATAGTCGCGTTGCTGTGTTAAAAAATGCACTTAATTATTTTGTTTGTTGATTAACAATTGAAAGTTTTTGCTTTCGATTGTCGACCGAGTTCTAATCGAAAGCCAGTAGTGAGGGCAAAACCGTAGACGAGAAATACGCCAAAAAATTTGTCGCTCCTACAAGTAGTGTCTCCCACGTCATGCAAAGCATGATAGGCGCCTCCGCGCGCTATGCCACCATCTGGGTGGCATCTTGAAAATACACACGGTTCGGTTAGTGGGGTCTGCAAGTAGAGACTAGTTTCCAGAACGGTAGTAATTGCTATCCACCGTATCGATTCACCCCTTAGCAAATCGAACACGTCAGAAATAACAGATGATGCTCTACTGACCTAGCATCTAGCCCAATTTCATTGGCGGTTTACGGCTAATTTTCCCTTGTTTGCATCGTGGATTTGCTATTAAATCAACACTGTTGAAATCGTAGCCGTGGTATATGCGGAACCCCGTATCTCGGGAAACGAGGGGCCTCCTATATTAAGGATACGGGGAAACCCCCTATGTGGATCTTCAAATGGGCATCGAGCGCGGAAATTCTAGAGGGGTATATTCAAATAGTTACGGGGGATTTGTGATGGGCTATTTAAGAATATTAATCTCGTGCCATATATTGAGCTGTTAGAAATTATTATCAGGAATACTATATGATCGATGGCGAATGTTTTTGCGGAACAATAAAGTACAAGATCGATGGCGAACTTATTAAAGCTCGAGCCTGTCATTGTTCGCGCTGTCGTAAAGCATTTAGTGGTGCTTCTTCAGCCTATGCAGAGTTGTCTGATCCTGGTTCATTAACATGGGACAAAGGAGAGGCTAACCTTCAAAGCTATGAATCCCAAGAAGGTTGGGGACTTGCATTTTGTAAGACGTGCGGAACCACATTATGTGGAACCTACCAAGGAAAAGTGCATGGCATAACCCTTGGAACAGTTAATGGAGATCCCGGCGTAGAAATAGAAGCACACATCTTTGTTGGTTCAAAAGCGCCATGGGATCATATTGGCGGACAAGCACCACAATTTAAAGAATGGCAAGAATAATTCTAGCAAGCCAATCAAGATCGCACGCAAAAGGCGCGTGCTGGGACCGCCGAACTGCGGCGGCCATTTATTGAATCGTTGAGGCTGTAGGAAAACTCGAATGTATAAAAATATTTTTGAATTATGGGGTAGCAAAACCATTCCTGAGGTTGCGCTTGTCGAACACATGGCTTCTCAGGAGGTCGGTTTTTCTGTAAAAAATCGTACCAGGGTTTTTCTACGGCCTCGTTATGCACACTATGTATTTTCAACAAAATACAAAAGAGATTCTATATGACTAGAATGTTAATAAATACTCTGGCCTCTGCTATTTTGATTTGGGTATCAGGACTGCAAGCCTCATTGGCCTCAAACGAAACACAACCTACCGTGGCAATAGGAATCGGTTCCAGAGTAGTGGATATCCGGTATTTTATATCAAAAACAGATGTGGTTTCGTTAGGATTTTCTGTATTTCGCAACAATTGGCGTACTCAGAATTTAACTCATAACGAAATTAGAACGGCTGTGGGGTATCGGAAATACTTTCAACACGCAGATATAAGGTCGTTCGTTTTGATTGAGGGAGTGTATGGAATGGCTTTTGGAGAACAATTTGAAAAGGAGACATCCTACGGGATGTATCCTGGGATTGGTTTGGAACGCAGCGTTGGAGGGAGCCTTAACCTCGAAGGAAGTGTAGGGGCAGATTTTTGGCTGGATGACTCCGTGGGTACAGTTCAAGTACCTGCATATAGAATAGGATTAAGCTATCTATTCTAGAATAAGCATAACAAGCGACTGTTGTGTCAACCTCAACGCTAAACGTTAATATGCCCATGCAGTTTTGTCTCGCACCATGGCGTTTAGCATCACAATAAATTTTCTCAAACATGCGGTGATCGCGACCTTTTTGTGTTTTCCCTGCGAGATGCGAGACAAGCTGGAGATAAAATACCTTTGAAACGCATTCAAGACGAACAGTTCAGAGCAATATTGTATGTTGGAAGATTCAGCCTTCTGAGTGTAATGCTGTTTGTGCTTCTGTCGGGATGCGCGATGGAATCCATCCTGGATAAGGATGAAAAATTTCACGTTGTCAGAAACGAACAGCAAATATTTCTAAAAAGTGGCCTTATACAGGTCGCGCTGATATCGGGTGAGCATCGTTCCGGACACCGCCTGATGACAGACGACGGTATCGTATACCTCTATCGTCGTGACGGCGACGAACAGTTCAAATTCCATAGAAAAGATATCAACTATGTGACAATGACTTCTCACTGGAAGGGGATGAGCGAGGGCGTTAAAAAAGGCGCATTCTATATCGGAGGTGGTTATGCCCTGGCAGTATCACTGGTGGATCCAACAATGGCCCTTTTCGTGGGTCTTTACGGCGGTCTGACTGGCGCTTTTATCGGTGGTGTCGGTGGCGCTGTATTTGGCCATCGCGATATTTATGTATTCGACCTGGTCTCGCCGCCGAGCTCTGAAGTGGAGATAAAACCCTCTAGTCTGATTGAACTGGATAGGCGGGGTATAAATAAGAAAGAGAGTACGGATTTTCTCGATATAGAGGAGTGATTATAAAAAATGGTGGCACACTATGTGTTCTAGTTTGCCTTGCAGGTAAAAACAATTTCCGGTCTAGATCTACAAAAGAAAGGCTTTAGTGTATATACGTATTCTGGTGTAGTTGATTCGGTGTGCTGGCATGAAGGTCGCCAAGGTTAAGTAAGCCGCTTAAGGTTATATGGACTGTACGTATTTCTATATCTCAAATAGCTATCTAACTACTTACTAACAAGATGAAAAGAAGAATTATTCGAAATTTGGTGTTGTGTTGTACTGTTCTATTATTCAGTCTTCAAGTGCTCGCTGATGAAGCAGAGAAACAAATGGAGAACTATCTAGAACTCGGGATTTCCAATCATTATTCAACCCAGGTAGTTTCGATTGGCGGTTTATCTAAAGGTGATAACTTCCACGCTTATGTAAGCATAGGGTTTCCAACATTATTAAATGTCGGTTTCGCTTGGGCATTAAATACCGACGGAACGGGAATAAATGCGAGGGTGGGAGTCATTGGTGGTTCTATAGGCGGCTGGAGTTCTTCCATATCGTATGGTTTCAGTCCTGAAAAGAACAAAATCTTATTCCTTGGAATGGGCTATGTGAGCACCTTTAAAGGGCTTGGAATTAACGGCGGAGACTTCGCAAGAGATATGCAGTTTGCCTTTTTTTATCCAGTTATTTCGCTGATGCACAAATGGCGATAAAACAAACAATAGTACCAAGTGCGCTCTAGAGCTTCCTACGGTTGAGTTGACACCCAGAGCGAACATTTCAGATCCGGAAAAATGTCGCAACCACAAACCCGATCGCTCAATTTCTACAAAGCCAAACTCGTCCTATCCACCACTCTTCGCATCACAAAACTCGACTGCACCCCGGTCACGCCTTCGATGCGCGTAATTTTGTTGAGCAACAAAACTTGATACGCGTCCATGTCTTTCACGACTGCCTTTAATTGATAGTCCGCGCTCTGGCCGGTGATCAGCAAACACTCCATGATCTCCGGCAACTCGCTAATCTTTTGTTCGAAGTTTTCAAAGCGCTCAGGGGTGTGTCTGTCCATGGATATGTGAATCAAGGCGGTCAGGGTCAGGCCGAGTTTGCGGGCATCGCATAGCGCGCGATAACCAGCAATGATGCCGGACTCTTCCAATGCTCGAACCCGTCGCAATACCGGCGAGGGAGAGAGGCCGATCTTGTCCGCAAGGTCTTGATTGCTAATCCGTCCATCCTGCTGCAGGATGGCCAGGATCTCGCGGTCATAGCGGTCGGGAGTGAAATTATCTGCCATAGTGATAATAATATCGGCAATAATCTATTAATCAAGAGCGAAAATCGGGCACAAATAGCAAGATAATGCCCCGGGGATTGGGCTATGCTTTCTACACGACGGCTAAACAGGCTTGAGTCGTGACCAAGACTCCGAAAAGCGGGCCTTACCGGGACTGCCAGATGGAAACTGATACCAGAGGTGGAAATCGATGTGGGTCAAACCAGTGGCGCAAAAGGATACACAATGAAGCAGTTTAATCACAGTAAATACCGCCCGGCGACGGGCGTAAATCTGGCGAATCGGCAATGGCCGACCCGAGTCATCGAGCAGGCACCGGTGTGGGCCAGCGTGGATTTACGCGATGGTAACCAGGCCCTACTCGAACCGATGACGGTAACACAGAAGCGCCGCCTGTGGGCCTTGTTGGTCAAGCTGGGTTTTAAACAAATCGAGGTAGGTTTCCCGTCGGCCAGTCAGCACGATTATGATTTTGTGCGCTGGCTGATTGAGGAAAACCAGATTCCCGATGACGTCACGGTACAGGTATTGGTGCAGGCGCGTGAGGCTCTCATTCAGCGTACGTTTGAATCGCTGATCGGTATCAAGCGCGCTATTGTGCACGTGTATAACTCCACCTCTACGATTCAACGCGAGCGTGTTTTCGGAATGGACCGCGAGGGCATAAAGGCGATTGCAGTGAATGGCGCAACGTGGGTACAAGACGAAGCGAAAAAATATCCGAATGTGGATTGGACCTTTGAATATTCCCCCGAGAGTTTTACCAGTACCGAGATGGATTACGCCGTGGAAGTCTGCGACGCGGTCACCGATGTGTGGCAACCGACGCCGCAACACAAATGCATCATCAATCTGCCGTCTACCGTCGAAGTCGCCACGCCGAATGTGTTTGCCGACCAGGTCGAATATTTTGCTACGCGCGTGAAGCGTCGCGACAGCATCGTGCTTTCGGTACACACCCATAACGATAGAGGTTGTGCGGTGGCCTCTGCCGAGCTGGCGATCATGGCCGGTGCCGATCGTGTCGAAGGGACTTTATTGGGTAATGGCGAGCGTACCGGCAATATGGACGTGGTCACCATGGCCATGAATCTGTATAGCCAGGGTATTGATCCGCAACTGGATTTGTCTAACCCGGACGAGATTATCCACGTCGTTACCGAGTGCACCAATATCCCTTTAAATCCGCGTCACCCGTGGATAGGCGAGCTGGTATATACCGCGTTTTCCGGCAGTCATCAGGACGCGATACGCAAATGTCTGCACAAACAAAGAGACGACGAGCATTGGCAGGTGGCCTATCTGCCTATCGACCCCAAAGACTTGGGGCGCGACTACCAGGCTGTGATACGCGTCAATAGCCAATCGGGTAAGGGCGGCGTTGCCTTCGTCATGGAGCGTGATTTTGGTTTGCAATTGCCCCGTTGGGTACAGACCGAGCTGGCGACCCATGTTCAGAAAGTCAGTGAGACGCAAAGCGGCGAAGTCGATAGCGCACAGATCTATGAAATCTTTCGCGAACACTATGTACACGATCAGTCGCCGTTGAGTTTGCACGGCTTCCACATCGACAAGAACGGTCGAGACGTGATTGAAGCGCGGATTAGTAATCAACAGGGTGAGCACACCATGCACGGTGAAGGTGAGGGCACCATGGCCGCCTTCGTCGATGCCTGGCAACAACATTGCGGGCAACAAATCAGTATCGTTGACTATAGCGAACATGCGATGGAAGAGGGCACCGATGCAGTCGCGGTCGCCTATGTGCACGCCAATATCGATGGCCAACGCATCATCGGCGTGGCCTTTGATCAGGACACGATTAGTGCATCGTTGAAGGCCTTGTTGTCGGCGATCAATCGTCACTTTATACGCGCCGGGGTGGATGTGCGCATTGCTGCTAAGTCTGCAAACAAACCGCAGTTGAGTACTATTACCGGCTGAGTTTGTCAGCCGGTGTATGGAATCCCCGAATCGGCGGCAAAAAAGTGTCGAACCCTTGACGGGGTCTGATTTAGGCTTTTTAAGTCGCTGATTTCAATGCCCAATTCTGGGGCATGCTTCTTGCTCAAAGCATTCCGTTATGCAAACAGACGGAACCAGCGGAGCACATTTCTTGGCCAAGACCAAACCAGGCAAGCCAAATCCCAAAGAGCTGCAAGAGGCTTTTAACGCTTTTAATGGCGTAGCCGATCAGCTTACGGCGACTTGTCGCGACACGAGTATGATGAGTCTTTGTGACCTAAAGATCATATTGGCCTTAGGACTAAAGACGTTTAGGTGACGTATACTCTCTCATCAATACCACGTAACTGCCACGCCCATACTTATACCGCTGCCATCAGCGGTATAGTTGCTCGTGGAATCATTAATCTGGTACTTGACGATTTGTACACGCGTAAAAAACAGCAAGGCGATTGCATAGGTATCCATGTAATTTGGATTGCCACCGTCGAATACATAGTTGTATTCGACAGTGTATCCGAGCGCATTTTTGAAATACGTGTAGTCTTGGCACAGGCCAGTGAATTCGCATTCTAGAACGGGTTTTATGTGATAAACCACACCACCGCCAATCATATGCTTTTTTTCCCGGCCCAGTCGAATGAGTCCGGTTCCTTCTGCCACCCACCGCCTGAACCCTGCGCCGCCATTGTCGCCAGTTTGTCTAACAGACATAAAGCCGATTCCCGCTCTAGTTTCAAAATAGTTATTTCGAAGAGTTGAGCCGACTATAACGGAAGCTCCATTTCCGGCGTAAGTTGTTCCTTTCGTCCCATCGGTATAACCGATTTCCAACAATCTGTCTCCGCCAAGGCCAAGTGCTAGGCTGAGGTAACCGCTGAGATCAAGGCTGCTTGCTTGTGTCTGGTTAAATGGGAATAAAAAAACACTTAGTAGTAGCAGTTTGTATGTTTTTGTCATCGACTTCTTCTCATGATGATTTGACGTTTGCTTACAAGGCTTAGCCTTTATCCAACTTGTTGCTTGCCTTCCAGGTTTTGGCGCCGTCTGTTGTTTTCCATGTTCTACCGGAACAAATCAGGCTCATGGTATTCGGGTCACTTTCGCTAACTTTCAGGGCGCCACACCGTCTTCCAGGCGTATCGACAGTTCGCCAAGTTTTTCCGTCGCTAGTGCGTATGTAGAATTCCTCGTTAAAGAGATTCTCAATACGTGGGCTGATTACAAGGGTGTCGTTAGACTCCAAAATACTTGGTATATCACGTATAGATTCCGGTAGCGAAATAGCCGAAAAAGATTTCAATTTGCTGTCACTTTCCCAAATGCCGAAATTTCCGCTTTTTTCACGCGAATTTGCGTAAACGTAATATTTGTCGGGACCGAGATATACACCATAGGATTCAGAGCCATAGTTGTTAAGATACTCGTTCGCCGCGAACTGAGGCTGGCGACTTACCGTACTTTTATGTGCCGTAGTCCAGGAAACACCGGCGTTTCGGGAAACAAATATAGACCCAGCTTTATCGATGAGCATTAATTTTTGTTTGTCTAGAATCCGGATAGTGTCGGCTACTATGCCGTCAGGCAAACTGCGTTTGTATGCCTTTTTTCCATCTACGACGAATAGTTTACTCGGGGGGAATAGACATGCGACAATTTTTTCATGCGACTTGCAATTGCTCATATCAAGCGTCGTATCTATGTCAATAGGGGTTTCCAAAGGAGAGTTCTTGTTGGATAAATCATATCTCGCAATGCTTCCGATAGGGCCTAGTACATATCCTTTGACGTTTAGCGGTCTAGTTTTGTCATCCATACGAGAAATTAGCGTATTGCGGGTGATATGATTACGAATATTATTTATCTTATTTCCTTTAACGTACTTGTTCGGAATCAGAGATATTTCGGTCAAGTTAATCTTTGTCGATTCATTTGGGTAGGCGTTGTTAAGAAAATATTTCATTTCTTCATTGTTGTCCAAATACCAAATAAAAAACTGATTAGTTTTGCTTTGTATTTCAATATTTAGCAATCCGAAATTGGTGACTCTTTTGGAGTTAATAGTGAATGCTAGATTAATGGGGTAGCGATTATATAAGTTGGTTCCGGGTATAGGAACGTTTACAGAATTTATCGTATGATTTCCAGGTGAATGTAAAAATTTTATTTTTCCGCCGAATCGAGAATTTCCTCGTTCTACACCGTCGATAACGACACTTGCGTATTTAAAATTTGGAATACTGGTTGAAATTATCTCGCCAACAAGTAGTCCAGACTTTTCGTGTCCTTCCGGTACTAATGTGTGTTCCACAGGTGTTGTTACGCACGAAAATAGGAAAAGTAAATTCGTTGTTAGAGCTAATTTATAGATTATATTTTTCAAATTGGCGGTTCTCATGAGTGGCGCATATTGCTATGTATATCGTCGGACGTGTTTCTATCTTTAAGTAGGTGCGTGGCAGTTTAGGATCGGCGTTGTTCGATGACGACGATGTAATTGGTATGTTGTCTGTGTTAACTAGTCTTGTAGTATTCGTATAGAACGTTTACAAATATTTAGATCGAGAAATTGTTTGGGAATAAATCCAATAGTGCAGAAAGTAATGCGTGTTTTTTTGTGCCATATGCCAGTTATAGGGAGAGGATTGCTTGAAACTTGATGAAAGAGTTGGAGTTGTTCTGTCGGTTTATCGGAAAATTATGGTTTTGTTGGCAAAAATTGTTATAGATGCGCGTTTGGCTAGTCCGATAGATGTATCAAATACCAAAGAGGAAAGTTTAGATGCGTTTTTATTTTCCAAAGCTGATCACTATCTCGCCTATTCTTCTACTTTCCTCTTGCTTAAATGAATTCCCACTTGATAATCAGGCTCCTGTCGTCCATGCCGGTACGGATCAAAATATTGCTACCGGATCGCTTGTTAAGCTTGATGGTAGCTTGAGCGTGGATCCAGAGGGAAGTCGTATTACCTATAGCTGGAAATTTGTTGACGTTCCAGAAAACAGCGCGGCAACTTTATCGAATCCGACCACTGTTGCGCCCTCATTTATTGCAGACTTGGATGGTGTATATCGAGTTTCCCTCGTCGTGCACGATGAACTTGATAAGTTTGCTGACGATGAAGTGGTGATTGTAGCAAGTACAAAAAATTCTGCTCCTGTTGCAAACGCGGGTAGAGATTCGTCAGCAAAACCCGGTGATAAGGTTACGCTCGACGGGTCTCTTAGTTCGGATTTTGATAGTGACATGCTCACTTATCTTTGGACGTTGGTCGCGCCAGACGGAAGTTCCGCAAGTTTATCTGACGCTACGGCTGCGAGACCTAGTTTCGTTGCCGATGTAGTTGGTGTGTATCGCGCAACATTGGTGGTGAACGACGGAAACCTTGAAAGCGCCGCTGACGAGGTTTTAGTATCAGTCGCATTCCAGGCTGTCCCGATTGCCCACGCAGGAGAAAACCAAACTGCAATCCTGGGTAGGCTAGTTACACTGGACGGTAGCGCTAGCTCGGATGCAAACAACGACTTCATAACGTATAGCTGGTACGTGGTCTCCGTACCTGCTTCCAGTAACGTGATTTCATTGAACAATGCCGCTACAGTTAGTCCGAGTTTTACCCCAGATGTTGAAGGCACATATATTTTCTCACTCACTGTTAATGATGGTACGGACAACAGCAGCCCAGCGACAGTATCAGTACTTGCGGCGGTTGATGCGCCGCCGGTTTCCAGTGCGGGAAGCTCAAAATATGTTACCACTGGAAGCGTGGTGACGCTGGATGGAAGTGCAAGTTATGATCCCAATGGACAACTTCTCTCGTACACTTGGACGACAGTATCGCTTCCAACAGGCAGTATTTCGACTCTGTCGAGCAACAGCGTCGTTTCCCCAAGCTTTACGGCCGACGTGGATGGAGACTATGTTTTTTCCTTGGTCGTTAGCGATGGACAGTTACAAAGTAGCAGTTCAACTGTAACGATTACGGCCGGTGCACCTAATAGTCCGCCGAATGCGCACGCAGGTCCTAGACGATCGTTAATCGTCGGAAATGCGGCTTATCTCAATGCTAGCTTAAGCATCGACCCAGACGGTTCTCCAATTACTTACCTGTGGTCGATTGTGTCTGTACCGGTCGGAAGCAGTGTTACGGCATTGTCTGATCCTACTGTTGTTAATCCAACTTTCGTTGCAGATGTTGAAGGATACTATGTGATATCACTGGTGGTGAACGATGGATATTTTAGTAGTAGCCCAGCCACGGTAACTATTAGTGCGGGCGCAAATATGCCGCCTGTTGCACATGCGGGATATGATAGATCTGTCTTAACCGGATCCCTGGTTGGTCTCGACGGATCACTAAGTACAGACAAGGATGGTTCTATATCTACTTATTCCTGGAATATCGTTTCTGTGCCTACTGGAAGCACACTAAGTATGCTGAATGAACCACTTTCGAGGATTCCTAGTTTTACTCCCGATGTAGATGGAAGCTATGTAATATCGTTATCGGTAAGCGACGGGGTGCTGACGAGTCTATTAAGCCAAGTAGTGATTACTGCCGCGCAAAATGTACCTCCAGTTGCTGACGCTGGTCGTGATCAAACGGTTTTAAGCGGTTCATATGTCGAGCTTTCAGGGGTCGCTAGCAAGGATAATAACGGAGACAACCTGAGTTACTCCTGGTCTATAAATTCAGTACCTGCGACAAGTGGTCTTAGTTTGCTTGATACGCCTACTAGCGTATCGTCGGGATTTGTAGCTGATGTTGACGGCAGCTATGTTATAAATTTAGTTGTGAACGATGGAGTATCCGATAGTGCTGTCGATACTGTCATAATTACTGCAGGTAGCGGAAATGTCGCGCCTGTCGCATACGCAGGAGCTGATCACGCGGTAGCAGTTGGCTCTTCACCCTTTGTCTTTGGCTATCAGAGTTACGATGTTAATTATGACGCGCTGAATTACAACTGGACACTTATTTCTTCTCCGGCCGGTAGTAACGCGACTATCGTCGATCCTGGCGCCAAGTATTTCCAATTTCAAGCAGACCTCATTGGTGACTACGTTTTTAGTCTCATCGTCAACGATGGCACATTGAGTAGTCAAACAGATACGGTAACGATTACAGCAGTTACACCGCAAGTTGTTGCATACGATACAGAGGATTTTCCGCTGCGCGGTTCAATTGGTGTCAACTATGGTTTGTTCGAAATCACTGGTTTATCCTCTGGCGTTACATATAGGGCGACGATTTCAAATACGACGGCTTCTTCGATTTCTCTTTCATTGTATAGTGAGGGTTCGTTTAGCGGCACTTATTGCTTTACCCATTTCGAGTGCGATTTGACTGCCAGTGGAAGTTCGATGTTCTTGCTGGTTGACACGCTCTACAGCGATAACGGTGGTGAATTTTCAATTACTATAGAACCGGCCCCAAGTCCGATTGTAATGGATTTGTCAGAGTTTCCCGATACTTCTGGCAGCGCCCATAAAGGCAAGGTCTATTATGAGGTAACCGGTCTTGCAATTGGAACGGCCTACTATTTTAACTTGGCGAGCATGACTGACTCGGGAACATATCTTAGTGTCTATTCGGACGCAGATTATAGTTCGGTACTTTGCGAACCCTACTACTTCGGCACAGGAGATGACTGTGTAGCTGTCGCTCAGAGTACAAGTGCATATATAGTGGTCGATGCGAGCATAAGCTATTCGGGTTCAGATTTCGTCCTGGAAATTCTCGAATTTAGTGTAACTCCACAAGCGCTATCGCTAAGTACTCCCTTTGATGACACGATAGTAAAAGACGAATACCGATATTATCGCGTCGATGGCTTAATCGCTGGAGGTTTATATTCGATTGAGGTTTCGAATCAGACCGACGACGTAGATGTCTGGGTGTACGACGACGATAACTATGCACGTACGGTTTGTGATGTTGCGTATGCAGGAACGTGGAACGACTCCTGTATCGCAAGCTCCAGCGGTAGCTCGTTATATATCCGCGTAGACGAAAAGAACTCGTTTTCTGACAGCGCTAATTTTACGCTGACGGTAAATCCTTTGTGATTCTGCTGCTGTATGGATTCCCCGAATCCGCGGCAAAAAAGTGACGAAGCCTTGACGGGGTCTGATTTAGCCTTTTTAACTCTCTGAATTTAAAGCCCTAAACAGGGGCATGCTTCTTGCTCAAAGCATTCCGTTATGCAAACAGACGGAATCATCGGAGCACATTTCTTGGCCAAGACCAAACCAGGCAAGCCAAATCCCAAAGAGCTGCAAGAGGCTTTTAACGCTTTTAATGGCGTAGCCGATCAGCTCACGGCGACTTATCGTGCCCTGGAAGATCACATCTCCAATCTCAGTGAAGAGCTGAATTCCGCGCAACACGATCATGGCGAACAACTGGCGGAAAACGCGCGGCTCGCCTCCCGTCTCAGCAATCTACTGGATGCACTGCCCGCCGGAGTTGTGGTTATCGATAACCGCGGCCGTATTCAAGAGACCAATCCAGCTGCGCGCGAATTACTTGCGATGGAACTCGACGGCGCGCTGTGGCGCGATGTGGTCGAACAAGGTTTTCTGCAATCCGGTGGCTCCTTTACCGGTCAGGAAGCGATTACGCTCGCTGGTCGTTGGGTGTCGATTTCCACCTGTCCTTTAGGTAACGAGCCGGGGCAGATAATTCTACTCAACGACATCACCGAAGCTCGCGGTCTGCAAACCGCCCTCGAACGTTACAAGCGTCTATCCGCCATGGGCGAGATGAGTGCCAAGGTTGCCCATCAGATACGCACACCGCTGGCCTCGGCACTGTTATATGTTTCCAATCTGACCAAGCAAGGCATTAAAGAAACCGATCGCAATCGTTTTGCCGACAAGGCGCTGGATCGCATGCGTCACATGGAAAAAGTGGTCAACGATATGTTGTCCTTCACCCGTGACGCGGCGACGGTGTTACAGGAAGTCGACCTCGGACAGCTACTCAACGACCTTGGCCAATATATGGAAGCGCAGGTGAGTGAGGCCGGTGCGATGTTACACCTCCAGCCGCCGCAACAAGAGATCCTGTTGCGCGCCAATCGCGATGCCTTGTTGAGCGTAATGCAAAACCTGGTTTCCAATGCGCTACAGGCCTGTGGCGAACAGGCACAGATTCACATCGTCACTGATTTACCGAGACAAACACAGAGTTTGCCCTCGGTAGATATTTATATCGCCGACAACGGTCCCGGCATTTCTGCCGAAGATCAGAAGCGAATTTTTGAGCCGTTTTTTACCACCAAGTCCAAAGGCACAGGCCTGGGCCTGGCCGTCGCCCAGAACGTCGTCCAGGCCCATGGCGGCAGCCTGTGGTTGGGTAAAAGCGATGAACAAGGAACGACTTTTGTTATGCGCCTGCCGATTATGAACAGCACACCCGCCCCCGAATCCAAGAGGAGTCAAGCATGAGCCACACCAGCGTACTGATCGTAGAAGACGATGCGAGTTTGCGCGAGGCGCTCACCGACACTTTGCAGATCGCAGGTTATAACGTGCTCGAAGCAGACAACGGTCACGCGGCGCTGGAGTGTCTGGAAAACGATAACGTCGGCATGGTGATTAGCGATGTGCAAATGGACGGCATGGATGGTCACACACTGCTGAAAAAAATGCGCGAGCTACATCCGGAAATTCCGACGGTGTTGATGACTGCCTACGGCACTATCCAGAAAGCCGTCGAAGCCATGCACGATGGCGCGATTGATTATTTGGTTAAGCCTTTCGAGGCCGAAGTGCTGGTGAATATGGTTGCCAATCATGTGTTGGGGCAGGAGACTGTCGACGGCGACATGATTGCCGAAGATCCAAAAACAAAAGAGGTTTTGGCACTCGTCGCCAAGGTCGCCGACAGCGAAGCAACGGTGTTGATTTCTGGTGAGAGCGGTACCGGTAAAGAAGTCTTTGCCCATCAGATTCATCAAATGTCGCCGCGGCATAAAGGTCCGTTTGTGGCGCTCAATTGCGCCGCGATTCCGGAAAACATGCTCGAAGCGATGTTGTTCGGATATGAAAAAGGCGCGTTTACCGGCGCATATAAATCCAGCCCGGGTAAGTTTGAACTGGCCAATGGCGGCACACTATTACTCGATGAAATTTCCGAGATGGACATCGGCCTGCAAGCCAAACTCTTGCGTGTGTTACAGGAGCGCGAAGTCGAACGTCTAGGCGGAAATAAACTTATTCCCCTGGATGTGCGCGTACTCGCCACCACCAACCGCGACATGAAAAAGGAAGTCGCCAACGGACGTTTTCGTGAAGACTTGTATTACCGCCTCAATGTCTTTCCTATTCATTTACCGCCGCTGCGTGATCGCAAACAAGACGTGGTGCCATTGATGCAATTTTTACTGCGTCGGCATACGCGCAGTGGTGGACCAGTGCCAGAACTCAGCGATGCTGCACAGCAAAAACTGATGGGGCATAGCTGGCCAGGAAACGTGCGTGAACTGGACAACGTCGCCCAGCGTGCGCTGATTTTGCAGGTCAATCAACGCATCGACGATGAACAAATCATGTTTGAACCTTCGTCGATGAATACTAGCTCGCCCAGCAGTGCAAGCGCGCCAAGGCCCATAGAAACAGACGACGAAAATTCGCAAGGGCAACTCGGTGACAGTCTGCGCGACAGAGAACACGTTTTGATATTGGAGGCCTTAAAGGCGTCCAACGGTAGCCGCAAAACTGCGGCAGAAAAACTCGGCGTCAGTCAGCGCACCTTGCGCTACAAACTGGCGCGCATGCGCGAAGACGGTATCGAAGTCCCCAGCGCCTACGGCAATTTTTAACAGAGGAAGGAGCCGATATGAATGACTTAAATATGAGCCGCATGATGTCAGATTTGCACCGACTTGCTTCGCAGGCGAGGGCGCAGGTGCCACATGTGTCGACTCAAAACGCACAGCCAGTGACCAATGATCAACCCCCCGGTTTTGGTTCACTGTTTCAGAAAGCAGTTAACGAAGTGAATAACGCGCAACAGAATGCGGCGACGTTGAAGAAAGCCTTTGAAGCCGGCGTCGAAGGTGTGGATTTGCCGCAAGTAATGGTAGCGAAGGAAAAGGCCAGCGTCGCATTCGAGGCCTTGCTCACGGTACGCAAGGAATTACTCAAAGCCTATCAAGATGTGATGAGCATGCAGGTGTAGTGGCGAAACGTTTTACTAAACAGGCGTAAAAAAGTATGGCGGTTCCAGCAGAAAATCTTCCTCAAAATCCCAATGCAGCGGGTCGTACCGATATGGCGACGACGGACCTGGATACGCGCCTGCCTGTCGATACCATGCAGGATTATTCCGATGAGGATTTAACTGAAAAGCCGATGGTGGCGCGTTTTCGCGCCTTATCCCGTCGGCAGCAAATGCAGTTGGTTATCGGTGTCGCGGCGGCCTTCACCGTGATTATTGCCATCTTCATGTATACCACCGAAAAGAATTATGAGTTGCTCTATGCAGGTCTCTCGCAACAATCCAGCGCTGATATCGTGCAGGTGTTAGATCAAGAGGGGATACCGTATCAACTGGATGACAAGACCGGTGAGATAAAAGTGCCGGGGGATAAAGTGCATGAGGTACGTTTGCGTCTTGCGACCCAGGGGCTACCTCAGCAGGAAGGTACTGGCTTTGAGATGTTGGCCGAGCAGCAGGGCTTCGGTACCAGCCAGTTTATGGAGCAGGCACGTTATCACAAGGCGATAGAAGGTGAACTTGCCCGTTCGATCACAGCGATGTCATCAATCGAATCTGCGCGTGTGCATCTTGCCATACCTAAACAGTCTGTGTTTATTCGCGATCGCAAAGAACCAACCGCATCGGTGATGGTGAAACTCGGTCGCGGGCTTTCACTCGATGAAAGTCAGGTTGCAGCGATTGTGCATTTGGTCGCATCAAGCATACCCGAACTCAAATCCGATAATGTTACCGTCGTCGACGAACGCGGACGCATGTTAACTAAGCGACACATGTCAGGTGACATGGCGCTGTCTTCTGCGCAATTCGATTTCAAACAAAAGATGGAAGAGTATTACATTCATCGTATCGAACGGATACTGACGCCGGTCGTTGGTTTCGAGGCATTGCGTGCGCAAGTCGATGCCGACATCGACTTCACCATGACCGAGAGCACCGCCGAAAAATTCAATCCGGATTTGCCTTCGATACGCAGTGAACAAACCGTGCGTGAAGAGAGCCGCGGTGGTGATGTAAGCGGCGTACCGGGTGCTCTGACCAATCAACCGCCGGGCGCGGGCGAGGCTCCCGAGACTTTGCCCGCAGACGGCAAAGGTGCTTCTCAGGCCCCGTCTAAGAAGAGTGATCGTTCCACTTTTAACTATGAATTGGATAAAACCATCAGCCACACGCGCAAGGCGCCGGGCACGCTGAAAAGGCTGTCGGTGGCGGTCGTGATGGACGATAAAGTGGTTGTGGGAGCCGACGGCAGTGTTGCCCGCGCCACCTACTC
Source organism: Gammaproteobacteria bacterium (assembly GCA_029881255.1). NCBI lineage: Bacteria > Pseudomonadati > Pseudomonadota > Gammaproteobacteria > Gammaproteobacteria bacterium. The sequence continues at coordinate 45,671 of JAOUMY010000003.1, read as the reverse complement.
TCCCGAGGAAATCGAGAGTATTCGGTCACTTGTACGCGAGGCGGTAGGGTTTAGCGAACAGCGTGGCGATAGCCTGAATATCATCAACGCCGCCTTCCAGATCTCCCAGGATATTCCGCCAGCACCGAGTGGTCCGCTGTGGGAACAACCCTGGTTTATCGATCTGGCCAAGCAGGGCGTAGGTGTGTTGGCGGTGCTGGTGATCATCCTGCTGGTAGTGCGTCCGGTAATACGCGCCATGACCACGCCGGAAGAGGTCGAGGAAGAGGAACAAGTTCAAGAGGACGAAGGTTCGCAGTCTGCAGAAGACATCCACTACGACCCTCAACGTCCTGGTGGTTTGAGTCTGGAAGACTGGGCGGCGCTTGGCGTCAGTCACGAGGAATACCAACGTATGCTGGAAGTGCTGCGTAAGATGGTGAACGAAGATCCGCGCATCGTGGCGCAGGTTGTGAAGACCTGGCTGGCGCTGGATGAAGAAGAGGATTAAACATGGCCGAAGACAATCCATTAGCGCCGCAGAATGGCGATCCCCGTCTCGGGCCTCCGCTTACCGGCCTGGAGCGTGCCTCGATTCTGATGCTCACCCTGGGTGAGGAAGAAGCGGCCAGTGTTATGAAACACATGGAGCCGAAAGAGGTGCAACGCATCGGTATGGCCATGGCCAGCCTCAAGAACGTCACCAAGATCCAGGTTACACGCGTCGTCAAAGAGTTTTATGACATTGTTGAAACGGCGACTGCACTTGGCCTCGATACCGACGAATATATACGCAACGTACTCGTTAAAGCCCTCGGTGAAGACAAGGCCGCAGGACTCATCGACCGCATACTCATGGGCGGTCATATCAAAGGTCTCGAAGCCTTTAAGTGGATGGACCCGAAATCGATTGCCGATCTCATTCGCAACGAACATCCGCAAATTATCGCCATCGTGTTGACCTTCCTCGAACACGATCAGGCAGCGGAAGTCTTAACCATGTTCTCCGAACCCGTGCGCGTCGACGTCATTTTGCGTATCGCCACACTCGAGGGTATCCAGCCTTCTGCACTGCAGGAGCTGAACGATATTATGGAACGTCAATTTGCAGGTAACGCCAACGTGAAATCTTCTTCTGTAGGTGGTGTTAAGGCCGCCGCCAATATCCTCAACTTTGTTGATACGGCCACAGAAACCGAAATCATCGACAACATCAAAGACGTGGACAACGAGCTTGCCGAAAACATTCAAGAGCTCATGTTCGTATTCGACAATCTCAACGATGTCGACGATCGCGGTATCCAGTCACTGCTCAAGGAAATTTCCACCGAAGATCTGGTGGTGGCGCTCAAGGGTTCCGACGACGCGATGAAGAACAAGTTCTTCAAGAATATGTCACGGCGCGCAGCGGACATACTCAAAGACGATCTGGAGTCCAAGGGGCCGGTACGCGTCAGCGATGTGGAAGCGGCGCAGAAAGGTATCGTGGCAGTTGCCAGACGCATGGCCGAGGCGGGCGAGATCATGCTTGCCGGCACCGGCGGCGAAGAATTTATTTAATTTGGCGTGTCCATAGAAGGAGCATCGGATGCCAATAAAGAAAGTAAATCCCAGTGACGCGTTTTCGCAGATTGCGGTTTGGGATCTGCCAACGTTCGACGAACAACCCGACGCGCGTCTGGTGAATGTCAGCAAGAAGTCCAAGTTGAAAATGCCTACTGCCGATGAATTGGAAAAGATTCAGAAGACGGCATATGACGAAGCGTTTCAACGGGGACTGGTAGAGGGCCGGGCCCACGGCAAAGAAGAAGGACGCGCCGAAGGTCACGCAATCGGTGTGGAAGAAGGACGGCACCAGGGACACGAACAGGCCTATCGCGATGCGCAGCCCGAATTGATGGCGCAACTCGATATGGTCAGAAAACTCATTTTGAGTTTCGATGCGCCCCTATTACAGCTTGATGACGAAGTTGAACAAGAATTGGTGGCAGTGGCGATTGCCATCGCCAAACATGTGGTACGCCGTGAATTACGAACCGACCCCGGACAAGTGGTTGCAGCGGTACGCAAAGCTGTTGCGATCTTACCGATTAACAGCCGCAATGTTCGTGTGTATCTACATCCGGAAGACGCGGCCCTGGTGCGCGAAAGTTTTTCCATGCCCGATGCCAGCGAAGAAGAACAGCGCTGGAAGATCGTCGAAGACCCAGCCTTAACGCGAGGCGGTTGCAATGTGGAAACCGATGAGTCCCGCATTGATGCCACTATAGAATCACAGCTTGCCGCGACCATCGCCAAAGTATTAGGCGGCGAGCGCGAGGGCGATCATGAGTGACGACCCGCTCAAGCGAAGACGGCATAACTGGAGTAAACGATTACATAAATATGCGGAGCGTTTAGACGGTCCGCTTCCCATGGCCTGTGACAGGCCACACCCCCGCAGTAGTCAGTGGCGTGATCGTCTGCATTTTCACCATGAACGACTTGAAGGCCGTTCTGCCATTCCACCCCGTCGACCCATTCCGCGTTTATATCGTTTGGAAGGTCCGCATCCACGTAGTGCAGAGTGGACCGAGCGTCTACAGGTCTATGAAAAGCGTCTTGATGAACCCATGCCTTTGCTCGTCGAGGGCAAGCTCAAGCGTATTGTCGGCCTGACACTGGAGGCTACCGGCGTGCAGGCGCCCATCGGCGCCCGTTGTCTGGTCGCCAATAGCGATGGCAAGAATGTCGAGGCCGAAGTCGTGGGATTTTCCGAGGACAAACTCTTTCTCATGCCTACCGGAGACATGCGCGGTATCACGCCCAACGCGCGGGTGGTCCCGACAGGACAGACGTATGAGGCTCCCGTTGGCGAAGGCCTGCTCGGGCGGGTTATCGATGGACGCGGTCGTCCGTTGGATGGTCTCGGGCCTCTGGATGCAGACGAATATGTGCCCATGCAGGGAAGACCGATCAACCCCTTATCGCGCAATCAGATCAGCGAACCACTCGATGTTGGCGTGCGCGCCATCAACTCTATGCTCACCGTCGGCAAGGGGCAGCGTATCGGTTTGTTTGCCGGTAGTGGTGTGGGCAAATCGGTATTGCTCGGGATGATGACGCGCTTTACCGAGGCCGAGGTAATTGTCGTCGGCCTGATCGGTGAACGTGGGCGTGAGGTAAAAGAGTTTATCTATAACACCCTGGGCGAAGAGGGAATGTCGCGCTCAGTCGTCGTTGCGGCGCCCGCCGATGCGCCCCCGGTGTTGCGTCTGCACGGTGCGTCATTGGCCACGCGCATTGCCGAGTATTTTCGTGACCAGGGCAAGAACGTATTACTGCTAATGGATTCGTTGACTCGTTATGCCCAGGCGCAACGGGAGATTGCTTTGGCCATCGGCGAACCGCCAGCGACCCGTGGCTATCCGCCATCGGTGTTCGCGCGGATTCCGCAATTGGTAGAGCGCGCCGGCAATGGCGATGTTGGTGGCGGCTCGATTACGGCTTTTTACACGGTGCTCGCCGAGGGTGACGACCAGCAAGACCCGATTGCCGATGCGGCGCGGGCCATACTCGATGGCCACATCGTGTTGTCGCGCAGTATTGCCGAGATGGGGCGTTATCCGGCCATTGATATCGAACAGTCGATTAGCCGGGTCATGACCGAGATTGTCGATCCGACCCATTTGCGCGCGGCGCGACTGTTTAAACAACACTACTCGAATTATGAGCGCAACCGCGATCTGATCAGCGTGGGGGCTTATAGTGCGGGCAGCGATCCGGCAGTGGACGCGGCAATCAAGATGCAGCCATTGATCAATGCCTTTTTGTCCCAGGACATGGGCGAGCCGGTGGATTTTCCCAGCAGCCGTGGATTACTGTTGCAGGCCATGCAGGTTCAGGAGGCCAAGCAGCAACAACGGCAGGCAGCGCCAGGTCCCGTGCCGGCTGCGGCTCGCGTTTAGGTCGGGATAGGCCATGAAAGGTAGCCAACGACTGAAGCCGGTTCAACGCCTCAACGAATTCCGCGAGGATCAGGCGGCAAGGGCGCTTGGTGCCCACAATGCACAACTGGCCAATCACCGCAAGCGCCTGGATGATTTGTTGCAATACCAGCAGGAATACGGGCGACAGTTTCTGAGCCTGGGCCAGAACGGCATACCGGCGCGAAAACTGAGGGATTATCAGGCGTTTATGGATAACCTCACCCGCGCGATCGAACAGCAGCGCCAGATCATCCAGCAGTTCGAGGCGGAAAACGAACGACTCAAACGGCAATGGCTGGCCGTCCACCACCGCACCAAGGCGGTCGATAAGGTGGTCGAGCGCATGGTTCAGGGGGAAAATCGCGCCGAGGAGCGGCGTATTCAGAAGGAACTGGACGACCGTTTTAATCGAGATAAGTCTTAAAATTCATTTTCTTAGCTTTGGTCATCCTACACATCTCGCCAGACCATAAAGCCTGATCCTCCCAATTGGCACCCCACTTGCTGATAGCTCACTAGAAACTAGCGAGGATCATCTCCAATGATGGATGCAATGGCCAATATATTCCTGGATCAGGGCAGCTTGAGTCAGAGCGGCGTCGGTGCCGCCGGCATGGGCGCTGGTCAGGGCAAACAGTCCGGTGATCGGTTTGCTGCCGAGATGCGCAAGCAGGAACAACAGACTCCGGCGTCGAAAACCTCTCAGGCAAGCGAGCGCAGCAGCAAGAACGACACACCGGCGACACGCAATGAACAAAACAACGCCGCTTCCCGTTCTCAGGAAAATGCCGATCAGCAAACTGTGGCAGACAAGGTCGAGACCAAGCCAGCACAGGGGCAGAGCGAAAAGGATGAACAATCCGGCCAGGGGCCACAACAGGCTGCGCAACGCATGGAAGAAAAGGCTGATGATGAGAAGGCCTTGCCGGCGCAGGCCGAGCATGGACAAACACAATCCTCAGAAAAACACGCGATGCTAGCCGAACTCTTTCGCCAAATGGTGGAAGATAAATTGAAGGCTGGCGAGCTCCCCGAGCTGACCACAGAAGAATCCATTGATGATCTGTCTTCCCTGTTGCCCGAACTGGAAGATCTGATAGTCGGTGGCGAAGAAGAAACTGATCCCACCACAACATTGGAGGCGCTGGTCGCCGAGGTTTCCGAAACCTCCGATGACACCGCTACTGAAGAGGTAGTGGAATTGCCACAGGAGGTTGTGAACATGGTTGCACAGGCGGATGTAGAGGTTGAAGACCTGGCGGAAGATATCGAAGAAACTGCGGCTGAATTGGCCCGTCGTGGTGCGGTCAGAGCGGATCAGATACCGCAACACCTCAAAAGTGGCGAGCGTGAAAAGCCCTCGGAAAAACAGCTTGTCTCAGCAGATGAACTTGCCAGCGAAGAAGAATCAGAACATCTGGTTCAGGAGACTTTGCGCCAACTCGAACGCAATAGTACCCGCTTCGAGACCATCGTCGAGGCACGCAATGCGCAGCAGAAACAGCAGTCCGCGGCTGAATTGTTTGATCAGTTGACGGAAAAGATGAGCCTGATTGGTGGCGCGGAAAGAGGGGCGGGTAGCACCAATAGCGCCAGCGCCGGTGTGCGTCCCCTGTCTGCCACGGGAACGCCGTCCTATGTGATGAACACGCCATTAGAAAGCGAGGAATGGGGTGCGGTGTTTAGCAAGCGCATCAATTTTCTGGTGAAAAATGGCGTGCAAACCGCTGAGCTAAGACTAGACCCTCCGGAGATGGGTCGAGTGAACATCAAGATCAAGATGTCGCAGGAACATGCGTCTATTCAATTTACGGCGCAGCACAATAATGTGCGTGAGGCGATAGAAACGGCGATGCCACGTCTGCGCGATATGTTGTCGGAAAGCGGTTTGTCTCTCGGCAATGTGGATGTCTCGACTCAGCAATTTGCCCAACGCCAGCACGATGGTGCGCACGGTCAGGAAGGACGTCTGGGTAAACCGATTTTTCCTGGATCTGGTGGCGACAACGGGGAAGACGATGTCGTAAGCGAATCGAGTGGAAAAATGAGAGGTTTAAGCACCGATAACCTGGTTGACTACTACGCATAGGGCGGTTTGCCTTATGTCGACAAGACATGATGAGTGTGCCCGGCGCATATCCGATGAGTTAACCAAAATCACCAGGGGTTTACCGTCAGAGGCATCGTCGATGACGGGTGCGCGCAAACGTGTTTACTGGGAAGTATTGCCGTCTTGTATGGCCACTGCGGAGGCCAGGACAGGAGTTGTGGGCTCGCCGGGAAGATGGCTATAGGCCATTACGCACAGGCTGATCAAGAACAAAAAAATCATTTCTTTCTCGCTCATCGAGTATCCCCCCGGCGTGTATCAAGCACTTTTGAATCATTTGGTCGGCGAATCCTATCATAGCCGGCGCCCTTGCTCAAAAATCAATCGCGCTCAATCGTTCAGTTTCTCTGGGCGCAATGGTATTCTGCGTCTTTATTTTTCTACGTTTTCTGGCCAACTATTTGATCCGTAAAAGATGCATATTCGTGTCGTAGTCAAATTTTTATGTCTGTTCCTGGTCACGTCTGTTGTGGTTGCGGCGGCTCCAGAACAGGAAGAGAAACAAGATCCTCCCCTGGATTGGTCGAAAAAAGTCGTATCCCGTGGTTTCGGACAGGGTAAAGAGGAATTGCGCCCGGATCAGCGCCAGGTCTACAAATCGGGAGAGAACGCCTATTTCTTCGGTAACTATCAACAGGCCATGAAACTTTGGCGACCGCTGGCGGAGCAGGGCAATGCCGATGCGCAGGCCAATATCGGCTGGATGTTGCAGGCAGGTTTGGGTGTCGATGCGGATCTCGCCCAGGCGCGACGCTGGTATGAACAGGCCGCGCAGGCGCAACATCCAATTGCACTCAATAATCTTGGTGTTCTATACGAACAAGGCCTGGGGGTGAGCGTCAATCTCGCCGAGGCCTATCATTATTATCGCCGCTCGGCGGAACTGGGCTATCGCTTTGCCCAATACAATCTCGCCAAATTAATGCTCGACGGGCGTGGAACTGAACGGGATTTGCAAGGAGCAAAGCAATGGCTGCAAAAAGCGGCGAGCCAGGACGTGGACGCCGCCAAATCTGCCTTGGCATCGATGACAGACAACTGAGATTAGAATGGGCGAAGAGATACTCACCAGCCAGTTTTCCGAAGAAGACTACCAGAACTATGCGCAGCATTTGCTGGCAGAGACCCAGCGACTCAAACAGCAATTTGAGGATAATGATTTCTGCGTCGATCAGGCCGTCGGCGGCCTGGAGCAAGAGGCGTGGTTAATCGCTCAAGACGCCACACCCTCTCCCGATAATGCACTTTTATTAAACGAGTTACCCAAAGAGGTCATCGCGCCGGAACTGTCGCGATTCAATTTCGAACTCAATGTCTGTCCGCAGTTGCTCAGTGGAAAAGGATTGATGCGCATGCATCAGGAACTGGAACAACACTGGCAGGAATGCGCGCAAATCGCCGATCGTCAAAATGATCGCATACTCATGGTCGGCATATTGGCGACACTGCAGGACGACGATCTTACCCTGGAAAATATGTCGCCGTTGAATCGCTATCGCGCCTTGAATGAACAGGTGATGTTGGCGCGCAAGGGCAAGCCGCTGCATCTGGATATCAATGGTCGCGAGCATCTGATTTCGCGGCACAATGATGTGATGCTGGAGTCGGCGGCGACCTCGTTTCAATTGCATCGACAGATTCCGGCCAGGGCATCCAAACGCTATTTAAACGCCGCCACGATTGCCTCGGCGGCGACCGTTGCGCTTGGCGCGAATTCACCCTTTTTGTTTGGGCGCAGTCTATGGGAAGAAACGCGTATACCTTTGTTTGAGAGTTCGGTTGAAAGTGGTGGTTATGGTGACGCCGCTAGTGGGCCGATCAAACGGGTAGGTTTTGGCAGTGGCTATGTCCAGCATTCGGTATTCGAATGTTTCCAGGAAAACCTCAATCATTTTCCGATACTATTGCCGGTTAAACTCGATGACGATGCCGCGCGACTGCCGTATCTGCGTTTGCACAACGGTACTATCTGGCGCTGGAATCGTCCCCTGATCGGTTTTGAAAAAAACGGCCAGACACACTTACGCATTGAGCATCGAGTGATTGCTGCGGGGCCAACGATAGTTGATGAAATGGCCAATGCTGCCTTCTTCTACGGTTTGCAGGAGACGCTGGCCAATAGCGATATCGCGCCGGAAACGCTTTTGCCGTTTAGCGTGGCACGGGATAATTTTTACGAAGCCGCACGCCTGGGATTGCGCGCGACCAATCAATGGTTAGACGGTAAGCGTGGTTCACTGAAAAATTTAATCCTGGATCGACTGCTTGAAGATGCAATGCAAGGTTTGCGTGTCTTGCAAGTCGATGAACAGGACAGCCGGTTTTATCTCGATATCATACGCGCGCGCGCCGAGAGTGGTATGACAGGCGCGCAATGGCAGCGAGAATTTGTCGAAAAACGCAGCGCCGATATGGTCGCGCTGACACACGCCTATTATCAGGCGCAAAACTCCGGTAAACCGGTACACGAGTGGTTGGTATGAACGAATTGTCGATATTTGAGTCTTTGCCCGCTGGGTTTCTGGAGAGTAGCGCGGCCGATTTATACAAGATTTTGCCCGGCCCAAGTCTGATCCATCTGCGTGGAAAGCTGCCGGAAAATCTGTTTGCGTCGGTGTTGTTACACGGTAATGAAGACGTGGGTTTACAAGCCGTGCAACGATTTCTTCGGCAACAACAGGAAAAGACTCTGCCCAAAGGATTAATACTCTTTGTCGGTAATGTTGCCGCTGCCGCCAAAGGTATGCGTCGTCTCGATGATCAACTGGATTACAACCGCGTGTGGTTGGGGGGGGAGGATTGCGAAAACTCACCTGAACATAGTTTAGTGTGTGATGTGATGCACTACGCCCGCGCGCAAAAATTGTTTGCCAGTGTCGACTTTCACAATAACACCGGTTTGAATCCGCATTACGCCTGCGTCAATCGCCTCGACCATCGTTTTTTTCATCTCGCGACATTGTTTAATCGCACCGTGGTCTATTTCACTCGTCCTCATGGCGTGCAATCAATGGCAATGGCCGAACTGTGCCCCAGCGTGACGGTAGAGTGTGGGCGCGCCGGTGATGAACTTGGATATGCGCACGCCAGTGAATATCTTTCCGCCCTGATGCATTTACATGAAATTCCTGAGCACCCGGTTGCTTCACACGATATCGATCTTTATCACACCGTTGCCACAGTGAAAGTTCCGGAGCAATACAGTTTTGGTTTTGGTTTTGGTGAAGAAGAGACGGATATTCAGTTTCTTCCTGAACTAGACCATCTGAATTTCCGCGAACTCGCGCCTGACACTTTGATCGGCCGAACGCGCGCGGGGGGAACTGTGCATTTTGAAGTCATCGACGAAAACGGCGAGGAAGTCGAAGCCGAATACTTTCGTTTTGAAAATAGTGAAATCCGTTTCGCCAAGGGAATGATGCCGTCGATGTTGACCCTGGATGCCAAAGTTATACGGCAAGATTGTCTTTGCTATTTGATGGAGCGTTATCCGCTAAAAAGTAGTGTAAGTTTGTAGCACTTTCCCGCCTGTTGATACCTGCCTTAAAAACGTCTACACCCGCTGAGTTTAATGCTTGGGCAAAAACCATTTAACACAAGCATACAGGCATATTTTTTCCGCAATACGTTCAAGCAAACAGCTGTAAGTGCCGACAAACTGGGAAGAAACGGAAATACTTTGTCTAAACATGCGGCTAACCCTTAGTAGTCCCGAGGTAATCCAAGGCTTTTTGAACATCTGAGTCCATCAATGGAAGTCCGTAGAAAAATTTGGTTAATTCCCACTTTTAGCGCCCTAATCTTTGTGGTGTTCATTATTTCCATGCTGGCCGTTTTTATGTCCAGTCAATCTGTCTCCGACAGGGTCGAATCTTTAAACACGATCTATATGCCTTTTTCCCAGCATGTCAGCAAAATCTCCGCGAATCTGAATGGTTTGCAAGACGCGTTTGAGGAAACCGTTCTCCTGGGTGACAAGCGTGCATTGGAAAAGGCGAAGGAATATGCAGAGGAAATCAATCATTCCATTGATGAAATGCAGGTGATTAGTCAGCACATTGTAGGGCTCAACACCTTTCACCAGATGTTTCACGACTATAACGACGTGGCGGGGAAGCTGTCACTGGATTTGCTGGATAAGGATATGTCGCAGCTGTCGGCGCAGATTACCCGGACAGCGCTACTGCGTAACCAACTCGAAGCGTATCTGGTCAATATGCAGGAACAGGTAAAGACGGAATTTCATAACACCTTCGAGGAAAGTCAGAGTGAACTGCAACGCGTCACGACACTGGTGTTGATACTGGTTGGACTGATGACGGCTTTGCTTGGTGGAGGGTCTTTTATTCTGGTACGCAATTTTTCCACGCGTCTGCAAATGGTTTTGGACTTTGCGCGCAATGTGGAAGGGGGTAATTACGAGGTTAGTCTCAAGGAAAACTGGAACGACGAATTCTCGATTTTGATGCGTGCCTTAAATGCTATGGCCAATAGCATCAAGTCGTCCACGGACAAACTGAATGTTCTGGCCAATACCGACGCGCTGACGGGCATTTATAATCGGCATGCATTGATGTTGCGTCTGAATGAGGAGTTCCATTCCGTGTCGCGGCATGGCCACAAAATGAGTGTGTGCATGTGCGACATCGACAGGTTTAAAGGCGTAAACGATACGCATGGTCATCATGTTGGTGACCGAATTATCAGCGAATTCGCTAACTGCGTGAGAGACGGATTGCGTACTGAGGATGTGGTTGGTCGTTATGGAGGCGACGAATTCTTTGTCATTTTGCCCTATACCGATCAGGAAAAGGCCTATATCGCGATAGAGCGTATCCGTAAAAGATGGGAAAGCATGGAGTTCCGAAGCGATGATGATAAAACATTCAAAGTCACGGGAAGCTTCGGTATCGCCCAGATGCGTCCGGGCATGACAGTGGAAGATTTGATGCAAACGGCAGATAATGCATTGTATACCGCGAAGAGTGGTGGACGTAACCGTGTTGAGTTGGCTGGGGACGATGATAACTAGCCAAGATTTCGGGGAATCGAACCGGTACTCGTTTGCACAATGACCAGCATATATCGAAAAAAAACCGGGATTTCTATTCTCGCATCATGGCGCAAAACATCACCATCAAAACCGCTGCTCGCACATCAGTATCTTCCCGGCTTCCGTCGTTTTTCCCGGGTGCAACCTAGAAAAATATCGGCTTGTCACTATCTACCGGTTTATTTTCCGGATCGTCATCGGCATATTGCTCAGCAACAACAAAATGTGAACGAATCTCTTTTTCCAGCGAAGCGACATCGATATCCTGTCCATTTTTCAGCTCATCCAGGGCCTGCAGGTAGACCTCGAGACTCTTTTGCGATGAGGTGAGTATCTGGGTGATACGATCGTGGAATTGCAGGGCTTCGAGTATCGCCATTACATCGGCGGTGGTTGAGCTGTCCGTATCGCTCTGCTGTAGCTTGCTCAAGAGTTCCTGAAAAACCTTCATCAGGGTACCGATATCGCGATCAGACTGTTTTACCACCAGCCCAAGATGGCGTTGCAGGGTTTTGCTCAGCAGGCGGCTGATATCCTGAAATTGGTTTAAGCTGTTGGTTTGGCCCATGTTCTCTCCTGATTGCCTGCTTCGTCACACTTTTTCGTCCAATTATAGCCACCACTTAAGCACCTCCCCTCGACCATACCCGTGGGTCTTGATAAAATCAGCGCCCTTTTCCGTCTCAGCTTTTCTATAGAGGGCGTAACATGTCACAAATCAAGAAGGTGGTGCTGGCCTATTCAGGCGGCCTCGATACTTCCATTATTCTGAAATGGTTGCAGGATGAGTACCAGTGCGAGGTGGTCACCTTCACTGCGGACATCGGCCAGGGCGAGGAAGTGGAACCGGCCCGTGCCAAGGCCAAGGCCATGGGGGTGAGCGAGATCTATATCGACGATCTGCGCGAAGAGTATGCCCGTGATTTCGTGTTTCCCATGTTCCGCGCCAACACGATTTATGAAGGGGAATATCTACTGGGCACTTCGATCGCCCGTCCCCTGATTTCCAAACGCCAGATCGAGATTGCCAATGAGACCGGCGCTGATGCGGTATCACACGGCGCAACAGGTAAAGGTAACGACCAGGTGCGCTTTGAGCTGGGTTATTACGCATTAAAGCCAGACGTACATGTCATCGCCCCGTGGCGTGAATGGGATCTGACTTCCCGTGAGAAGCTTCTGGGCTATGCCGAACAGCATGGCATTCCCATAGAGCAAAAACGCGGTAAAAAGTCGCCTTATTCCATGGATGCGAACTTGCTGCACATCTCTTACGAAGGCGATCAGCTGGAAAACCCCTGGTTGGAACCGGAAGAGTCGATGTGGCGCTGGACGGTATCACCCGAGGCCGCGCCTGACGCGCCGGTTTATATCGAGCTTACCTATCGCCAGGGTGACATTGTCGCCGTGGATGGCAAGGAGATGTCACCTGCGGAAGTGATGATCCTGCTCAACCGCATAGGCGGCGAGAACGGGATTGGTCGCGCCGACATCGTCGAAAATCGCTATGTGGGCATGAAGTCTCGCGGCTGTTACGAAACGCCTGCAGGCACGATTATGTTGAAAGGCCATCGCGCGATTGAGTCGATTACCCTCGATCGCGAAACCGCCCACCTTAAAGACGAACTGATGCCACGCTATGCGAGCATGATATACAACGGCTATTGGTGGAGCCCGGAGCGCAGAATGTTGCAGCAGGCGATCGATGCCTCTCAGACGAGCGTCAACGGTACGGTCAGATTGAAGCTATATAAAGGCAATGTGATTGTGGTTGGTCGTGAGTCGGCTACCGATAGTCTGTTTGACGCCAATATCGCCACCTTTGAGGATGATGCTGGCGCCTATAACCAGAAAGACGCCGAAGGTTTTATCAAACTCAACGCCCTGCGCATGCGTATCGCCGCAAAGCTTCGCGCTTAGTTTTGTGTTTCAGAAACGAAGCGCCTGTTTGGCGCTTCGTTAATCTGGACTCAGAGCACTTCCAGAATTCATTTCCATCTCTTTAGAAGTTCTCTTAGCCAGCAAGAACTGTGATGTCCTTGGCATAAGTTGTTTGCATCGGCTTTACGTTATGTGATGAATGCCCATGATGTAATCGCCTGTTTGGGAGTAGACTATTTGCATACTTATTATATAAATGCAGTACAGGTGGTAAGAATGAATTCAAATGCATTTGAGCACAAAAGTGCCTATCAGATCAGGCGCGAAAAGGCCGGTACACGTGGCGGCCTGTTAGTAACCATACTTGTGTTGCTAATTCTCGCGGCAAATATCGACAGCGTCTTTGCGGCATCAACACCGCATTTCAAGATAACTTCCATGGGATATAACCTCGATAAGGTTAGGGTAGCGTTGCAAGAGGTCAAAAACGCAGAGTTTGAATACTATGCCTATCGGGCAGAGACTGGTGATATGTCATCGGTTTCAGGTAGTGATGTGGTGGTGATGGACGGCATAAACGACTTGTCCGCTTTCATCGACATGGTAGAGCGCATGCCAGAGGCCATCATCGTGGTGGTTGGTGATAGTCTTATTGGCCAGGGTTTAATGCTCGATAATCTGATCGTGACCCACGCCTTTGTCGCCGACGATACCGTGGTTGCAATACTGAAAATGAAGGCGATCAATCCGCAGTTGCGTCAGGCGCAACTCCTACATGGCATCTTTGGTGAAAGTGTTTATGATCAAATCGCGTTTCAGCAACAAGATATAAAACCAGTTGATGTTGAGCAGGCCGTGCGTTATGCAAACATGTCTCTGGAAAATGATTTCGAGGCGCCTCGTGGTTATATCCTTCAGCAAGGCGCGCAACATGTGATTGCCAACGTCGAAGATAATCGCGCGGTGTCTTATGTGGAGTTATATATCGACAATCGTTTCGTGAGTCGTGACTATGAAGCGCCGTATGAGTTTGATGTAAGCGATATCAAGCGCGCGCAGTTTATTGCCTATGACACATCGGCAAACTCCAGTCGCCTGGGTATGAAATAGCAGTATGTCGTTTCGATCTTAAAAGCATTTCACTTCACCTCGAAAGATACACCTGCAGCGTGTTTCCTCGCGCCTAGTCCTGCGCAAGCGGTTTGATAAATACCTTGGATTTACGTTGATAGTTATAAAGCTGCTGTTTCTTTAACGGCAAAACATCAACACTGTTTTCCTCATATCCCCGTTCCAGAAACCAATGCCCACTGCGTGACGACAATACGAACAAACGCTGAAAGCCCTGGGTGCGTGCCTGTTTTTCCATGGTATGTAACAAGGTATCGCCGCGCCCGCCATTCTGGTAATCCTTGTGCACTGCAAGACACGCCATTTCCACTGCGGATTCTTCAGGATACGGATAGAGTGCGGCGCAGCCGATAATCATGCCGTCACGTTCCAGCACCGTGAAATGATTCACCTCGGTCTCCAGTAATTCACGTGAACGCCTGACGAGTATGCCTTCCTCTTCTAAAGGGCGAATCAATTCCAGGATGCCACCGACATCATCGATATTTGCCTGACGTAAGGTATCGTAATTGTCGGTGGTAATCAGCGTGCCGATACCGTCGCGGGTGAACAACTCGCGCAACAGGGCGCCATCAGTTTGATAATCCACCAGATGCACGCGTCTAACGCCGTTTTTAGCGGCACGCAGTCCGCTTAACAAGTGAAGATTGTCTTTACCACTCTGTTGGGCACACGTTTCGGCCTGGGTGGTGCTTAACTGACGTACGGCTTCGCCATCGTCATCACAAATATTGGCCTCATCGGTAAACAGAATCAGCTTGTCTGCCTTGAGTAAAATGGAAACATCGGTGGCCACGTCTTCTGCGCCGATGTTGAATGCCTCGCCGGTGAGCGAGTAGCCCACGGGAGAAATGAGTACAACAGCGCCGAGATCCAGTATGGAATTGATTGCGTCCTTGTCGATACGACGAACTTCCCCTGAATGTCCATAGTCGACGCCATCACGTACGCCTAAAGGCTTTGCCATTACCAGGTTGCCACCGAGTATACGTATGCGTGCCCCTGCCATTGGCGAATTGGCCAGCCCGGTGGAAAAGCGTGCTTCCAACTGACTGCGTATACGTCCAACGGTAGACTGCACCACATTCATTGCTTCTACACTTGTGGCGCGTATTCCCTTATGCAGTGGCGCGTCGATACTATGCGCCTTAAGCGATGACTCTATCTGCGGACGCGCGCCATGAACTAACACCAGTCTTACCCCCAGACTATTGAGTAGAGCGATATCGTGGACGATGCCACGGATGCAGTCTTCTTCGATGATAGCCTCGCCGCCCACATACACCACAAACGTACGCCGACGATGCGCGTTGATATATGGCGAGGATTGTCTGAACCAGTTGACGAATGGATCAGTGTTTTGGGCAGACATAGTGTCAAAATCTCCGGAATACGTATTGGCGTTTATCATAACAATGAAAACATTCACCCACTAGCGCTGTAGTGGGTGAATGGAATGTTAAAGGTGAAAGTAGGTGGATTGATCAGGGTTCGTTCGGGCTGGCGATGACCAGATGGGTTACTTCGTCGTAGTAACCCATTATCTCAACCTGTTTACCAACGATGTAATTCGCCTGATCTTCCGCCGACATTTGACTGATGTCTATGGTTATCCCGGAAATCTTGATTGAAGTCAGGTCTGGCAAATGGTTTTCTGCCACCAGGCCGTTGATTTCCACCCATTGCTGGCTTGCATTGCTGAGCGTGAATTCAGGGTCGTCGCGCTCTATGTGTGTGGCGATCAGGATATCTTCCGCTTCATCATAATAAGCACTGACTTCCACGAAATCATTTTCACGCAAGTGGTCCAGATTCATATAACGAACAGGTTCGAAACCGTCGTTGCGCTCATCATTGAACACGCTGGTATTGGTGGTCAGAAAAGTCCTGTTGAGCAGTTTGAAGCTATGTGCAGTGGAATCTACCCACTCGACATAGGCCTGAACTTTAAGATTGGCCTCGGCGCGTATCTCAATCTCCTCGGCAAGCAATTCGTCTTTGGCGTTGATACTGCCATTGACAGAAAGCTTGGCACCATCGCGTAACACGGCACCCTGGGGTTTGAACTCGGTAGTGCTGCTTACCACCACGGTTTGACCGTTGAGATTAAAAGTCTGTGCAGTGGCATTGTAGTCAGCGACAACGCCTTCCAGCTCGATTTCCTGACCCTTCTCCAGACGATATTTTTTCTTGCCATCACCTTCGAGTTTGATTCGCGAGGCGATAAGGCGATTGCTTACCGTATCAATGCCTTCGGTGCTGCGCACTTCAACAAACATGTCATTGAGTAACTGATTGCTGGGGATATTGACCAGTTCTGCGGAACGATAATCTACCGTCATATCGCCAATCAGGAATACCTGGGTATCGAGACTCTTGATTAAACCGGAAACCTCAATCGCTTCTCCACTAGTGTGCGCCAGTTTCTTCACTTCGACCCGAGTGGCGTAAATAAAACCGTCACCAGAATTGAAGCCGCTGACTTCCACGATATTTCCTGTCTGAATCTCATCTACTCTGGTAATGGTGTCGATCTGGCTACCAAAAACCGTTTCAGGACTGACGATAATGGTTTGGCCCATAATATTGAGAGTGTTGTCAACCGAGGTATTGTTTGCCAGCACGGTACCCTCGACATCGTCAGAATAGGTAATGGATTTCGCAAATCCTGCGAGGCCGTTTTCATCGATCTCGCCTTGTATGTTGACTATCATGCCGACTTTCAATTCGGTTTCCAGGGCGTTTTCGATATCGTCTATCGTCACCTTGGTATTATTGGTCTCAAACTTGATACCGTTGACAAGTACGCTGCCGAAACCGGTGATGACGCCAACGGCCTGGTCTTTAAAACCTGTGCCCGTAATGCCGCCACCTTCACATGCGAAGAGTGACAGGGTGAGCAGCAGAGCGCTCGATGTTTTCCACAGTTGTTGTTTCATGAGTCCTGTTCCTCTGGGCCATCGTCTTCGAAGTAGTAGATGCCAATACCAGCAGCCTTGTGGTTTTTCCCTTTTTGATCGGGATTCAGACTGGCGTCTCTACCTGCCATGATGGCGTCAAAATATATCAATAACTCCTGGCCCTTCACTTCCAGCATGGCGCGGATTTCTTCTCGCGCGTCTTCTGGCAATTCGTCGTAACTTACTTTACGTTGAAAAAATGCTTGTTCACCGCTGTAAATGTTTCGGTCTACGGTATCGATCAGCCCGGAAGTATCACGGCCAAACAATTTCAGCTTCTCTGCCTGGCTGGTGCTAGGTATGTAACCGAGTTTGAGTATTTCGATACTGTCGTCGGCTAACACCTTGACTACGCCTACCTGTTCCAATTCGTCCAAGATTGCTCTGGGTGGAACGTCGCCACTGTATTTCTTGGTCAGCGCGCTAAACGAGGGACTGTTTCCTTCAAATTTCAATCGTACCGGTTTGGCGTTTTCGTCCTGATAATCCTTGTCGTGTATCCATCCGAATATGACGCGTGCAGCGCGGTTATAGTGTTCGGCAAGTTCCGTGTCTGAGCGGATATCCAACAGTTTCACACGTCGTACATCCTTGCGCGTTAGCCCCGTAATCGTGGCAATGCGTGAGTCTGAAACCTTCTTGCCTTCAACACCGAATTCCTCGCGTGCAACATCCACATAGGCTTTCTTGGCGATGTCCGTAAACCCTGCGAAGGGTATGCCGTTACGCAGCAAGATACGCACAAGCGATCGACACACTCGGTAGATCGCTGACGTCAATATCTTTTTGGTATCTTGCTCACTCATAATGCTTTACTGCTTTCCAGTTAGTAGTGGAGACATCCCTGTCTCCGTTTCATCCTATTACTCTTCTACAGACACATCCGTCGCTGTGAAAAGTCCGTTGGCGTATGTTCCTCGCATCTCGATTTCCATGCCAACACCAAAGCTTTTTCCGTCTATGGCACTTACATCAACTGCAACGCCAGCGACGAGTAACTGTCCATTGTCCTGCACGGCGTCGATATCGCCACGCAGCTCCACTTCGATCACACCGTTATTTGCATCTTCGGCGTCATCGCGCTCCAATTTGTTAGCAACCAGGTTGCCACTTTCATCTTTGTGCGCCTTCAACTGGACCCAGTCGCCGACAGCGAGATGGCTCAGGTTGAAATATTTGACTGGCTCGATATCGCCAGAGTTGCGCTCATCGACCATCACGGTCAGATTATTAACCGATACGACTTGTCCAAATACTGTAACGGTATGTTGGGCAGGGTCGACGGCTTCGAGCATCCCATCCATTTCGATTTTGGCTTCGGCGCGGAACTTGATTTCTTCGGCGATGAATGCGCCGTTCGAATCAAACTCCCCTTCGACCTCGACTTTGGTACCAGCAAGCAATAGGCTTGCATCTCCGTGTTCGAATTCGGTCTTCTCGCGAAGTAACACCTTTTGGCCGTTGATTTCGACTTCGGTCAAATCGGCGTTAACCGCGCCAGTGACCAGACCTTCGATCTCCATTTCTTCGCCGTCTTCGCGTTTTTCGCCTTTGCCATCCTTGTTTTCGAGTTGAATCTTGGAGGCGATCAGGTTTTGGTTTCCGTCAAGTCCTTCTGTGCTCTTAACCTCAACGTACATACCATCAGCCAGGCTTACACCTTCGAAATCTTCCAGTACGGCACTCAGGTGGTTCACTGTCATGCCGCCGATAACAAACGTAGCGTCTGTCAGTTGGGAGATCACGCCTTTCAATTCCATTTCTTCACCAACGGTGAAGTCGGCCTTTTTCAATTCAATACGCGTCGCGTATATGCTTCCGGTGCCCGAGGAGTAGCCGCTTACTTCTACGATGTTGTTGGCACCAAGTTGATCAATCGTCAACACATCAACGAGCTGGCTTTCAAACTTGGTATCCAGATCGACAGTGACAGTCTGCCCCATGATGTTCAGTGTACCGACGCCACCAGAAACCGTGTTCTCAAGCACCATACCTTCGATTTCGCTCTCGAACGTAATCTTGGCTGCCTTACCGGTCTGGCCATCGGCATTGATGTCACCTTCCAGGGTGATATACATGCCAACCTTGAGCTGGCTCTCTGCACCTGTGGCGTCATCTACGGTAAAGGCGGCATTATCGGTTTCAAATTCCACGCCATTTATATAGACGCTACCGAAGCCGGTGATGACCCCAGAGGTCAAATATCCGGTTTTCGCCTGTGTAGTTGTCGGGTCCTGTGTACTATTACAGGCCGCCAGGCCCAGGGCCGTCATTACCGCCAATGTTGTTAATTTCAGAGTCTTACGTTTCATCTCTGCGTCTCCTGTGTATGTTATCGTCATTTCAGCGCGTAGTAATTAGGAATTTTTTCCCAACTTGCTAATTGGGATTTTCGTCCCAATTTGAGTTTTCTTGATGTCTATTTGCTGAAACAGGGGGAGTGGGTCTCTGGGATGAGACATGGGTCACAAATATGAGTCAGGCAAGGGTGGGCGAGGTGATACCTAATATATAGGCATGACAGAAGCCAGTAGGAATGGCTTATCCGAGTCTCAGCTGAGTTTGGTTTTTTTTCCACATTGTCAGGCGGGAATAAAAAAGGGGGCCGAAGCCCCCTTTTGCGCCGGATAAGTTTTAATCTCTGTCATTTTCGCGATCATCGTCGTGATCTTCAGAGTCATTATCAGATCCAGAATGGTTCTCACCATCGTCACTGCTATGATTGTTATCGCGACTGTCGTCATTCAGTTCGTTTTCTGCGCTATCGCTATTGTTCTTGAACTCGACTTTGTCGACAAACAACCGGCCTTGGTCATCGAAGCTGCCTTTGACTTCAATTCGCTGTCCTGCCACCAGGCCTGTGGCAGTGCCGTGCTCGTAGTTAGTATTGGCATCGATGACAACACTCACTCCAGAAACACTCAGGCTACCATCACTTGCCTGAACCAGGATACCTTCGACTTCCGCCTTATGGGTGCTGCTGTCGCTGCGATGTCTGTAGGTTTCCAGCTCGATATTGGTGGCCAGTATTGCGCTATCGTTAGAGCCGAGGCTTTTGACTTCCACCAATTGACCGTCTTTCAGACCTTGTGAATCGAAGTCTTTAAGTTGGGCATTGGAGTAGTCCACTGTCAGATCACCAATCTGAAACGTGGAATCGGTCAGGTTGCTCACCAGGCCTTTTACTTCCACTTCGGTTTCCGCCAGATAGGTATCTGCCTTTACTTTGATGCGAGTGGCCTGGATCCGTCCATCACCAGTGGGGTAACCACTGACTTCCACGAACAGAGAAGTATTCAGATCTGAAAGCTGGGTGATCGCAGCCAGTTCGCTGAACAGGCGTGTGTTCTGGTCAACCACTATGGTCTGGCCCATTACCACCAGCGTATTGTCCACGGCGAGATTGTTCACACTAATCTGTCCTTCAACTTCATTGTCAAACACGATGCGCGTGGCGGTGCCATGGCTGCCATCGTCATTTACGCTGCCTTCAACGGTAACGTACATGCCTTCTGCCAGATCATTTTTAGTTGCACTGTTGTCATCAACCTGCACCTGTGTATTTGAGGTGTCAAAGGCGATGCCATTGACTGTCAGCTCATTGAGCTTGGTGATCACGCCAGAAGTGACGTGTACAACTTTGTCACGACCGGTCTCGGTGAGAATATCGTCTAAATTACAAGCGCTTAAGCTTGCGATCACAGCAGCTGACAGTAGTCCTTTTGTAAATAGTGAGCGGTTCATAATCGTTTCTCCATAAAAAAGTAGGGGGACTTCGTTTTTGGTTTTTGAGAATATTTTCTCAAATTCCTTGTTGAGAAGTATATGTCCGCGCATAGACAAATTCCAGAGCAGAAGAATTAACGTTTGGAAAGATTCCAGAAAGTGTGTTTGTTGTGCAGGCGAGTTGAGCTCCGGACTGCTTATTGCTTCGAGATCGTTATCAATAAGTCATGTTCCTGGAGCGAGTTACTTGGATCAGTTTTTCTCTCAAATGTCCTACCGGCAAATTTTTATGATCTCTACCGTGTCGCTAGTGGTATTGGGATTGACGGACTATGTGACGGGCACAGCCCTGTCGTTTTCGGTTTTTTATATCGCGCCAATATTTCTCAGTAGCTGGTATATCGATCGAAAAGTAGGTTATTTCATGGCGGCGATGTCGGCATCGGTATGGATGTTGGCTGATGTGTTTTCCCATAGCACTGAAACTGCGGCGTATATCCATATATGGAATACCATGGTGCGCTTCGCCTTTTTCGCCGTCGCGACTTTTATGCTTTCTGTCATAAAAGACAAACTCGAACTCGAGCAAAAGCTGGCAGATACCGATCCGCTGACTAATTTATCCAATCGCAGGCATTTTCAGGAAATATGCGACGCGGAGTTGATGCGCGCGCGACGCTATGGTGAACCATTTACCGTGTGTTACATCGATCTGGACAATTTTAAGTATATAAACGACACCCGTGGTCACGATGTAGGAGATGACGTTTTGCGCGAAGTTGCCAAGGTGTTGCGCGCCCATTTACGTCGTACCGATATCTCTGCCCGTCTGGGTGGGGACGAGTTTGCCGGGTTATTTCCGGTCACCGATTTTGAATCAGCAAAGGTGTTAATCAACAAGCTACACCCATTATTGAATGACGCTATGCAACACCGTAACTGGCCGATTACCTTTAGTGTCGGCGCGGTTAGCTATCATCAGCCGGTACATGACAGCCGCGAATTAATCCGCATGGTGGACGAGACCATGTATTCCATCAAAAAGAGTGGCAAGAACAGCGTTCGCCATCTTTGCTGGCCTGATGACTTCGAAAAAGGTGGACGCGAAAACAATGTGACCACCTTTCCTTCTTTCAACGGACGGCGAAACAAGCGCACAGATTAGGATTGCGCCACCGAGTTTTGGTAGAATCCCTGGTTCCAATAACCAGGATAGACCAAAGGAAAAATCTGCCATGCCGGTATATCGCTCCAAAACCTCCACCTCAGGCCGCAATATGGCGGGTGCCCGTTCCCTGTGGCGTGCCACAGGCATGACCGACGCGGATTTCGACAAACCGATAATTGCGGTGGCCAATTCATTTACCCAGTTCGTACCGGGTCATGTGCATCTTAAAGACCTGGGGCAGATGGTGTGTCGCGAGATCGAAGCGGCAGGCGGCGTGGCCAAGGAGTTTAATACCATTGCCGTGGACGATGGTATTGCCATGGGACATGGCGGAATGTTGTATTCGCTACCCTCGCGGGAGATTATCGCGGATGCAGTGGAATATATGGTCAATGCCCACTGCGCCGACGCGTTGGTGTGCATCTCCAACTGCGACAAGATTACCCCGGGAATGCTCAATGCCGCGTTGCGTCTGAATATTCCGACGATTTTCGTGTCCGGTGGTCCGATGGAATCTGGAAAGGCGCTAATCGGTGGAAAAGAGGTTCATCTCGATCTGGTTGACGCGATGGTATCTGCCGCCAATCCAAAAGAAACCGACGAGAATGTCGCAATCATGGAACGTTCCGCGTGTCCGACCTGTGGTTCCTGTTCCGGTATGTTTACCGCCAACTCCATGAACTGTTTGACCGAGGCTTTGGGATTATCGCTACCGGGGAATGGTAGTTTGCTTGCAACACATGCCTTCCGCAAAGATTTGTTCCTGCAAGCGGGGCGTCGCATAGTTGATCTGGCGCGACGTTATTACGAGCAGGAAGACAATAGCGTGTTACCGCGTTCGATAGCGAATTTTCAAGCGTTTGAAAATGCCATGTGTCTCGATATCGCCATGGGCGGTTCCACCAATACGATTTTGCATTTGCTTGCCGCAGCGGAAGAAGGCGAAGTGAATTTCACCATGAACGACATCGACAGGTTGTCGCGCAAGGTGCCGCAATTGTGCAAGGTTGCGCCCAGTACACAGCTTTATCATATGGAAGACGTGCACCGCGCCGGTGGTGTATTAGGCATACTCGGCCAACTGGACAGCGCCGACTTAATCAATCGTCAGGTCGCCACTGTACATTCCGCGACTATGGGTGAGGCCTTGAACAACTGGGATATTAGTCGTACCTCAGACGAATCGGTCAGAAAATTTTATTCTGCTGCACCGGGAAATGTTCGCACCACCGAAGCCTTTAGTCAGGAAAAACTTTGGCCTACACTGGATGAAGACAGGAGCAATGGTTGTATACGTGACATGCAACATGCGTTTAGCACCGAAGGTGGCCTGGCTGTTCTGTATGGCAACATCGCCCTTGACGGTTGCGTGGTTAAAACAGCAGGCGTTGACGAAAGCATACTTAAGTTCTCAGGCCCTGCCAGGATCTTTGAAAGTCAGGATGCGGCAGTGGAAGGCATACTTGGCGACAAGATCAAAGCCGGTGATGTCGTGATCATACGCTACGAGGGACCCCGTGGCGGACCTGGCATGCAGGAGATGTTGTATCCGACTTCATATATCAAATCGAAAGGTTTGGGTAAGGCCTGCGCGTTGATTACCGATGGGCGTTTTTCCGGTGGCACTTCCGGTCTGTCCATAGGCCATGTGTCACCAGAAGCGGCGGAAGGTGGCGCGATAGGTTTGGTCAAAGAAGGTGATACGATAGAAATCGACATTCCCAATCGTAGCATCCGCGTGGCACTGAGTGACGCGGAATTGGAAAAGCGTCGGACGGCGATGGAAAACAAAGGCGCATCAGCATGGAAACCGGTAAATCGCCAACGTGCGGTATCGAGCGCGCTCAAGGCGTACGCAGCTATGACGACAAGCGCATCAAGAGGCGCAGTACGTGATGTTTCTCAGTTAGAGAAGTAAGACGTAACGAGCAAGAAAGGATTTTGAAGTGAATGAAATCGTAACGGAAACGGTCGTTGCAGAAAAGATCGCGGACAATATCGTATTGGTGGTGGCCAAGGAGGGCGTCGAAATAAACGCTATCAATGCCATACAATCAAACCACATCATTGAAGAAGCCATGGGTTGTAACTATGGAATGATTATTGACCGCAAGAATGACTATTCGATTGATCCGGTAAACGTCTATCAACTTCTCAATACGATCGAACGCCTGAAAGTGATTGCGCTTGTCCTGCATAAGAAATCTTCGATGAGTCTGGTGAGCACGGAAGAACATCTGTTCAAAGGGCCGTTAAAAGCATTTACGGATCTAGACGCGGCAATTGAATGGACGAAGAAGCAACTACTTAATTTTGAGTGAAACCCTTAGGGTTTATCGAGGAGTTGTTCGATACGTTGTTGCAGGTCGTCTATATCGAATGGCTTGGTCACATAGTCATCGGCACCGGCTGCCAGGCCTGATTTCTTATCGTTTTCGGAGGCGTAGGCAGACACCAGTATGATTGGAATATGGCGAGTTTGTTCGTCGTTTTTTAATTTGCGGCACACGGCCGTGCCATCCACTCTAGGCATCGCGACGTCGAGCAGAATAAGGTCTGGCGTTCGCGATTCCACGCTTTCCAGACACGCCTGTCCATCGTCAACTGTTTTGCACTCATACACTCCATCCAGCATTTCCTGGAATATGGTCTGATTTAAGGGTTCATCGTCAGCGACCAAAATATATTTCATTTCACAGACTCACTTTGGACATTAGCTTTTGGCCTGTATCCTTTCAACCAATTCGATTATGGCATCGACGGTGAAAGGTTTTGTTATCACATCGTACGCGCCTTTTTGTATGGCCTTTTCTCTCGTCTGCGCGTCATGATGACCGGTTAGTACGTAAACCACAGGCGGTTTAGCCACAGCAATTTTGGAAAATTCATCGAGTACTTCGAAGCCATCCATTTCGGGCATAGTGATATCGAGTAATACCAGGGAGAGGACATTGTCGCGGTAGATGTCCAAGGCCTCGCGCGGGCTGGCAGTGGCGTGAACGCGCCAGCTCTCGAGTATTTCAAATACCTCGAGCAGAAACTCAATATTCGTTGGCTCATCATCAACAATGAGTACCGAATAGGGTTGGTTTTTCAATTCTTCGTTCACATCTGCGCCTGAAAAATGCAATTATCGACTACAATGTATTGGCCTCTAACGCTAGATAGCTATTTCCGTTGTGTGCCGGTCGGAATACAGCTTTCCGAACATTAGGGGTATATACGGGTTTTCCAGCAGCTATAATCGGCATCATTGCTCTTTATATTTACGAGGGTTCTATTGTGTTTTCTTTCACGGCCATAGACTGATCCTCAAAAAGAGGGGATTTTGTACGGCCCCGCCGCTTTGCGTTAAAATACGCCGCTTTGTTTTCAACTATATACCTCTCGGGCATCTACGGGAGGCTTAACCCAAGGACACTAATTGACTGATATGGCAAAGATTATCTATACGCTCACCGATGAAGCGCCGGCACTGGCCACCCATTCGTTTCTACCCGTGGTAAAAGCCTTTGCCCAGGCCGCAGGCGTTGTTATCGAAACCCGTGATATCTCTCTGGCTGGAAGAATATTAGCCAATTTCCCTGGGTTTCTAAAGGAAGAACAACGAATTGGTGATGCCTTGGCCGAACTGGGAGCGCTGGCCAAACAACCTGAAGCCAATATCATCAAATTACCCAATATCAGCGCGTCGATACCGCAATTAACGGCGGTGATTAAAGAACTTCAAGACCAGGGCTATGCCGTTCCCAATTATCCGGCGGCGCCAAAAAACGCCGACGAGGAAAAGATCAAGACAGCATACGGTAAGGTGCTGGGTAGCGCTGTTAATCCCGTGCTCCGAGAAGGGAACTCCGACCGACGCGCCCCCGCCTCGGTAAAGAATTATGCTAAAACACATCCCCATACTATGGGCGCATGGACGAGTGACTCAAAATCCCTGGTTCGACATATGGAGCAAGGGGATTTCTACGGATCTGAAAAATCCATCACCATGGACAAAGCAGGAGAGTTTCGTATCGAGTTTCTTGCCGGCGATGGCGGCGTTCAAATGTTGAAGGATAAGTCGTCATTACAGGCTGGTGAAGTCATCGATTGCTCGGTTATGAATTATCGTGCGCTAAGTGCATTCTTGCGTAACGCCATCTCCGAAGCGAAAGCGCAAGGTGTGTTGTTTTCCGTTCATCTCAAAGCGACCATGATGAAGGTGTCTGATCCGATCATCTTCGGCGCGGCAGTAGCGGCCTATTTTCATGACGTCTTTGACAAGCACGCCGAAGCATTGGCCAAGGCAGGCGTGAGCCCGAATAACGGTCTCGGCGATTTACTGACAAGAATCAAGACGCTTCCCTCTGACGTACAGTCCGCGATCGAAGCAGACATCAAGGACTGTATTGATAACGGCGCCGATATAGCGATGGTGGATTCCGACAAGGGGATTACCAATCTACATGTACCGAGTGATGTTATCGTTGACGCTTCCATGCCGGCGATGATTCGAAACTCCGGCAGAATGTGGAACCGCCAGGGTAAACCGCAGGACACGATGGCGGTAATTCCCGATCGTAATTATGCCGGTGTCTACGAAGAAACCATCAACTTCTGCAAAGCCAATGGCGCCTTCGATCCTGCCACTATGGGTACAGTGCCGAACGTAGGTTTAATGGCGCAAAAGGCTGAGGAATACGGTTCACATGACAAGACGTTTCAACTGAGCGCAAACGGAAAGGTCCGCGTTGTCGACGCAAATGGTACGACGCTAATGGAACAGGAAGTGGAAGCAGGCGATATTTTCCGTATGTGTCAGACCAAGGATGCGCCAGTGCGTGACTGGGTGAAACTAGCGGTGACGCGTGCGCGCTTGTCGCATACGCCGGCTATTTTCTGGTTGGATGAAAATCGCGCGCATGACGCGCAGATCATACGCAAGGTTAAACAATACCTGCCCGAACACGATACCAGTGGGCTGGATATTCGAATTTTGTCACCGGTTGAAGCAACACGTTTTACGTTGCAACAAATTAAACAAGGCAAGGATGTGATCTCGGTAACGGGAAATGTTTTGCGTGACTATCTCACCGACTTGTTTCCAATATTAGAACTGGGAACCTCGGCCAAAATGTTGTCCATCGTTCCGTTGATGAATGGTGGTGGACTGTTTGAAACCGGTGCAGGTGGCTCGGCGCCAAAACATGTGCAGCAGCTAATCGACGAAAACCACTTGCGTTGGGATTCCTTGGGTGAATTTTTAGCGCTGGCCGCATCGTTTGAACACCTGGCGGTGAATTTCAACAACGGTAAGGCGCAGGTATTGGCCGATACGCTGGATCAGGCCACCAGTGTTTTTCTGGACAAAAATAAATCGCCGTCATCCAAAGTAGGTGAACTCGATACCCGTGGCAGTCACTTTTATCTGACGCTTTATTGGGCGCAAGCCTTGGCGGCTCAGGAAAAAGACGCCGAGCTTAAGCAGCGTTTTAGGTCACTGGCAAAGTCACTGACAGACAACGAATCAGTAATTGTCGACGAGCTTAAGCGCGTTCAAGGGGCTGCGGTAAATTTGAAGGGATATTACAAGCCGGATGCAAAAGCGGTGTCGACGGTGATGCGACCAAGCGCCACTTTTAATTCAGCATTGGATGCGCTTTAGCAAACAGCCACCTCGTTACTGACAGGAAGTAAGGACAGGCGGACTTCAGTGCCCATGTCATCGCTGTCGATATCGAGCTGAATGCCGGCTTCCAGAGCGCGTTTACGCATATTGCTCAAGCCGCGCCCGGTAGACGGTTTTTTGATCTCGAAACCTTTGCCGTTATCGCGGATGAGAACTCCATTAGGCGAGGTTTCCACGGTGACGGTGGTTGCTTTGGCGTGTTTAATGATATTGGTAAAAACTTCCTGAATGATGCGCAATAAGTGCATCATTTCACTTCGGCTGAGGTGGCGTGTATCTGGTTCCTCAAACACGCGCCAGTGAAATTGCCCCCCGTGACGCTGCAACAAAGGCTCTATGCGTTGACGCATCGCACCCAACAAAGTATTGAGGTTGCCCGGTTCAACATCGACGGTGTCTATCATCAAGCGTAATTCGCTTAGGGCCTGGCTGATCGTCTGATGTAGCGGCGTATTTTCATTGCCTTCACTATGGGCCAAGGCCGTGAGTAAGTGCCCGCCTAAGCCGTCGTGCAATTCACGCATTATCCGTTCGCGCTCGGCGTAAACAGCCTGCTGGGTTTCCAGTATTTTGAGTCGCTCATAACTTGCGGCCAATTCACGATGTTTTTCTTCTACGCGTTGGTTCAATTCAAGATTAAGTTTTTCTGTCTGCTCCGTTGAACTGACAAAGCGCGCGGTAATATCGGCGGCAAGCACGAGGCTGAGAAACAAGGGACAAATTTGAAATGTCATCGGTCGCAGATGGTGGTCGCTAAATATGGCAAAGCTAATGTCATATCCACCCATGACAAAAATCAGCGACATCACCACTAAATATGGCATGGCATTGTTAGAGAAGTGGCGTCCTTGCCACAGTAGCCAGAGTATCCAAATACCCTGAATGGCACTTCCGATGTGCCAAAAAACACTAATGTCCTGTTGGTAACGAATCGGCGCCATCATCGCCACGATGCCAAAGGTTACGGCGTGTAAAAAAAAGAGTTTCTCATCCAGGCCACCGCCCTGTAGTCCAAGTTGGCGTTTTACCATGAGAACCACGCCATAAATAAACCAGGAACCCAACACCAGTATTCCCCAATGGAATAAATGAAATGGAAAAGCGGCATTGGAAAACGTGGTATACAACCACAATGAAGCAATTGCACTGACGACAAAAAACTTTCGATGTATGTTTTTTTGCGGACGCAGCATCCACATCCAGGCATTGAACACCGTAATGCCTAACATGGTTATGAGTGAGGCAATTGCTGGCATAACCACGGTCGCAAAATGATAGTTGTAATAGGGTGCGAGTACGTTCAGTGGACCAATATAAACAGGGTTGAGCCCAGAGTTGTTGCCAGCATATCCGGCGACCAACAAAGTGATGGTGTTTTCTCCTTGCTGCAACATCTGCGACGGCAATTCAAATAAGAGCGGACGTTTCCAGTTTAGCGTGTATGGTATTTCCATACTGCCGCCGTCATCGACGAAGATGTCA
The DNA here is from genome assembly GCA_029881255.1 of Gammaproteobacteria bacterium. Classification (NCBI taxonomy): domain Bacteria; kingdom Pseudomonadati; phylum Pseudomonadota; class Gammaproteobacteria; species Gammaproteobacteria bacterium. The sequence continues at coordinate 16,539 of JAOUMY010000003.1, read as the reverse complement.
TTGATATAAAGTGCCGCGTTCTGACTGACGCGCGGTAAATATACGCCCCAACGCTGCGTAGGCGTTTCCGCAAGATTCACTTTGAAGCGATAAGTGACTTTGCCTTCGAAATCTTTACGCGAGAAGTTCCAGTTATCCGGTAGCGTTACGTGTTGCCAGTTATCGTCTTGCGTATCCAGTAGTGAGTCGGCGTGTACGTTCAATTCACCTTGTTTGAGCACATGAACACTATCGCCCAATTCCGGATAAAATATGTCTTGGACATTCCACAAAAAAAACAGGCCCGCGCAGACCGAAATCCACGTCATTAACCAGACGACTCGATTAGAGTCAGTTGATACCAAGTCGGGATGCTGCATGTAGGGCTTCTATTTTGTTATGAATTGCCAGCTTGCTATAGATCTTGCGTATATGCGTGCTAACGGTATTGAGGCTAATGTGTAACTCCCTGGCAATTTCCACGCGTTTAAATCCATGGGCAACCATGCGTAGAATCTCGCGTTCGCGTTCACTGAGTGAGGTATCTCCAGCGGTATTTTGTTCGTCTGTGGTTTTATCTTTGCCCAGCAAGTCCAATAGATAGCAGGCCACCTTGGGGTCTATCGGACTGCCGCCGTCGAGGACAGATTGGATATTTTCCGTTATAGAGGCGGAGTCGCTATCTTTGAGTAGATAACCTTTGGCTCCGGCACGCAAAGCCTCTATGACATGTTTCTGGTCACTGAACACGCTGATGACCATGCAGTCTGTCATGCAATCGCTAGCGGTGATCACCTTGATCAACTCCACGCCGCTACCATCGGGTAATCCCAGGTCGGTAACCACCAGTCTCGGCCGGTAAGTAAAGAATGCTGTTTTTGCCGCCTGCAGTGTTGCCACTGTTGCGATTACGTTTAGTTCCGGTTGTGTGGATAGAATACTCGCCAGGCGCTGACGTAAGGTGTCATCGTCCTCGACCAGAAGTACGTCATGGACAGTATTTTTGGCCAATTGGGGTAAGGGTGTGCTCATAAGGCCTCAATGGGTAGGTAAAGACAATACACTCTATCCAGATACCTATTATTTTAGTTATGAATCTCCCCGGGCATAGCTCTAAATAATACGAGTTTTTTTCTCTGATGGAGCAAAAATAGTGCAGAGTTCCCTCGCAAGCTATCATACCCCCAGTGAACACCGGTACAAAATCACCTGTTTAGGTGATTGCGGCGTGGTGTCTGGTAAATTGAAGTGACTACCTTCCCCGTAGTGTTGTTTTATCCCATCGCAGACTGGAATAGTGTTGCCGACTTTAAGAGGCGCCCGGGGACAATTATGACAGTTTGGTAATACTCGCCATTTCACCTAAAACATAGGCTATTCTTCATGGAAGATTCATTGAATCAACCCAAGAATAGGGTCATACAAAAACACTTCCTGAAGAGAAGTGGGGAGGTCCAAATGCTGAAATACATCCTAATGCTGACATTGGCAAGCCTGACAGTTGGCTGCGCGATCACGCCAGGTGTCGATCTTGTTCGCGAAAAAAACATCGCAATACAGACGGATGACTCCGCCAAGGGCGAGCTACGCAATATCAAGATTGAAAAATACGATGACAAGATACTTATTACCGGTTTGGTATCGCGGGATACTCAGATCCGTTTACTGAAAGGACATGTCCATATCGATGTATTCGACAAGTCAAACGTCATTCAGAAAAGTGTTGAGAGTGACTACCGCTTTCGTAGAACAGTTGCGAGAACTGCAAAGACCGCCCGCTTTGCCGCGTCACTGGATATAGAACCGGGGCCAAATAGCCGGGTCGTGGTGTCCCATCATGACTCCAAAACAGCGACCGAGCCTGGCAGAGCTCAACCGGAGTTGCCGCCAGTGCTTGATAATGTCAACGAAGGTGGTGGCCTGTTTATTATTGAATAAGAACGCGCAGGCGTAAGAGCATAATCCGAAAAGGCGCTGGACACATTCAGCGCCTTTTCTGTTTATCAGCTTTGCATTCCTTCAAGATCTAATAGGGTATTAAGCTCGATGAGCGTCCACTAGATTGTTGTAGAGTATCGAGAAGTGTATCTATAGGCAGATAACGCACAACAAAAGCACTTACTCAGGTATTACCCACATATAGGCTTTGCTAGTCTGACGGTGACGCCAGTAAGCCTTTACTTTCGCCTTAACATTCGTACTTTCGTTTGCGGTTTTGACCGAGGCAAGAGACACGACTTTGGCTTGTTGATCGACGTTATCGTTAATCACTGTTGTTTTCTTATGCACGATGACGTCTTCTGATACTTCAACGCCGCCCTGGGAGGCGGAGAGTTCCACTAAAGCCTTTTTAAACAGAACATCACGGGTTTGATTGGGATCGAAGTGTTCGGACATGCTCACAACAACGCCCTCAGACGGAACGTAGTTAACCCAGCAAGGCATGCCGTTACGACCAAACTCGTTTGGTCCACAGTTTTTCCCGCCAGTACTCGCACACGCAGAAACACCCAAAATAAATAGTAAAATAAGTGAATTATTGATCATCGTTCAAGGTTATCCGAACAAGCGCTTGATATAAGACGCATATCGGTTGGTGAGGAGGGGAACTTGAGCAAGACTCATAGTTAAGCTGTTTCCATTGCTCTGACGGTCGCCTGTGGAGGAGGGTGACGGGAGTATATCAACTTGTTCACTGTATCTCAGTATTATCAAAATAAAAACGGGCCCGACAGGGCCCGCCAAGTAAAGATGCTGTTACTCTACAGTTTGTGATCACATATTGTTTGGTTGGACTAAAGCGTCCAGGCGTTGAAAGTAATCGTTTAGCTCAGTCTGGCTTTGAGTATCGTTCATGGAAACCTTTGTCGCTAGATTTACATCAATGCGCTTAGCGCCTCCGTCTACTTCGCTAATATTGACTACAACTGGGCTCTTCGTTCTTCCCAGCGGGTCACGCGCCTGTACGACGCCGTTTCTGCTATCGACACTGGTAATTTCCCAGCCCATTGCCTCGGTCGCAATAACTACCCTGTCCTGAAGAAAATCGGCATCGTAGGTGTCATCATAAAAGCGTGGTCCATGTGTGACCAGCGCGGAATTACTACCTGCTTGTTCTGCGATGGAAACTGCGGCACCAACGGCTAAAACAAGGCCCATGATTGATATAGAAACTAACTTGGAATTTTTCATATTATTACCTCGAAAGTTTTCACTTGGCCAACGATTATGCGCAAGTGTTGTAATTTGGGTATCGGCTAGAGGGAGCAAGGTTAAATGAATGCAGAGAGAGAAAATCGGAACTGGCGCATGCTTTTCCTGGCGTATGTGAACCAATTCACGAACATGATCGTCGATCGAATAATCAACTAATTAAAACGTACTAGAGGGGAAAATTAGGTTTAAAACCAGATAAAACTGCGTCGGATAGAGGAATTCATTCTCACTGGAAAACAGACTAGACGCTCCAACGCTAGTTCGGCTTTAGACCAAAAATGAGTCTACTTCAAACTATGATTTTATTAGTTTACCGAAATATGAATGTGATCGTTGTGGCCGGATACAGAGTAGTTGTTTCCCAGTTTTTTCTTTAAGTGAGGGCCAAAATTTTCGCGCTTGCTGGCAAAAGATTCAAAGGAATCCTGTATGGCATCGACTATCGCTTTAATCGCTCCTCCCTGTGGATAGCCGATCGCGATCTTGGTACCGTTGACACGGGAAATATCGACAGCCTTACTTTGCATGTGTCGACTGGGCAAGGTGTGGGAATCTTTGGCAGAAGAAATATATATTTTATCCAGGGTGAAGCCGCTGGCAACATCAGCTTTTATGCAGTGATTCAGGCCGTTGATCAAAACCTGGGCTACATCCTTATTTACCGAGTTCGCGAATTCAACGACAACACTATTAATTGAGGATGGAATCGTAGGCATTTTAAACTCCTTTATTATAACAATTTATAGGTTTTGGCATTTATGACGAGTTGCCAGGCTTTCTTCGCCGCTTCTAACTGGCTTGTATTGGCATTAGGCTCCATATGACCCGCCCACTCGGGCGCGATGTCTCCGTTAGGTAAGATATGCTCATAGTAAGCAGTTTGCGAAAGTGCCTCATAGCAAATGATGCCCATTACTACCGTCGCATCGCCTAGAGTAGAACGGCTTGGTTTTTTATCATCCAGGCAATCTGCTAAAACCACGACAAGTTCATCCGGATTTCGCCGCGATAGTATGTTTTCGATTTGCATCTTTTCAGAATATACAAAGCGCTTTAATTCAGGGTTCCAGAGATATTTTCCCGTCATCTGGCTAAGCTCGACCAACAGGGGGTCCGAATACATGGGAGGTGAGGGGGAATCTCCAGACTGGCATCCAAAGAAAATTATCACGATGCTAACGAAAAAAAAGCGGTCTAATTTCATACATGCTCTGCGTTTGGAAAATTTCCATTAAGAACTACATATATCGCTATCACACAAGCTATTACGGTTTTGGGGTCAACTTTAGCTATTTGACTGGGTCTACAATTTGAAATATACACCAATTTATCCACAGTTATCCTTTTGCGAATAAAATGTTACTGATGCAAGAAACTTAAAAGTTCAGCAACGACCGTCGATGGCGAGATTACTTCACTATTTCAAAATACCTTTCAAATTTAGTTTAAATGTCTCGTTATCGAAAACGAAAACCGACAGATAGACTATGTGTGATATCGCTAAGCGTGCCAAATTCGATCTCTGGTGAGTACTCAAAGAACATTTGATTGGACGGACTTAATTCATACATGGCGCGCATATGGGCCTTTAAAAACAAACCAGAAATGTTGTCAGTTTTGTCGATGTGCAGTCTGGGCCCTAAAGAAAATCCATATTGCGGACTGATATCGCCTATTCTATGGGTATAGAATGAGCCGGCGCCAAAGTCGACCGCGTTTCCGTCTCGGTTTAATTGAAAGCCTGCAAGTAGCGCCAAATCGGTCGAACGGTTAAATCCTTTGTGATAACCCAAGGCAGCCTTGATTGGTAGGGTATTATCAAGCACTCCACCAACAGCAATTTCTAATGCTGAGTCGCCTCTGTCTGCCAAAGAGATCGTGGAAACGGTTATTAATGCAACACCAAGCAGCTTTGCGCCTAATTTCATAACTACTCCAGATTGCAACTTACGACTTCTTGTGTGTCACTAACATAAATTGTTTTCTGACACGCCTTGCCATGATTTTCAACGACTACCTGATGTGTGCCTGAGGGCAATGCCAGCACCGCAGCCAGGCCATCATACTCATTCGCTTGACCTACTTTTTTACCATCGACATAAACAATAGACGATCCCGGTTGAACTTTGAAAATAACGGTACCACTCTGGTCGCCTGCCTGAACCGCGGTTCTCGGAGCTGCACAGGAAAAAATGCTTAGGCAAAACAATAAAAAAATCAGTTTTTTCATTTACTGTTCTCCAATACTTCCTGCCCTACCTTAAACCCTGAACCTTCTACAATACTGCAAATAGCAGCCTGATCCAGGTCCGAACTTCCAATCAATGTCTCCACACGAATCTTTCCAACCCGAGCCCCCGGCTTCATTATGATGGCATTTGTGCTAGGGTTTCGAATTTTTCGCGGCGCGGCTCTTACGACTAAGATATCACCAATGTTCAATCCGCTTGGCGCTCCGGCGCCAATAATAATCCCGTCGCTGGTGTCGATAACCTGCGTCTTCCATTCAAGCGCATTGAGTGAAGACATCATATTGCCAACCAGCTTAGCAATAGCGCCATTCAATGCGCGGTCTCCGAGCGTGGCATCGTAGGTTGACTTGCCTCCAAAACCGAGGGTTTGCGAAGACTCATTTGTTGCGGATGCTTCACCAAACTCAGAAAAAAAGGCAACGCCGGACTGTGGGTCTACTAATCGAATAGAAACTTTGGCGCGCGCTACTTGTGTCTTCGTTTTGCTCAGTCCCGCATCCACCCATTCTGTTTTCGTACCGAATTCAGTTACTGCGCCGAAAACAAGCGCGGAAACACCGACAAAATCATTGCTTTGTCCCTGTAGTTCGTTTTCAGATCTAAGGTCTTTGAGGTTTTCCCGTTCGACCACAATATAACGACCCGCCTTGATCAAATGAGATGCAAGCATGTCGCTAGCCTGTCCGCCAAGATCATTGATCTGACCAAACAGATTGTTTCCGTATCCTGTTTTGTCTTCAAACTTTGCAATAGCAATTCGATGCTTCAGTCCCTGAACAACGGGAACGGTTAAATTTGCCGATGACATTTCAATTGGCGTCTCAGTGGCGGGAACTTCTCTAATCTCTGAGGCACAACCTGAAATGAGTATCAAAACAAAAGAAAGAGCAGTTATTGCCGCTGTTATCCTCATTTAGCGATACCCCACGCTTGCATAAATGGTCCATTCGGAATAGTCGAATACATCGTCGTTGTATTTTCGTCTGCGATAGGCTCGTAGGGAACAACGGCGGCATGTATAGCCGCATTAATCAGTGCTCCAACTAAACCTCCATTGTTATTGCTGTTTGGCGCTTTGGAAAGTAGTCTATGCATTTTCCAAAGCAAGTTCCCAGTCTGTGCGTCGTACAACTCCATGTCTAAGCCCACATTGACGGTTGAACTTAATACAATATACTTGGAGCTCCATTCGGTAACTCGCGTCTTAATTATGGCATCTGCGCCAAATATTTCGTTAAATTTCTTTGGATCAAGTTGGTTGATCATTGCCGCCTCTTCCAACTTGTTGGCATTGAAAATTTCGCGCACCATTTCCGGAGATATGACGTAAAAACCCCGCTCCGCCAAACGAGTGGATATGATGGGATAAAGCTTCTCCTCAACTTCGGTATTTGACGTCAGATTTTCAGGCGGTAGAACGGCAATTACGCGAGGTGGAGCAGTGTTCAACGAGTCATGCACAAACTCAGGATGCAAGCCCACGCAACCAGAGGCGACAACGGAAAAGAAGATAAGCAATAAAATAAAATATGTTTGATTCATGATTAACACCTAGTCGTTCTTCTTGTATTTTTCAAGTATGAGTTTCATAGCGTTTTCCGAGTAAGGGTGGTGTCTAATCTCAGTGTTGATTTCCTCGATACCCTGATTAATATGGCCTTTCGTGATTAGGTAAGTGCCATAGCTGGAATGAACGCCGGGTAAGCGTTCGTTGTATTTGATTGCTTTCTCGTAGTATTCAGAGCAATCTTCCTGCTTCTTAAAGTGGCAGGACTGAGCGCTACGATATTGGTTCCAAGCCGGGTGCGCGACACAACCACTAATGATGATGGAAAGGAGGGCCACAAAGACTTTGTGATTCATCTATAAATCCTTATTTTTTTAATTGGGCCAAGTCTATGTTATTTCTTTAATAAAAGTAAATAACTTTTGTAAACGCAATAACCCATATTTTCACTCAATTTTCTAGTACAAAGGGAGTAGTCGATAGTAGCGCCTACCCGTTGCACGAGAAATGGGATTTGTATGCTTTGCTTCGTTATGCCTACACCGAGATGGTTATCCCAAAAAAAGATTGAAGTGTAGATTCTTTGTTGTTGCGAGTCATGTGTTTGAAAAAGAAAAAGTTGTCGAATAATTATATTTCGATTTTTTGCTGTTATGCGGACAGACAAGGCGGGGATATTCCTGGTATCCGAATAGCCACTAAGTTCGATGAAGTATACGGTCGATATTTTCCTTCGTGTTCATGGATGAACTGACAAAATTCCCAACTAACCGCTAAAGCGGCAATATTAAACTCGCCATTATACTCCCTATCTGATTCTCTGAAGTGTAAATATCGCACACGCTCTAATCGCATTTATGCACATTAGTAGATTTCCTTCCTGAGTAAGGTCTTTAGTGTGGACGCGCTGTTCACGCGACTAAAAATATCATAGGAGACCTGTATGTTTAATAAGAAACGATATCTCGGCTTGATGCTGATGACATTGTTAAGTATTCCGATGGCTGCAAGCGCTGGTCCGATTTATGGCGTTCCCTCGGACGTGTTGTTTTCTAAATGTCAGAATGGTGACAATTCCGCATGCCGAGACTTTGTCGACAGACACTACCGTATACCCTGGTTTGAAAAATCCCTTGCAAGAATATTTGGCGCCCAGGAATTGTATATTCACCTCCCTGGTCCATCTGATGAGCCTGTTTACTATCCTAATTTGATAAAGCAAAGCCGCCTTTTGTTTGTTGATATGTTTAAAGAGGACTGGAAGAGAGTATTTGACAATGGTTTTACAGACCCAAGTCCTATTGAAAGCCACCTCAAAAAGTTGCAACAAATTAGGGCGAATATTCAGGCAGAAATTAACGCAGTTAACAAAGGCTTATAACTTTGCAAGGAATCGAACATGAAATATTTCACCAATTTAAAAAGACTGTCGCTAGCAAGCATGTCAGCAGTCATTCTCACTTTCAACCTGTCACTTATTGAGGCTCACGCCGATGTGTCTCGGTCGGTTACAGGTAGTACATATTACGAAGTAACCAAACAGTGCGTGGAAGATCTCAGTGCTGGTGCGACAGATAGCATGCCTTGTTTCCTGATTGACGATTTTCGTGTGTTGGGCCCAATGGTAGAGAAACTAATGGCCGATTTGCGATTTGTTGATCACACTCATGAAGAGCCTCAGATCGTTATACCATGGCCTGTTGGCCCTCAATGTTTAAGTTGTCCACCAGAATTCGTCAAAGAGCTTCTTCTCGATAGAGAGAAAGCAATGAATCTTGTCGAAATCAATAAAGCAAAATTTTCTGGTCCTTCCACTCAAGAGAAATTGCAGGTACTTTCCGAGATATTAAGTGCTGTAGATGCCAGAATCGCAGTTATAGAGGAAAATATGTAGTCGAAAGCCAAGGGAATGAGGAGGAATTGTCTACAATCACCTCATTCCCCTTTTCTAATATTCCTTTACCAATAAAGACAGCAACATTCAATTTAGGTGGTGTACACCTGGCTTCAGTTAGCGATCTCGTCAGGGTAGCGGCGCGAGGGCGAGGAAAGCGTAGTCATAGGAGAATGCGATGTTTTATTCGAGTTCAGCAGCGCCTTGAGTATTGTTTACCTCGGCTCCGGAATAATCACCCGCTTCTCATACTTCCACGACGTTGCATAAAATTCTGAAATACTGTTCTTCACGATTTGTTTGCGAAAGGCATTGTCGATACGTATCCAGCGTTCGATCAGTTCCTCGGCCAGGCCTTCTTCGAGTAATGACTCGCGCAGTAATTCGGTGCGTATATCAAACAATTTATCAGTGATAAACATGGCGCGATGGGCCATATACGGTTCTTTGCCGAGATAGGGTTTTTTACCGCCCATTTTTTCCGCCATAAATTGCGTCTGGCGTTTTTCTATGGCGGTTTGGTCGTGGCCTTCAAAAAAGCGTCCTAGCCACGGGTGTTGATAGACCTTGTCGTAAAAACGCTTGTGTACGCGATCGAGGGTTTCGATGCCGCCAACGCGGTCGAGTAGGGTGGTTTTGTTTGTCATATAGAGTCCGGTGCTAGTGTTCCAGCTATTTTGCCTGCCATCTCAGAAAAAGGTAGGCTAGAATCGTTGGATCGAATGATAACCATTAGCCAAAACTGCTATTGAGTAGGGATAGAACCAGGTTGCCAGTGGTATTTGATTGCGCCATCATGGAAGTGGCCGCATTGTCGAGCAATTTTGTTTTCAAGAGACTGCTCATTTCAACTGCGTAGTCGGCATCTTCGATTGCAGATCGTGAACGGGAATAAGACTCGTGATTGGTTTCAAGTTGCGCAAGCATATGTTCTACACGATTCAGTTGCGCCCCGTAACGTGCGCGTTGGCTGTTCACAGTATCAAGTGCAGTATCAATTAGGGTTACTGCTTCCTGCGCACGCTTGACGACATCAAGGTTTCGTAGATGGAGTAAGGATGTGGAGAATTGCTTAAGATCAACCTGCATGGCATCACCAGGGTTGGCGCCATACTGAAACATGTAATGTAATTGCCCCAAGGAGCGGCGCGTACCTGATGTAGTGGTAGCAGCGCTAGCCACAACCGGAAAAGTGACGTCGAAAAGTGTCGGATTTTCCTGAAAACCTTCGATATCGGGAATGACTCCTTCGGCACTCGTATCTGCTCTTAATGGGGCTCCACCCGCTTCAAGCCCGCCAATTGCTCCCACATCTTCCGCATTGGCCAGGTCAAGGCCCAGATAATTGGTATTGATATAGGCATTTAGTTTGCTCATAAATTGCGACTCGTTGTTATATCTGGCAGGGCCTGTCAGACCGGCAACAGAATTGATAGCGTCGTACAGGTATCGGGAGCCGTGAGTCATCATAGTATTGTTTAGTTCCGTAAAAAGCTGGTCCATGCTCGCGCTATTAGAAATTAAAACATCATTGATATAACGTTGCGCAAGATAGGATTTTGAGCGCATAGCGCTGGTGTCTGCCCAGGCGGTGAGGTCTTCAGTTTTTACTACGTTGACTCCACCGTCGGCAGCCACACGCTCGTCACCGCCAATAAGTAATTCGCCAGCACCCTCTTTGAACCATTCTGGTAGTGCTGCCATATCGACATTACGGTGCATCACAGCCTTGGTCATTTCTCTGGCTATGATACGATCAAGATAAAGAGGACCGCCACCACCATTTGGGATTTGCGCTCCGCCAAACATATTCATATCCAATGTTAGTGTTAAGCCGGTACCTAATCGAGACGGCGCATCATATGTGGCTGTAATCTTCGCACCTTCCGGTCCAATCGAGCCAGTATCATCAAACACTACTTCCAAGGGTTCATTGAGGTTGGCTGTAATACCATACCAAGTGCTCACCGCGTTTTCCGCTTCCTGCATCCATGTTGCTTTGAGTGCATACAATAAATCGTCTTGTGGTTCGCCAACCGAGACGGCAATCGTTCCTTCCACTAGCGGTGTTAAAAGATGGATGCCATTGAATTCAGTTTTGTTGAAAGTCGACTGAATTTCCATCGTCAGTTGATCCACTTCGAGTTGCAGATTGCGTCTGTCTCCAACGCTGACAGTAGCTGTGTTAGCTGCTCGCAGCGAGAGTTCTCGCATGCGTTGTAACATACCATTGACTTCAGACAATCCGCCGTCGGCAACTTGCAGCATTGAAACAGCATCGTTAAGGTTTCTTTGTCCGACGCGCATGCCGCGTATTTGGGAGGTAAAACGTGTAGAGATAGCTAACCCTGCCGCATCATCACGTGCAGAATTAATTCTTAGTCCGCTTGCCAGCCGCGTAGTCGTCACCGACATAGATCGCGCATTATTGTTATAGATACGGTCAAGCATCAGACCGCTTAGGTTTGACGCTATTTTCATTTAATAAATCAATGTTTTCTTTTTATCTCTCATATATATATCGTGCATAGTTCACATGTTTTTTAGACTGACTTGCGGATTATTTGTGCCAAATACTGGAGTGGGTCTAAATGCTTAGGGCGAAGGGAGTATTTTGGAGGATGGGGGGCGAACTAAATCCTGGGTTTGATAGATCACGCTACTGGACTGGTCGCGATTGTACGCGATCGAGGGTTTCGATGCCGCCAACAAGGTCGAGTAAGGTGAGTTTTTGTGTCATATAGAGTCCACTGGGTGACCTAGGGCTGTTTACAGGATTCTAAAGAGTACTACTATTGTTTAGCAGCAATTCCGCCAACTGATCACGAGATAATTCGCCAATTGCAACTTTTAGCGTCCAATCGAATAGGTCTTGGTTGCTTAGCGTCGGTTCGAAACCATTCAACACCATAAACGTCAACATGCATGCGGCGGCGGTCCGTTTGTTGCCGTCCAGGAATGGATGATTTTTCGCTATGGACAGACAATATTGCGCCGCCGTTTGAAAAATATCGTTCGAATGGGAGAATGTTTGATGCGCTTGATCTACCGCCGATTCGAGCAAACCTTGGTCACGCAATCCGTGAAGCCCACCAAACACATTGATTTGTGAGTGGTGTATTGCTAGTACGACTTCAATGGAAAGAAAACGCGTTTCAGGCATCAGAAAGCTTTTTGAACGCTGCGCGATATTTCTCAAGGACATGATCGTGTGCTGCCATAGCCTCTTCGTATTCCGGTGTTACTGGAATGAGAATCAATTGGCCATTTTCTTTTTTGATCTCAAACTTTTGACCTTCTTTTAGATGTAGCTCTTCCACAATCTCTGAAGGAATTGTCGTGACATAGCTGGTGCCGACTTTACGTAGAGAAACACTACCCATAATTCTTCTCCGGGGTTGAATATATATTGAAATATATATCGGCCGGGATGATTGTCAAGATAAGAGTTCTGGAGATCCCCTTGGATAAAACAATCATGGGCGAATACGATTTGTTCCTCCTATTACTCCTCAAGAAACCAATCACTTAGCAACACCGTGTGAAGTATGAAAAAAATTAAATATTTCATACTTTTTACATTTGGCGTTATACTGAGCGGGCCTCTGCCGATCGGGGCCTGTGTCTGAGCTGACTAGGTTTTTAAGGCTGGCTGTACAGGGAGGGTGGTGTATCCGGTCTGGTTGCTGGCAGATAAAACATATAAATTCAACAGATTACAGGTCGCCATATGTTTCGTTCTACTTACTCCGTTTCGCGCTTCCGCGCATTATTCCTATTGATACTCCTTGGCGGGTTTGGCCAGGCCCAGGCCCATTTTCAGATGATTATTCCCTCGGATGACATGGTCGCCCAGGGGGAATCACGTAGTCTTAAACTGGACCTGTTATTTTGGCATCCGTTTGAGAACAAAGGCATGCACATGGCGGCGCCGGTGCAGTTTGGGGTGATGGTCAATGGCAAGAAGCAGGATTTACTCGGCGAACTTAAGTCATTGAAAATGAGCGATATGGAGGGTAAGGCCTTCGATATGTTCAAGGCCCGCTATGCGATGCGCAAGCCGGGTGACCATACCTTTTATGTAGAACCCCAACCCTATTGGGAGCCGAGCGAGGACTCGTTCATCGTGCACTACACCAAGGTCATCGTGAATGGTTTTGGTCTGGAAGAGGGTTGGGATCAGGACGTGGGCTTGAAAACCGAGATTACGCCGTTGACCCGTCCATATGGTTTGTGGGCGGGCAATGTGTTCCAGGGCATCGTCAAGGTAAAGGGTAAGCCTGTCCCGTATGCCGAAGTGGAAGTCGAATTTTATAACCCGGACGGTGCGCGCAAGGCACCGGCGGACCCGATGATTACGCAAGTGATCAAGGCCGATGGCAATGGTGTGTTTACCTACGCCATGCCGTTTAAAGCTTGGTGGGGTTTCGCGGCATTGAATACCGATGACAAAAAAATGAAACACGAGGGCAAGGACAAGCCGGTGGAAATCGGCGCGGTGTTATGGGTAAAGACGCATTGATCGGGGGAAACGCATGAAGCCTTGGATAGCTTTTTTAGTATTGATGTTTTCGGCGGGCGCGGCGCAGGCGCATAAGCTGAATATTTTTACCTATGCCGAGTCGGGCAAGATTTTTGTGGAGTCGTATTTTTCTGACGGGATTATTCCCAAGGATGCAAAGGTGACGGTGAGCGATGGCGACAATGCGATGTTGCTCGAAGGCGTGGTCAATGAAGAAGGCAATTACACCTTTGCTACACCGTCGGTGAAAAAGATTCAGATCAAGGTAGACGCCGGTTTGGGTCATATCGTCAAGGCGACATTGGAAGGCGGGGAAATGACCTCGGTTTCGGCAGACCCTTCCAATGCCGTCAGTGACGATGCAACTAGTTCGACAGCAAGTAGCGGCATCGATGCACAAATACGCAAGGCGGTTGCCGACGCGAATCGACCATTAGCGCGCGAGTTGTCGGAATTGAAAAACAAAGTGTATACCAGCGATATCGTCGGCGGTGTCGGTTTTATCGTCGGCATACTCGGGGTGTTTGCCTTTCTCAAGGCGCGTAAAGAAGGTGAAAAGGCGTAATGCACATATCAGAAGGCATACTGCAAGGGCCAACCATCGCAACCGGTTTTGCGGTCGCCGCTATCGGTGCGGCCTTGACCATGCGCAAAATGGATCTGGAAGAGATTCCAAAAATCTCGGTGATCACGGCGCTATTTTTTGTGGCCTCCTTGATTAAAGTGCCGATCGGTGTCGCGAGTATTCATTTAATTCTCAACGGTGTTGCCGGTATCGTGCTCGGTAAACGCGCCTTTGTGGCGATTATGATCGGGATTATTTTTCAGGCGATTATCTTTGGCCATGGCGGGATATCGGTTATCGGCGTGAACACGGCGATGATGGGGACGGGCGCGCTGGCGGCTTATGGTGTTTGGCAGTTGCGTCATCGCGTTGGCTTTGCCAAGAAAGAATTGATCTTCGCCTTTCTTGCCGCGGCAACGGCGACGATAACCTCCGGTTCGATTCTGGCGCTGGCACTGGTGAGTACCGGCGAAGAGTTTCTGACCAATGCGTCGATCATATTCACGATGCATATTCCGATTATGATTGTTGAAGGCATAGTCGCGTCGGCGATTGTGGGTTTTTTATTAAAGGCCAAACCGGAAGTGCTTGCCGGTTATCGTGCACCTGGGAGTGAGTAAGTATGGCATTGGATATCGATCGTTACGCAGGTAATGCCTCGGCGCTTCAACGCTGGGACCCGCGCATCAAGATTTTTTCGCTTGGTGTGTTTGCCTTTTGTATCGCCTTGCTCGATTCGATTCCTCTCGTCATGATCGGTTTTCTATTGGCTGCCACCCTGGTGGTAATGTCGCGCCTGCCGTTGCATTTTGTACAACACGGCCTGGAATTCGTTTTAATCTTTTTGATTCCCTTCTTTATTGTATTGCCGCTGACCATACCGGGTGAGGCAATGTTTCATGTGTTTGGGATAGCCTTTGCGTGGGAAGGGCTACGTCTGGCGGTCATGATTGTGTTCAAGGCAATCTCGGTGGTGATGACCACGTATGCGATCTTTGGTACGACGCGTTTCGATACGGCAATGATTGCCTTGCAACGTCTGCGCTGTCCGACAATTCTGGTGCAGATGTTTTTGTTTACCTATCGTTTTATTTTTGTCTTCGTCGAGGAAATCAAACGCAAGGACACGGCGATGAAGTCCCGTGGTTTTGAAAAGCGTTTCGATATGCGCACACTGACCACGGTCGGCAATTTCATCGGCACACTCATCATCCGCAGTTTTGAGCGCACTGAGCGCGTGTATAAGGCGATGTTGTCCAAGGGCTATACCGGCGAGTTTCACACCCTGCGCGTATTTCAGGCGGAAACAAAAGACTGGATAAAGGCGGTGTTGATTATTTGCATCGCGGTGGCGCTGACCTATGTCGACGTAATTGAATTTTTTCCCATCGCCCAAAAGGCATGGTATTGAGGCAGGTGAAATTTATGAATAACACACCGGTGGCGATTAAAGTAAACAATGTGGCGTTTACCTATTCCGATGGACACGAGGTGCTCAAGGGTGCCGATTGTGTGATACGCAAAGGCGAAAAAGTGGCCTTGATCGGGCCGAACGGCGCGGGTAAATCGACGTTTATGAGTCTGCTCAATGGCGTCTCCATGCCGACTTCGGGTTCGATTGAAATCGAAGGCATGGAAGTACGCAAAGAAAATCTCGGTGATATCCGCCGTCGCGTGGGCATCGTGTTTCAAGACCCGGATGATCAGTTGTTTTCGCCGACGGTGTTTGATGACGTGGCCTTTGGTCCTCTGAATCTCGGCCTGCCGCGAGAAGAAATACAGCAACGTGTCGACGAAGCCCTGGAGACGGTTGGTCTCAAAGGTTATGAAGATCGCTCGTCGTTTCATTTGTCTTTTGGTGAACGCAAGCGTTTAGCATTGGCAACGGTGTTGTCGTATCAACCGGACATCCTGGTATTCGATGAGCCGTCGACTAATATGGACCCGCTCAATCGCCGCAAACTGATACAGTGGTTACAGGAATCCGATCGCACGATTATTTTGTGTACCCATGATCTCGATATCGCGTTGGATGTGTGTGATCGTTGTTTGATGTTGTCCGATGGCAAGTTTGTCGCCGACGGTCATGCCCAACACATCTTGCAAGACAAGCAATTACTCGAACAATACAATCTCGAATTACCGCTGGCGATTATGACGCATGAGTTGCTCGAGGAGCGTCTGCGTAGTGGCACTATGGATGACGAACACAAGCGTATTATCGCCAAGTTTCTGCACGCCCATCGACATACACACGGACCGGATGCAGAAGAACATATTCACATTCACTTCCATCACGGGCATAGCGAAGGGCATAGTCACGAGCACCATGATCACGATCATCCACATACCCATGAGCATGAAGAGCATGTGGAGCCGGTAGCACAGGGTGAAGACGTGGTCGTATTCGAAGAAGTTGCGGTGGGTGTGCATTTAGATGTTGACGCGCATACCCACAGCCATGACCATCCTCACGATCACGATCACGATCACGATCACGATCACGATCACGATCACGATCACGATCACGATCACGATCACGATCACGATCACGATCACGATCACGATCACGATCACGATCACGATCACGATCACGATCACGAT